>CAIQUL010000258.1 GCA_903874975.1 uncultured Chthoniobacter sp. | reverse complement strand
CGGCGGATCGGTGGGAGGCGCTGGAGATCGAACTCAAATACGCCGGTTACATCTCCCGTCAGGAAGCCGCGATCGAAAAGCTTCACGCCAGTGAGGAAAGGCGCATCCCGGCCGATCTCGACTTCAATACTCTCGAAGGTTTTCGCGCGGAGGCGCGGCAAAAGCTGTCAAACGTCCGCCCGGAGACCCTCGGCCAGGCTGCCCGGATTAGTGGAATCACTCCCTCCGACATCGCTCTTTTGGCCGTCTTGATCCAGCGGCCACGGATTTCACCTCGCGAGCAGGAAACGCCCGATCCCGAATAAGACGCCAGCCAGGATCACTGGAATCACGCCCCATTTCCAGCGCGTCAAACCGACGAAAGCCATAACCGCTAGGGGCACCCCCAGGAAATCAAAGCCCGTAGGCTCTGCCCAGAACACTTTGCTACCGAGCTGGACTGCCAAATGGGCAATCACGCCGACCACCGCAGCTGTGATGGCCGACAACGCCCCCGCCAGAGGCAAATGGTTCCGCAACCGCTCAACATACGGCGCGCCAAGGAAAATCCAGATGAACGACGGCACGAACGTGACCCAGGTGGTGAGGGCCGCCCCCACCGTTGCGGCGCAAAGGGGCGACAGCCCGCCGGGGTGCTGCCATGCGCCCAGAAACCCGACAAATTGCAGCACCATGATCAGCGGTCCCGGCGTCGTCTCCGCCAACCCGAGCCCGTCGAGCAACTGATGCTGGGTCACATATCCGAACTTATCTACATAATACTGAGAGACATACGTCAACACGGAATAAGCTCCACCGAAGCTCACGACGGCTGTTTTACTGAAAAAGAGGCCCTGCTGAAAAAGCGTGTCCTTCCAACCCTGCCATAGCCCCACCCCCAGTAACGGCAGCGCCCACAGCGCTCCGCCGATGCCCACAATCTTGAGCCCGCGGGCGATTAGAACGAGTTTGGCCGGTGGACCGATGTCTCCAACGCTCTCCTGGCGGGTCAGCACTCCGAAGGTCGCCGGGCGGAGACGAGCGCCAAACCAGCCGAACACGGCTGCCGCGACGATCAAAAGTGGAAACGGCATCTGCAATAAGGCGATCAGCACGAACGCGGCAACCGCCACCCCCGCCAGCACACCGTTTTGCAGCACCTTCCTTCCGAGGCGCACCGCCGCCGCCGCCAGGATCGCGATGACCACAATCTTCAACCCAGAAAACATTCCTCCGACCCACGGAAGCTGGCCATAAACCACGTAGGCCCAGCTCATTGCCCACAAAATCACCGCCGCGGGCAGCACGAAAAGCGTTCCCGCGACCAACCCGCCCCGCGTGCCGTGGAGCAGCCAGCCGGCATAGGTCGCGAGCTGCTGCGCCTCCGGTCCCGGCAGGAGCATGCAGTAGTTCAGCGCGTGCAAAAACCGCTCCTCGCTGATCCAGCGCCGTCTTTCCACCAGCTCCTCGTGCATGATCGCGATCTGCCCCGCCGGCCCGCCAAAGCTGATGAAACCGAGCTGCAACCAAAACCGGCACGCTTCGCCGAAGCTCGGCAACGGCTGCGGGGTGCCGGCGGCACGCACGGACATTTCCTTCATCGGCCGGTCACCCATTCGCCCAACTTTTCCCGGCACGCGGGGCAAAGCTCGGACGTGCTGTCGTCCACGACCTTCACCTTTCCGCCAGCGTCATTCATCATGCAGCGCGGGGTGGCGCCGTGCGGCAGATTGAAAGTGTGCCCGATTTCGTGCCCGGCCACGTCGCCGATCCGCCGGTCCATTTGGCCGAGCCCGAAGATGCCCCAGTCCGGAACTTCGCCCAGCGGCTGAATCGCGACGCGCGGCTCGGGCGGCGCGCCGACCGCGACAGCCGTCAGGACGAGGAGCAGCAGGAGCAGCGGGCGGGAGAGATTCATGAGCGGCGCCCCAAATAGCACATCCGCGGAATTTCCTCTCCCCCCTTGCACCGTGCGCCCGCTTTTCCCACTCTGCGCGGCTATCACCACGTCCCCGCGCTCATTCCTGCCTTGGCTGCTGGCGCTCGCAGCTTTGCTCCCGGTCGTGCTTTGGCCGGGCGATGTCTCGTGGCTGATCGACGAGCCCCGGCTGATCGCGAACGCGTTTTACTTCAATCAGGACCGCATCCCCGCGCACACCGGATTGTTTGGAAATTTCGGCGTCCCCTACGGGCCGGTGCCCACGCAAATCTATCAGCTGCTCCTCGCCCTCACGCACAACCCGCTCGCCCTCGTGGTCCTGCGCGGTCTGCTCTGTGCGGGGCTTACGAGCGTCGGTCTGCTGTGGCTCGCGCGCACGCTCGGCCTGCGCGGATGGTTCGCCGCGGCAATCGTCGTTTCGCCGAACATCGTCGCGTTTCACCGCATCCTGTGGGACGCGAGTTTCACCATCCCGATGGGCACGCTCGCCCTCGCGGCCCTCGCGGATTTTTTGCAAACAAAGCGCGCGTGGTCGCTGCGGCTGTGCTCCGTGTGCGTCGTCCTGCTGCCCATCAATCATCCGCAAGCCCTGCCGCTCGCCGTCCCGATCGGCGCGTATCTGCTCTGGCGGCACCGCGCGGATTTTCGCGCGGATAAAGCCGCGCTCTGGCGCATCGGCGCGGTGCTTTTCATCCTGCATTTTCTCTATCTCGGCGCGGTCGCTGGCGTGGTTTGGACGCGACTCACCGAGGGCACCGTGACCGTCCAGTATCCGGTGAAAAGCGCGCGCTATCTTTCGATGCTCGCGCCTTTCCTCGGCGGCAATCTGCTCACCGGATTCGACTACGCGCGCGGCGTCGCGCGGCCGGAGGGTCCCACGTGGCTGGTGGACGGCGCGATGTGGCTCTCGCGGCTCATCTACCCGGTGATCTGGCTCGGCATCGGTGCGGCCCTCCTGCGGGTCGCGCCCGTCTGGCGCGCCTTCCGCGCGGGTGCGGCGGTGGCCCCGCGCGATCTTTTCCCCGCGATCCTCGTGGCGTGCCTCGGTCTGCAATTCATCCTCTTCACCGCGCTCCGCATCCCACCGGGGCCGCAGTATTTTTTCGGCACATTCGCGCTGCACGCCGCGCTGGCTTTGCTCGGCGTCGAGGTGCTCGCGAAAGTGCGCCTCGCCCTGCCGGTCGGTGCGCTGCTCGGGGGCGCGAACGCTTTCATCACCCTCGGCGGCATGCACACCGTTCACACTCGCGGCTTCGAGGCGCCGGGCTGGCCCACCATGACGAATTGCCTCGGTGCCGTCCGCCAGCTCGACCGCTACGCCGACCAGGTCGTGCTCACCGACATCGAGCTGTTCCAGCGTTTTCCGCAACCCATCCGCACCCTGCGCCTGCTCGCCCCCCCGCCGCCCGGACCAAAGCCGCGCCACCGCCGCCTGCTCCTCAGCTACAAACGAAAAGACGGCGTGCAGA
This sequence comes from uncultured Chthoniobacter sp., assembly GCA_903874975.1. Lineage (GTDB taxonomy): Bacteria > Verrucomicrobiota > Verrucomicrobiia > Chthoniobacterales > Chthoniobacteraceae > Chthoniobacter. The sequence continues at coordinate 17,694 of CAIQUL010000258.1, read as the reverse complement.
CCGGCGAGATCGTGGTCACGGAACTCGCGCGCGACGAGAAGCGCCCGCCCGGCGCGATCCTCATCGACGTCACGCCGCTGCCGGCGAACTGGGTGCCGGACCCGAGCACTTGGTAGGCCCAGCTTTTCTGCTCGGCACCGCTCGGCGGGGCGCGGATATTTCGCGGCTCCCATGGATTTTCTCGATGAACTGCAGCACCGCATCCTGCCCGGCGATGGCGCGATGGGCACGGCGCTCATGGCTGCGGGAGTGCCCGCGGACGCTTGTTTTGAAGAGCTGTGCGTGAGCCGCCCGGACACCGTGCTCGCGGTCCACGGCGCGGCCCTCGCCGCCGGCGCGCGCGTGATCGCGACGAATAGCTTTGGCGCAAACGCCGTGCGGCTCGCGGCGCACGGCCACGGGCGGCGGGTGAGCGAGCTGAACTGGTCCGCGGCCCAACTGGCCAAAGACGCCGCGCGCGGGACCGGCGCGCATGTGGCCGGCTGCGTCGGACCGCTCGGGATCAGCGCGGCGGAGGCGGAGGCGCGCGGGGTGGATCGCGAGGAGGTTTTCACGGCGCAAATCGGGGCGCTGCTCGACGGCGGGGCGCGGGTGATTTTGCTCGCGACGTTCCTCGATCTCGAGGAGCTGCTCCTCGCCGTGCAGGTGAAACACGCGCTGCACCACTGCCCGGTCATCGCCTCGCTGGCCTGCCCGGACGACGGACGGCTACCTGACGGCACGCCGCTCGCCGCGGCCTTTGCCAAACTCCGCGCCGCCGAGGCCGACGTGGTCGGGATCAACTGCGTGAACGGCCCCGCCGCCGCCGCGCGCCTGCTCGCCGGGCTCGGCGAGCATGGCCCGCTCGCGGCATTTCCGAGCGCCGGCCTGCCGACCCGCACACCGGGCGGGCTCGCGTATCCGGCCACGCCGCAGGACTTCGCCGACGCGCTCCCGGCACTCGCCGCCAGCGGGGTGCGCCTCATCGGCGGGTGCTGCGGCACCACCCCGGCGCACCTCACCGCGCTCGCGGAGACGCTCACCGTTTTGGCCAAAGACGCGCACGCCTCCTAACCGGCATGTCGAAAATCAAACGCGCGTTCTACCTGCAATTTATCGGCGGCGCGCTCGTCGCCGGCGGCGTGGTCTGGGCGTGGCGGCACTACCCGGTCGCGGCCCACATCGTGGAGTTGCAGCGCCAAGTCGGCGCGATGGAATTCTGGGGCGCGGTGCTCTACCCGCTGCTCTTCGCCGCGTGCAATGTGCTGCTCCTGCCGGGCGGCGTGCTGGCCGTCGGGAGCGGACTTTTCTTCGGCCTGTGGTGGGGCTTTTTCCTCAATCTAACGGGCAACGTCGCCGGCGCGGCGGTCGCCTTTTTCCTCAGCCGCAAAGTCGGCCGCGGCTGGGTCGCGAAAAAATTCCTGGATCACCCGAAGTGGGCCGCGCTCGACGCCGCCATCGCGCGCGACGGCTGGAAAATCATCTTCCTCAGCCAGGTGCATCCGCTCTTTCCCACCAGCCTGCTGAACTACCTCTACGGCGTCACCCGCATCCGCTTTCGCACCTGCCTGCTATGGGTCGCGCTCGGCCAGGCCCCCGGCCTTTTCCTCTACGCCTACCTCGGCACGCTCGCCCAGCACGGGTTGCGGATCTGGCAGGGAAAAAGCCACCCGCAGACGTGGGAATATCTCGCCTGGATCGGCGGGCTGCTGCTGACGCTCGCCGTGACCACCGCGCTCGCCCGCCTCGCCCTGCGCGTGCTCGCGGAGGCCGGCGAGGTGGAAAAGCGGATGGCTCCGGCGGCCTGTGAGCTTCAGCCGCTCGACGAAGTGAAACAGGGCTGAAACACCGGCCTTTTTAGCAAAGAACAACGACGGCGGATTGGCAGCGGGAGTAACACGGATCTTGACCACGCGGCTTCCGTCCATGCGAGGGTTTGAGGGTCTTGCTGGCGGGCGTGGAGGCCCCCACTCCGCTGGCCTGACTTGTCCCATTACTTTGACACCGCCCCGCAGTCTGAGGCATCCAAGACGGGTGCCAAAACGTACTGCTCCCATGCCTCCTTCCCGCTACCTCTTTTCCACCCTCCTCGGCCTGCTTGCGGCGATGCCCGCGGGGCGAGCCACCGAGTTCATCGATCCGGCCGCGCTCGGCTTTGGGTCGCCAGCCTTCACCCTCGATACCACGTATCAGGCGACGCTCGACTACGACCGCGGCAACGGTGGGCTGGAGATGTGGGAAACGCGCGCCATCCTGCCGCTCGGCAAATGGGAACGGGGCGATCTGCTGATCGGCGTCGGTGTGGATTACGCTTGGCATCACGCGGATTTCGGCGGGCGCGAGGGACTGGGGGCGAAAGATCTGCAATCGCTGAAAGCGCGGCTGGCGCTGGCTTGGCGACCGAAAGATTCCAAGTGGTGGGCGCTCGGATTTGTGTCGCCGGGGCTGGCCACGGATTTCGAGGCGGTAAGCTCGGATGCGTTCACGATTTCGGGCCTCGGCCTGCTGGGTTATCGCTGGAGCGCGCGGCTGGATCTCGCGGTGGGCGTGTATGCCAGCTCCGGACTGGATGAGACGCAGGTGATGGGCGCGGTCGGGTTCATCTGGCGGCCAAATGACCGGTGGATCGTGCAGGCGACGCCGCCGGTGGTGGCGATCGGCTGGCGGCCGAGTCCCGACTGGACGCTGGCGCTGGTGGGCTACCCCGGCGGGAGTTCGTGGGAAGTGGCGGAGACGGAAGCGGGCGTGCGCCAGGTGAAACTGCGCCTGTGGCGAGTGGCAGCGAGCGTGGAAAAGCGCATCGGTGAACACTGGCGGGTGAATCTGCGCGCCGGAGTATCCCTCGGCGGCGAACTGGAACTGCGCGACGGAAACTCTCGCGAAATTTCCTCCACTGATCTCGATTCCGCGGCGTTTGGCGCGGTGGCGGTAAAGTGGGCATTTTGAGGGAAGGGAGTGGGAATCGAGCATCCGATTGATCCAGGTGACGCGCTCGCGGCGAGCCGAAGTTGGAGCAACTCCTGCGCTGCGACGACCCCGTCGGCAGCCTCCTCTGGAGTTTTTCCACTACCACGCTTGGACCCTTTGCGACCACGGTGATTCCGACCCGGACGGGGGCGAAGACTTTGGGTGCCAATCTTATCGATGGGAGCGGATTCATCCAACTGAGCGCCGACCCCTCGCCGACGGACAGCTACCTCGTGTCTCTCCACACGGCCGTCTGCCTCCGCACCTTCGACGTGAGTGAAGAAGCGGGCATGAGGACGGCGCGTGCCCAGCGTCGCCTTCACTTTTCCACGTCCGCCGGGCAGCTGAAGGCGTAACGCATTTCCCCGACCGAAACTCAATGGACGAACCAAACACTTCATCGCGCGTCTGGCTGATCACCGGCTGCTCCAGCGGCTTCGGTGCGGCGCTGGCGGCCGCGGTGCTCGCGCGCGGGCAGCGGGTCGTGGCCACGGCGCGGGATGTCGATGCTCTCCGCGCACTCGCCGCGCAATTTCCCGAGACCTGCCGCGCGCTGGCGCTGGATGTCACGGATGCGTCGCAGGTGAAGAGGGTGGTCGCTCAGGCGGTGGAGGATTTTGGGCGGCTCGATGTCGTGGTAAACAACGCGGGATACGGACTCGTCGGCGCGTTGGAGGAATTCGGCGCGCAGCAGATCGCCCGGAATTTCGACACGAACTTCTTCGGCGCGCTGGAAGTCATCCGCGCCGCGCTGCCAATCCTGCGGGCGCAAGGCAGCGGCCATATCGTGAACATCTCTGCCGCCGCGGTGATTTCGAACTACGCGGGTTTCTCCATCTACGGCGCGACGAAGTGGGCGCTCGAAGGCATCTCGGAATCACTGGCCGCGGAACTCAAGCCGCTCGGGATCAAAGTGACCATTGTGCAGCCCGGACCGTTCCGCACCGACTTCATCGCGCGTTCGCTCGAACGCGCGGAGAACCACATCGCCGATTACGATCGCACGAGCGGAAAGTTCGCGCGTTTCCTCGACACGATGGCGGGCAAACAGCCCGGCGATCCCGCGAAAGCCGCCCAGGCCATCATCGCGGCCGTGGAATCAGACACGCCGCCACTGCGTCTCATCCTCGGCAAATACGCCAACGACAAGTCGCGCAAAAAGCACGCCGACGCCGAGCGCGAGCGCGCCGCGTGGGAGCAGGTCGGCGCGCCCACGGATTTTTCCGCCACTTCCTGAAACGTATGAACACGCTCGCTACGCACAGCCTGCTCGCCGCGGTCGCATGTCTCCTGAGCGCCTGCGCCTCGCCGAAAATCTGCACGCGCGACATCCCGAAATCCGACGCCAAAGCCGCGGCGTTGCTCGCCGCATCCCAGCGCGCGCACGGTGCGAGTGCGTTCGCAAAAGTCCGCGACGTGAGCGTGCGCTACGACGGACGCTGGGCCTCACTCGGCCCCCGCTTTCAGCCGGTGCTTGCGGATACAAAGTTCCGCCGCAATTCGGAGGAGCGGCTGCTCGTCGGGCCACGCGTCATCGCGCAAGAGCACACCGGCCCGGCGGGAAAGAAAGTCGTGGTCCGCGCGCCGGGCAAAGTCAGTGTCGGCTACAACCGGGCAGTATCCCATGACGACGCAACCACGCGCGCCGCCGCGCTCGTCGCCGATGCCTACACCATGTTCCTGCTCGGGCCGTTCTACTTCGACCGACCGGGTGTCACGCTTGCGCCGAATGGCGAGTCAATCGTGGACAAGGCGACTTGCGACGAGGTGCTCGCCGTGCTCCGTCCCGGATTCGGCTCCGCCGCCGAAGATCGCGTGCTCCTCTTCATCGACCGCGCGACCAAACAACTCCGGCGCGTGCGCCTGACGCTCAACGGCCTCGAAAGCACGCGCGGCGCGGAGGTCGATGTAACCTTCCGCGATTTCCGCACCATCGACGGCATCCTCTGGCCCACTGATTTCGACGAACGAATCCGGGTGCCTTTTGACCTCCACGCGCATCACTGGAAAATGCTCGGTCTCGACATGAATCGCGGATTCCGCGCCGCGGACCTCACACCTTCAGGTTTCAAAAACCGCGCTGCCCGTCCGAGTGCGTCGCTTCCGAGGCGGTAAAATTCACGACTCCTTGCATCTCACACCCATGACTCCCTTAACCACCGATCAACGCGCCGGAGCCGCGTGGGGTTCCTTGATCGGCGATGCGCTCGCGATGCCGGTTCATTGGTATTACGACCGCGCCGCATTGAAACGCGACTACGGCATCGTGCGCGACTACCTGGCACCGAAAAACCCGCATGCCGACAGCATCCTCTGGCGTTCCGAATACACGCCACTGAACGAGCGCGGCGACATCCTCCGCGAGCAGGCGCAGTACTGGGGCCAGCGCGGCATTCACTATCATCAGTTCCTCCGCGCCGGGGAAAACACGCTCAACCTGCAGCTCGCAAAAGTGCTGGCGGAATCGCTCATCGCAAACGGCCGTTACGACGCCGCCGATTACCTCTCGCGCTACCTCACCTTCATGCTCACCCCGGGGCAGCATCGCGACACTTACGTGGAAGAGTATCACCGGAACTTTTTCACCGCATACGCCCGCGGCATCGCTCCGCGAAAGTGCGCCGGCAGCGACATCCACATCGGCGGTCTCGCGCATGTGGGCGTCCTGTGCGCAGGCCTCGCTCCGGACGTGAGAGCCGTCCGCGCCGCAGTGCGGGAGCATATCGCGCTGACCCATCGGAGCGACGAAGTCCTCGCCGCTGGCGACGCCCTCGCGAGAATCCTCTGCGACACCCTCGCCGGGGCCGATCTCCGCGAAGCGATCCTCCGGCACGGCACCGATTGGTTCTCGCAGCGCAAGGCCGACCAATGGTCGCGCGAACCCGATGAAGTCGTCATCGGCCATCGCGTGAGCCCCGCCTGCTACATCGCCGACGCCTTCCCGGCTTCGCTTTACCTCGCGTGGAAATACGCGGCCGATTTCGAAGCTGGCGTCATCGCCAACGCGAACGTCGGCGGCGACAACTGCCACCGCGGCGCCGTCGTCGGGGCGCTGCTCGGAGCCGCTGCGGGGATGTCCGCGATTCCCTCCCGTTTCATCGAGCAACTCCACGGGACAGATCTCCTCAAAACCCTGATCGCATCCGCCGCGGCCAAAGCTGGGCCTGCTCCCACCCCGTCCGTCGTGACCGAACGCTTCTAAAAAACGCCTGTGTCCATCGCCATCCATTGGTTGCGCCGCGACCTGCGCATCGCGGACAACACCGCCCTGAACGCCGCCGCCGTGCACGATCAGGTGGTTCCCGTATTTATCCTCAGCAACTGGGAGCGCGCTCATCATTGGTGCGGCGCGGCGCGGCAGGAATTCCTGTGCGGATGCCTGGCCTCACTGGCAAAGAATCTCGCAGCGAAAGGCGGGCGGCTGATCGTGCGCGAAGGTCCCGCGGATTTGGCGATGGAGAAACTGGTTCGCGAGACCGGCGCGGCGGCGATCCATTTCGCGCGCGATCCCGATCCGAACGGGCGCGCGATGGAGGCGCGCATCACCGCGATGGCGGAGCGACTGGGCGTGACGGTGCATCCGCACCAGGATCACGCGCTGCACGAGCGCGACGAAGTGCTCACGGGCAGCGGCACACCGTTCCGCGTCTTCACCCCGTATGCGCGGGCCTGGCTGAAGCTCGACAAGCCCGCGCCTGGCCGCACGGTCACGCGCCTGGCCACTCCGCCGAAACTCGCGAGCCTCGATCTGCCGACGCTGGCAACGTGGGGACTCACGTCGGATGCGGAAGTGATCGAGCCGGGCGAAGCGGCGGCCCGCCAGCGGCTCGGGCGATTCCTCGACGGGCCGGTGTTCGACTACGGGACGCTGCGCGACATCCCCGTGGCCGAAAACACTTCGCGGCTTTCGCAGGATCTCCGCTGGGGTCTGCTCTCGATCCGCGAGATCCACGCGCGCTGCACGGAACTCGCGGCGCGCGCCACCGCGGCGCAGCGCAAGAGCATCGGCATCTGGATCAATGAACTCATCTGGCGCGAGTTTTACTTCCACGTCCTCTGGCACACGCCCGAGGTGCTCGAGCATGAATTCCAGCCCGCCACGCGCGCGCTGCAGTGGCGCGATCATTGGCGTCCCGAGGAGCGGCCGGGCGGCGCGGAATTCCAGCGCTGGTGCGCGGGGCAGACGGGTTTTCCGATCGTGGATGCCGGGATGCGCCAGCTTGCAGCCACGGGCTTTATGCACAATCGCGTGCGGATGATCGTGGCCATGTTTCTGACGAAGGATCTGCGCGTCTGGTGGATGCACGGCGAGAGCTGGTTCATGCGCCGGCTCGTGGATGGCGAGATCGCGAGCAACAACGGCGGCTGGCAATGGAGCGCCAGCACCGGCACCGACGCCGCGCCCTATTTCCGCATCCAGAATCCGTGGTCGCAGACGAAGCGCTTCGATCCCGACGGCGACTACATCCGCCGCTGGGTGCCCGAGCTGCGCGACGTACCCGGCGCGCGCTTCTGCGAGCCGCCCGACACGGCGCTCGTGCAAGGCTACCCGCTGCCGATGGTCGATCACGCCCAGGCGCGCGATGCGGCGCTGGAGATGTTTCGCCGCGACGAAGCATCCACTTTATGAAACGCAAAAAAGTCCCTTTCATCATCGGCCTCGCACTCATCGGCGGCGTGGCCATTTTCTGGATGCTCTCCACCTCGCGCGCCGCCACGGAGACGCCCGCGTATCAAGTCATCCGCAAAGACGGCCAGGTGGAAATCCGCGACTACCCCGCGCTCAGCGTCGCGACCGTGCCAATGGCAGGCGGCAACATGAACGGGGGATTCGGGAAACTTTTCCGCTTCATCTCCGGCAGCAATGCGGGGTCGGAGAAGATCGCGATGACGACGCCGGTGCTGATCGACACTGCGCCGGAGAACAGAACGATGAGTTTCATCATGCCGGGGAAGACGGTGAAAAGCGGCGTGCCGAAACCTGCGGGCGAAGACGTGACTCTGGGCAAAGTGAAGGCGGCGCGCTTCGCGGTGCGGCGGTTCGGCGGCGGGCGGACGGCGGAGAACGAGACAGGCGCGGTCGCGAAACTCCGGGCGTGGCTCGGTGGGCAAAAAATTGCCGGCCAAGGCGAACCGATCTTTGCCTACTACGACCCACCGTGGACGCCCCTCTTCCTACGCCGCAACGAAGTCCTGCTAAGAATCGAGGCCGCGGCAAAATGAGGCGCATCCACGCCGCCGGGCCACACGAGTTTTTTCCAGAAGTTCAGGCACGCTCATGATTCGAACACTGCAATCCTCGCAAATCCTGCGCACGAGCCTGGAGCGCGCGTGGGACTTTTTTTCCGACCCGCGCAATCTGGCGCGGATCACGCCGCCCGAACTGGATTTTACGGTCCTCACCGACCTGCCCGAGCGCATCCATCCCGGGATGATGATCGAGTACCGCGTGCGGCCGCTGCTCGGCCTCCCCGTCCGCTGGCTCACGGAAATCACCCACGTCGAGCCGGGGAAATTTTTCGTGGATGAGCAGCGCATTGGCCCCTACCGCATCTGGCACCACGAGCATCACTTTCGGCAAATCGATGCCGCACGCATCGAAGTGACGGATCGCATCACCTACGTCCTGCCGCTCAGCCCGCTCGGCGACCTCGTGCATCCGTTTCTCGTGCGTCCGCAGCTCAGAAAGATTTTCGCCTATCGCGAGAAAGCGGTGAACGCGCTTTTTGCGTGAACGCCGCAGGTGCGGTCAGCACTACGAGGTCGAGATCGCGGCTACTCGAAACGCGCAACTCACGCGTCCGCCCAGAGGAACCGGATCGGCTTTTCCACCTCCGGGTGCAGGCTCTGGTGAACGGGACAGGTGTGCGCCGCGCGCTCTAGGGCTTCGCGGTGCGGGTGGCTCGCGGGGAGGGGGAGCAAAAGCTCGCACGCCAGCCGGGCGATGCGCCGCGTGGGCACGGAGGTCATCTCTTTTTGCACCGTGATCTTGGTGCCGCGCAGCTCGATGCCATGTCGTTGCGCGAAGATGCCCATCGTCGTGACGATGCACGTCCCGAGCGCCGTGGCCACGAGATCGGTCGGCGAAAAGGCCTCGCCGCGGCCGTGGTTGTCCACCGGCGCGTCGGTGAGGATCGTGGTTCGCGACGGCGCGTGCTCGGCTTCGCAGCGCAGCTCGCCGAGATATTGGATGTGGACTTCGACCATGGGTTTTTAGGTGGTGGTGGAAAAACGGCACGCGGCGGTGAGCATCGCGTGGACACCCGGCTCGACGGCGCGGAGGTAACCCGCCGCATCCTTCTGCCAAAGCGCGCGGATTTCGTCGAGGTGGCTGTCGGGGAGATCGTCGGGGCGGCCTCTCCATCTTCTACTGGGGCCAACCGTCTTCAACCCTCGGAAATCCGGTGAACGAACAGCACTTCGCCATTCTCTTCACTGAGGAAAATGGCGTATCCGCCAGCGGGACCGCAGTCCACATCAACCCAACACGCCTGCGGTTTGTATCAACTCGTTTTCGGCATCAATTCCGGCGGGCCATACATGGGTTCGTCGCAGATGGTGCCGGAGCCCGGGGGCCATTCGCAGTCTTCGTGGAAGAAGAGTTTCCAGAGCCGCTGCTGCATCCGGCCCTGTTCGCCGTCGGGGCGCGTGAAGGGCTCCGGCCAGCATTTGAGATAGAGGTAGTGCGGCGTGTCGCGTTTCTCGAGAAAGAAGTCGGTCGCCAGCGCCTCCTCCTTGGTGCATTTGGCATACTGCCAGAAGTGCGGGCCGAGCCACATTTCGGCCGTGGGATAGAAGTTAATGCGGTTCGTCAACTTTTTTGGACGACCGGGGTTCATTGAAATATCGATCAAATGTTTTCCTGGATCGAGTTCGGTCAAACCAGGTTCGTGCCAAGTTCTATAACCAGCGGGAAGCTGGCCAAATCTCGCAACGTCCCACCAATCTGATCTCACCGACCACTGCCATACTCGATACAGATGGCCCCATTGCCAACCTCCTATTGAAGGAAACCTAATCAGTAGTTTTTCAATCAGTGCCTTCCAGTCATCTGGCGCTTTTGCTTGTTTCTCGATGCGACACGTCAAAACCGCTTGGCTGCCTAAGTGGAGCGAATTATACAGGGTGAAGTCTATGCTTTTCACAGAGTGGCCGGTATTAACACTAAATCCGTTTAGACTGCGCCTATCTATCAAATCCGTTATCTCATCTGCTGTGAGTTTCAGATATTGGGGGTCTTGATCAGCTTCGGCGTGGCCTGCGATTTGACTTACCTCAAATACCTTCGGAAGACATCCATGCTCATTCAAAAGCCGAGCCACTAAATCCCAAACCTGGCTGAGAGGGTCGGGAACAGAGGAAAACGCGACGCAAAAATAAGTTCGGTTTGGAAAGGGATTCATGGAACAAGGTCAAATTCCTGAATGATTAAAGAGACTTGCTTTCCAGATGGATGGTTCTGGATGTATTGAATTAGAGAGGTCTGTAGCTGATCGCTTCCCGAGCCGGGTTTTTTCAAAATATGCAGCGTTAGGCCATTGGGTGGATTAGGAACAAGCATCAATGCATCTACCGCCTTCTTCATAGCACCCAAAGCCCCATCAGGATTTTTGAGCGTCTTGATCTGCACGTATTCTGCCGTGGACTTGCAGTCGAAGCCGGGTGCCGTGGGATGGTGATCGTAGCCCGCCTTTTTGTAAACGCGCTTGTAGAAAACTGCCCCAACATCGGCGTTGACCATGAGTCCTGGATTGCCCTCAAAGGCGCGGAAGAACGCCTCAAAGAACTCATCCACCGTCCCATCGGCCTTTTTCACGAGAATCAGCTCGTCAGCCAACTTCAAGAAGTTCTCCCCCATCTCCTTGGTGAAGTCGTCCCCGAGGATGTGCATGAGCTGGGCGAACCGCCGCTCGATGATGCCCTCGCCGCCTTCCTTCACCAACTGCCGGATGTTCGTCTTGCCAACGATGTTATCGACATAATCCCGCCACACGAGTTTCCCCGCATCAGCCGCCTCTTGCATCATTTCCATGGGCAGTCGCAGCATTCCCTCCCCTGTCGGGCCGGTGGAGGCTAGGGAGAAGCCACGCTGGTAAGCCGCCGCGAGGTCATCGGGGAGCTTCTTGGCCTCAGCGAGCAGCCGCTTCAAAAGATGGGCGCGCGCGGCCACGTTGGCCGCGGTGCGTTTGGCCAGATTCGCCGCGAGGGAAATGCCGCCCTTGGCGGCAACCTGCGCAACCTTCACCGTGCCGGCACTGAGCGCCCCCACGGCCACTTGCTCGCAGAGGTAGCCAAACACATAGCCGAAGGTGTAACAGCTCTGCCGTGTGGCGCTGTGGACCTCGGCCAGCAGGTTGTTCTTCACCCACGGGGCGCTGTCCCAGTGCGCTTTCTCACCCCCCTGCATCATGCGGCTGCAGAAGTCGTCGGCCCAACTTGCAAGGCCATCCACCACACTGCTCCAAGAAATCTTGGTCACAGTCCATGCTAGGGTGGCTCCGCCCTTGATGCGCTCCCACGTTTGCCACGAGCGGCGCTTGAAGCCCTCCCAAGTGGTGAAGTCCTGACCGAGCTGGTGCAAAGGACCGAAGACAAGATCCTCGCACAGTTTGTCGGCCATTTGTTTCAGCTCGGCGGCCCGCTTGAGCGGATTGTGCCTCCATCCTAGAAGCTCGGCCTGGGCTTGCTGGACGGCCCAGTCTCCGGCGACCACCACTCCCTGACCGATCAGTTGAAGAAAAGCCCAGTCATCCTGGATGCCGTTCTTGACGCCATCAAAGAGGCCGGTGGCGACGGAGCCAAGGCCTTCGACCTGGTTGATAACGTTGAAGAACGGGATGAGGCAGGCGCGGGTGAGATTGTCGATCTCATTGCCACCGGCATTTCCGGCTTGGCCTGCCGCGGCGGCGAGTGGCGACGGAACGGCACCATACCAATTGAAGGACGTGCCCTTCACCCAAGCGTCCACATAGGCAATGGTGGCCGCAAAATCCCCGGCGGCAACAAGCTGGTGCGTGAAAGTGCCGACCGCATCCGTGGAGCCGTTGAGGTATAGCTTAATCTGAACCGTGCCGACCGCATTGAAACAAGTGTAGAAGTTAACCTTCCGGCTGTTGTCGGGATCTTTGACGAACCAGACCTTCTGGCTGGAGGGCTGCCCTCCGGCGTTGAAATCCGCCTCGTTCAGGATTTCGGTGACACTGTTGTAAATTTTCGTCGCACCGCCGCCGAGAAGTTCGCCGTATTTGCCCAGGTTTTCACCACCCGGCCCCGCAAACTCCATTTGCAGGCTGTCCCAGCCCGACGGGATCTCAAACGATCCTGCCAAAAACTTGTCCCGGGAAACTGCCTCCATCGGCAGCAGCATGACATTGTCGATGTAGGCGCCGAAACTGTCCGGGGTGCCGTCGGTACCATCGGCAATGTCGAAAAGGAAGGTGAAGGGAGTCGAATTGGGATTGGTGCCGCTGATTTCGAAGCCAATGCTGTCGCGCTGCCATGTCGTTGGTGCGTTGCTCTTCGTGGCGAGCAATGTAGGGCTGGCGGCTCCTGCTTGGAGCTTCACGGTGAAACTGTCGGCATCGGAGCGGCGGCCACGGTAGTCGAAGATCAGAAGGTAGTTGCCGCGGGCGAGGTTGACGATTTGCTGGATGCCGTGGTGGGAGGGCTGGCTATGGTCGGTGCCCGGCGGCCAGTGAGAGTCGAGTTCGCAATACTGGCCGGCCCCGGCGGTGGTGTTGACGTCGATTTGCTGGAGTTCGATGATGCTGCCGGAGATGGCCGTCCAGTTCGGAATGCCAGAGGGATAAGGCAGCCAGGAGGTGGAGCCGAGGGAGGGTTGGCTGAAGTTGCCGTTCTTGATCAGAAGCTGGCTGTCATCGGCGGGGCCGAGCAGGGTGTTGGCGCTCTGGTCGATGGTGGAGGTGCCAGGAGTGATCGTGGGAGGAGAGGGCGGGTTGTTGGGATTCGAGCCCAGCTCGAAATGCTGGAGATTGGTCATGCCCTGGCCGGGGGCCGTGGCGTTCGGCTCAGCGCCGGTTTGGCCGAAGTAAAACCGTTCCCAATCGTCGGGCAAGCCATCGGTGTCCGTGTCCGCAGCCGAGAGCGGGTTGGTGCCCAGGCCCACTTCATCAAGGTTGCTTATTTTGTCCCCGTCAAAGTCGTCATTGAAAGGGTCGTTGGTCGGGATGTCGGAGAATTGCAGGCGGAGAAAGAACTGGCTGGCTGTGGAGGTGAAGCCCCAAGAGAGCACGTCAGCGGTGCCGGACTCGATGAGCGGCACATACTCCCAAGCCATCAGGTCGTCCGACTGCTGCATGAAGTAGGTGCGCCCCGGCTTCCCCCACCACGAAAATTCATAGCTGCCAGGGAGGCTTCCAGGAGTCAGGCGCGAGCCTTCATTGGGATCGGTGGCGGTCTGCGCCGTGGCGGAGGTGAGAGTCACGAAGCCGGCCAGCAGAGCGAAAAGGGCCCGCATGAAAGGAAGGCGTTTCAACGGCCAGTCGGATAGTTGCGGCTCTTTTTCGGCCAGAAATTGATGACCGTATCCTGCGGCACGGGTGGGTGTTCCTCGAGCCACCGCTCGCGGGCGGTGCGGTCCGCGGCACGTTTTTCGTAGTCGGCGATGAGCCGCAGGCGGTGGGTGTCGAAGTAACGATGGAGCGCATCCAGCGCGGCGAGGCTGTCGTCGGCGGGAGCCTCGCCGGACAGCAGATAGGTCGAGCGTCCGGCGGGAAACTTCGCCAAGTCGGGCACTATCTTGGTTTCCACGGGAGCCGCCAGCCCGTCCGCCGCAGCCAGGCGCTCCGACTCCGCCGTGGATTCCCATGTCTCATTGCCGAGACCCATGATGAGGTAATACACGCACTCCCCGGTTTCGATTTCGCCCAATCCGGCGAGGTAATTGAAATCGAGATTGCTCCACGCGCGGTATCCGCGCTGGCCGACCTGCCAGCGCAGTTCCGTCACCTGCCGATCATAGACTGTAGCGGAAAGCATCAGCACCGCGGACTTCTTTGCCACGCGGGCCTCGGCGGCGGCGCTCTCGGCGAGCGACAGCGGTGGAGCCACCGACACGGCGACCGGCACGCGCGCCGCCGTGGCGGCGGGCGGCACCACGCGTTGGTAGAAAATCGAGCGGTCGGGAAATTTCACTTCCACGCTTTCGAGCACCTGAAGCCGGAGGGCTGGCTGTGTCTCCGTGGGCGCGGGACTTTCTGCCGCACGGGAACAAAGTGGGAGGGCAAGTATGAGGACGGTTGCCGCAATGGCCGCGAGCGCAGCGCTGGAGTGATGGGAGGTGTTTTTCATGGGTCTGAGTTGATCCTCTGAATCTCGTCATCGCTGAGCGAAATTCCTCTCGCAAGCGAAACCTTACGAATGACCCTTCGTAACGATGTCCGTGAGACCACGCAGAATCTCGCGCCGTGCCGCGTAACGTCATCTGCTTGGGAAGAAACATCGGTCGCCTCCGCAAAGCCGCGGGGCTGACGCAGGAGGCGCTGGCCGAGCGGGCGGATATTTCCACCCGCTACGTTCAGTTTTTGGAGGCGGACAAGTATGCGCCGAGTTTGCTGGTGGCGGCGCGTCTGCGGCGGGCGTTGGGCTGTTCGTGGGATGAGTTGGGGAAGTTTGGGTAGAAGCCCGAGCTACTTTGGAAAACGGCACGCGGCGGTGAGCATCGCGTGGACACCCGGCTCGACGGCGCGGAGATAGCCCGCCGCATCCTTCTGCCAAAGCGCGCGGATTTCGTCGAGGTGGCTGTCGGGGAGATCGTCGGGGCGGTTCGCGGCTTGCGGGTCGTGGGGGAGTTCGAGCGTGACCATCGCCGGCGCAGTGCCGTCCGGGTAGGTCAGGCCGTAGCCGCACCACTGGCCGAAGGAGCCGGGGCAGGCCACGTAGGTTTGCGCGAGGCGGCGCTGGCCGCGGCCCAGTTCGGACACGCGCAGCCGGTAGGGGCGGCGCGCCATTTCATCGAGCCCCGCCCACATCGCCTCGGCGAGCCCGGTGGATTGCGGGCCGTCGGCGTCGAGTTCCGCGAGCGCCCAGTGCAGGCTCACGATCTTCGCCGGAAGCCACGCGAGGATGAAATCGCGCAACGCCCGCGACTCCGGCTCGGACCACGGCGCCGCGCCCGACGGCTCCTCGCTGGCGGCGCGCCAGTGGCAGTCGCAGTTCCGGTTCAGGTCCACGCCGCGCGCGTTGTAACGCGTGCCGCGCTTGCCGCCATCAGGGTTCGCGAGCGGCAGCACGATCACGGGGCAGCCGTCGAGCGCGGCCCAGGCGGCGCTTTGAAAAAAGCTCTCCAGCAGGACCACGGTGGCCGGTTCATTGCCGTGCATGCCGCCGATGAGCAGCGTCGCGTTTTCCGGCGGAGCCGCCGCCGCGAAGTCAAAGTTCGCGTAAGCCGGGATGCCCAGCCCCTCAAGCGAGTGGCCGATGGAGCGGATGAAAATTTGGCTACCGGACATGGATGTTTGCCAGTAAGGATTCCACAAATCCTCCCGGCGAAAAGACCGAACCCCCAAACCCCCGGTTTTTTCCCCCGCCGCCCGCCCATGAAGCTCACCTGCGTCAGCCGTGAACTGCACCCCCGCCATGCTTTCCGCATCAGCCGCGGACAGCGCAACGAGGTGCGGAATGTTTTTGTCCGCCTCGCAGGCGACGGCCTCGCTGGCTATGGCGAGGCGTCGCCGAACGCTTTCTACCAAGAGACGTGGGAGGACGTGATGGAGAAGATCGAGGCGGCCCGTGCTTTCATGGAAACTCTGGAGCTGCAGACGGTCGCGGGGATCGAGGCGGCGTGGGCGAAAATCTGGGAGATCGTGGCCCCGTCGCGCGCGGCGCTCTGCGCGCTCGATCTGGCGATGTGGGACTGGCTCGCCCGCCGGCGCGGCGTGTCCGTCACGAAGCTGATGTGGGACCGCCAGCCCCAGCCCGTGACCACCTTTTGCACGATCGGCCTTTCCAGCGCGGAGGAGCTGGCGGTGAAGGTCGAGGAAGTGCGGACGTTTCCACGGATCAAGATCAAGTCCGACGCCAGCGCCAGCCTCAGCACGGTGAAATACGTCCGCGGGCGCACCGCCGCGCAGCTCGCCGTGGACGCGAACTGCGCGTGGGGCGGCGCCGATCTGCGCGCGCTCTCGCAGGAACTCGCGGCGCTGCACGTCCTCTTCATCGAGCAGCCGTATCCGCCCGCGCGCGACGCCGACCTCGCGGGCGCGCGCTCCGTGCTGCCGCTCCTCGCGGATGAAAGTTGCGTGGTCGAGGAGGACGTGCCGCGCATCGGGGGGCTCTTCCACGCCTTCAATATCAAGCTCGTGAAATGCGGCGGCCTCACCCCCGCGCGGCGAATGGTGCTCCGCGGAAAAGTGCTGCGCCAGACGATGATGGTTGGCTGCATGCTGGAAAGCAGCGCGCTGATCGCCGCCGGAGCCGCCGTGGCGCAACGCACCAGTTACGCCGATCTCGACGGCGCGTGGCTGCTCGCCGACGACCCCTTTCGCGGCTGGCAGTTTGCGGGCGGCGTCCTCACCCCGCCGCCCGGCCCCGGCCTCGGCGTAGAGCCGGAAGCGGGCTTGTTTTGAAAGCTGACTTGCGCTGTCGCCGGGCGTTTGCCACCTTCCGCACCCTATGTCCAGCCCCGCCGAACCCATCACGCCGCCGATTGACCCCGAATTCGATCCGCTGGCTTTTTGGATTCAGCACCGGACGAAAATTCTCCTGTTCACCGGCATCTTCCTCGTGGCCGTGGCCAGCTACGGCGTCGCGGAATGGACCCGGGGCAAAACCCTGGCAGGCGCGCAGCGGCTGCTCGGTAGCGCGAAGACGGCGGACGACTACCGCAAACTGATCGCCGAATATCCGACCACGAACGCCGCCGGCAACGCCCACCTCTTGCTCGCCGAGCAACTCCGCAAGGAAGGCAAGCTCGACGAAGCCTCCGCGCTGCTCCGCACCTTCCCCGACAAGTATCCCGAGCATCCGCTGCTCAGCGGCGCGTGGACGAGCCTCGCAGCAAACCTCGAAGCCCAGGGCAAAGCCGACGAAGCCCTCGCCACCTACCAGAAAGTCTCCACCAGCTACGGCGCGTCTTTCAGCGCACCCATCGCGCTCATGGCGCAGGCGCGCCTGCTCAAAGCGAATGGCAAGACCGAGGAAGCCGGCCGCATCTACGAGCAGGTCATCGCCCGTTTCGCCGACAACATCGTGGCCCAGCAGGCCACCTACGAAAATCGGCAGCTCAAGAAGTAGCCCGCATCGGCGCGCTCCGCTTTCGCGCGGATGCCGACGGCCCGTTCCAGCCGCCGGTGGTGGAAAAATCCCGCCGGTCGTACAACTCGCCGCGCTGCTCAACGCCGCCAACGCCGTCCACGGCGAAACCGAGACGGTTCAGAACCTGCGCTTCCTCCTTGGCCAGGGCTCCCCTCTCGGCGGCGCACGGCCCAAGTCCGCGGTCGCCCTTCCCGACGGCCAGCTCGCCATCGCCAAGTTTCCCAAGCCCGACGACGTACGCGACATCGCCGCCGGCGAAATCCTCGCCCTCACCCTCGACCAAGAGCACCTGCGCACCGCCCGCCGCCGCGAAGGCCGCTACCTTTGGCGCAGGAACCTCACCGACCCCGACCCCGCAAAGCTCTGGCAGATGTATCTCCGCACTTACCCAAGTCGAGCAAGCCTCCAAAGATCACGGCGAGGTAAAATATCCGCGCCCCTGTGGGGCAGACCCAGCCCCCAAAGCGCGGCTCG
>CAIQUL010000257.1 GCA_903874975.1 uncultured Chthoniobacter sp. | reverse complement strand
GGCGTTGAACTCGCTGCTCACGCCGCGCGCCGGACTCTTGTGATGACCGATGCGCACGCCTTCCACCACCTGCCGCGCCACCACTTCGAGCGAGCCGATGTGACTGAGGGTCGCCGGATCGAGATACTTCGCCCGGGAGCGACCGCCGGCTTGCTCCACGACGGCCCGTCCCTGGCCGGGTTTGCCGGAATTCAATACAGGTTCAGAGTTCATGATGAATGGGATGCGAGGCTGCGCTGCAGGGGGTTCGGAGACAGTTGGTGGGCTCGGGTAGCAAAGTGTCCACGGGCCGCTCCCGGCGCATTTGCGCCGGCGGCCCGCATCACGATGCGGGTGAGGTGGTTCGCCTTAGGCGCGGGCCGTTGCCGCAGCGCCGCCGGTCCACTTGTAAAGCGACTCGTCGCTCGGGATTTCCTTCAGCAGGCGGGCGGCGACGTGCTCGGAATCCACGCCTTCGGACTGCGCGGCAAAGTTCAACCCCATGCGGTGCCGCAACACCGGCACGGCGAGCGCCTGCACGTCCTCCACCGAGACGCTGAAACGACCGCGCAGGATGGCGCGCGCCTTCGCGCCGGTGATGAGGTTCAAGCAGGCGCGCGGCCCGCAGCCCCACGAGACGAAGTCGCGGATAAAACCCGGAGCCTTTTCATCCAGCGGACGAGTGGCTCGCACGAGGGTGGATACATATTTGAAAATGTGGTCGGCCACCGGGACGCGCGAAACCAGGTTCTGCAGATCAATGATGTCCTTCTTGCTCAGCACCTGCGCGAGTTCCTGGCGCTTGCCGCCGGTCACGGAACGCATGATGTCGATCTCCTCCTGTTCGCTCGGGTAGCCGACGTGGATTTTGAACATGAAACGGTCGAGCTGCGCCTCGGGCAACGCGTAAGTGCCTTCCTGTTCGAGCGGGTTCTGCGTGGCCAGCACGAAGAACGGCAAGTCGAGTTCATAGTCATCGCCGGCGGCGGAAACCATCTTCTCCTGCATGGCCTCCAGCAGCGCCGCCTGCGTCTTGGGCGGGGTCCGGTTGATTTCGTCGGCGAGCACGATGTTCGCGAAAATCGGGCCCTTGTTGAACATGAAGCGGCGGGCGCCCGTGGCCGGGTCATCCTGCAGCAGCTCACTGCCCGTGATGTCAGACGGCATGAGATCGGGGGTGAACTGGATGCGCTTGAACGAAAGCGAAAGCGTCTTGGCAATGGAACTCACCAACAGCGTCTTAGCGAGACCGGGCACGCCCTCCAGGAGCGCGTGACCGCGCGAGAAGATCGCGATGAGCACCTCGTCAATGACCGGCTCCATGCCGACGATCGCCTTGCGCAACTCCGCAGTGATACTCTCGCGGGCCTGCTTCAATTTCGCGACCGCTTCGACGTCGCTCACTTCGGGCTGCCAGTTGGCATCGGGCTTGTTGGTGGATTCTTTGGACATGGTTTTGTTGACTGGGTGTTGTTGTTTGATGATGAAAACGAGACCCGCCGCAATGTGCAGCGCGGTCTTTTGACTCTTCTTCAATGCTCGATCCAAGCAATGCCTTAGACAAATTTGAAGAATTCTTAAACTTTTTTACGCACTGCGAAAACGAGGCTCGCCGCAATGTGCAGCGCGGTCTTTTGACTCCTCTTCAATGCTCGATCCAAGCAATGACTTAGACAAATTTGAAGAATTCTTAAACTTTTTTTGCACCGCGAAAAACGGCTCTTACGAAGGGCGGTCTCCATGAATAAGGCGATTTCGCGTTTTCCGTTGGGCGCATCGGCGCACGAACTGGAGCGGCGCCTACCGGTGCTGGAATTGAATCTTGCGGAACGCGCGGGGAGTCATCCCATCTCCCGCTTGAAAGCCTCGCCCATATATTCCACGTAGCGAAAGCCGCATTTTTCGCCACTGCGCGGCGGGAGAGCGTGGTGGGGGACAGCAGGTGCCTGGCGTGGGCGAGCTGCACCCTCCGGATCTCGCGGTGCGGCGTGCGGCCGATGAGCTGCTTCCTGCGCGAATCCAGCGCAAGCCGCGCCATGAGGCTGGAGCGAATCTTCGTGGTCGGAGGGATCGTCTTCGGCATCCGCGATCGAAATCTTCCTCTTAATCTTCATTTTCTTGCTCCGGGAGGAAGAGGGAGGCAGGCAGACCGCGGACTTCGCTGCACCACGTTGCGCGGCTCGGGTGCGGTCGCTTGCGCCAAATTAGATTTTTATCCCAGCGATCTCATTGACGCTGCGGAAATGCCTTTTATTTAGTATGACCGTCGCCTTATCAGTTCGCCCAAGCCACCTTCGTCCTTATGTCACTTCCCCCACCCTGCTCCCCGATCCGGCCGCATCTCGCCAAGCGCGGCTCCGGGCTTTCCTTGCACTCGCAAGCCGCGCTGCGCACCGCCCGCCTTGCAACTCACGCCCACCTGCAATCTCGATGATTCTAAACGAAAACAGCGGCGAGCCTCCGGCAAGCGGCGCGGACCTCGGCCCGCCCGGTCGCGTGTGGTATACGCCGGACGGGCCAAGATCCCCCGCCCGTCGTCGACCTCTCCCGGCGCGGCTGCTGCGCCTGTTGGATGTAAAGGCGTGGATCGCGCTCCCGCAGCCCAATGGTCGCTGGAAACGTCTCCAGGCAGGCTATGCGCGGCTGGCTCCTCGCCAGGAGGTGTTGGAGCTGGATCGTGCCTGGGCCACCAAACAGGGAATTAACGTCGGGGCCGTCACCAACGACGTGCGGTTGGCACTGACCGTCGCGCCGCTGCAGCCGCCGGCGCGCGTCAAAACCATCGCCCGCAGGCGAACCGCCGCCGCCGACGGGCTCCGGTGTCCCGATTGCGGAGCCACCGGCCCGATGCGCGGGCGGGCTGGACGAAAATTTCGCAACGCCAGCGATCTGGACCAGCATCGGAAATGGTGCGTCCACCCGAACCCCACCGCCGAGCCGATCCGGTGCCCGGACTGCGGAGCCACCGCCGGGAAGCGCGGGAAAAAATTCCGCTTGCCCGAAGACCTGCTCCAGCACCAAAAATGGTGCGCTCTGCGTGCGTCAGAGGCGGCGGCATCCGGTGCGACCGAAGCCAGCCAGAAGGGCAGCGATTCCAATTCATGGCCCGCAACGACCTGACCTGCGCCCCGGCGGGCCGCCCCGGCTTTTCCTGCAGCGGCTTCCGCGGCCACGTCCGCGCGGACTGAAGCGCACAACCGTCGTCACGCCGCCTCTCACCATGATCACCCGCCGCCGCTTCCTGCAAACGACCGCTGTTTCCGCGGCCGGACTGGCGTTGCCGGCGGCGTTTCACCGTGCCGCAGCCGCCGATCCGGAGCTGGCACCGGATCCGAAGACGGCGTCCTTTTTCCTGATCGGCGACACGCACTTTTGCGCGGATGAAATCGAGACTTCGGCCATGAATGGAGTCTCCCAGGAGATCAACGCGCGGCTCATCGACTGGCTGAACAAGTTGCCGGGCGCGGAGATTCCGGAAACGGCCGGCGGCGGGCGCCTGCGGGAACCGCACGGAGTCATTCACGCGGGCGATGTGATCGACAATGGCGACAAGGGGCCGGCGAAATATCCGCTGGCGGAGACGGAGCTGAAGGCGTTCGTCGGTGAGTGGGGCTTGAACGGCGGAGACGGACGGCTGCGCTGGCCGGTGCGGGAAATTCACGGCAACCACGACAGCCCGCAGGGCGACGGGCCGGTCATTTCCGAAATCAAGGCGCGCAACCAGCGGCGGCGCGGCCTGACGAACATTTCCCCGAACGGCCTGCACTATTCCTGGGACTGGGCCGGAGCCCACTTCGTCGCGCTCGGCATCGTGGCCGGTGACGCGCCGGAGGTGACGCGCCGGCGGCGTTACGCGCCCCTCGGCAGCCTGCCGTTTCTGCGCGACGACCTGGCCAGGAACGTCGGCGACAGCGGCCGTCCCGTGATCCTCGTGCATCATGTGGACGTGGCGCGCTACTCGACGCCGGTCGCGGACGACGTGGTGTTGAAGCACGAATGGGACTACGGCGACGTCCACGCCTTTCACGAAATGCTCAAGCCCTACCGCGTCGCCGGGACGCTCTACGGCCACACCCACGTGCGGAACCTCTTCCGCTGGGACGGCACGAAGAACGCCCGCGCCGCCACCGGGATTCCGTCCATCAACACGGACAACGCCGCGCACTTCAAAGGTCTCACGCAGGCCTTTCTGCATCTCGAACTCGACGAGCGCGAGTTGCGCGTGCGCGAGTTTGCGACGACTGACGCGTGGGCCACCGGCGCCTGGACGCCGCAAATCTGGCGCTTCCCGTTGCGCGCATAACCAAGAAATACACCACCGTCCCCAGCCTCTTCCAAATCACCATGAAAACCTCCTTGCTCCGCCTCGCCTGTCTGCTCGCCATCGCCACCTCGCCCGCCCCCGCCGCCGTGCTCGACAAAGATCGCGCGCTCGCGGCGCAGACCTTTTGGGACAACCGCGACTGGGATTGGTACAAGACGAACATCCCCTTCTTCGAGTGCCCGGACGCCGACCTCGTCACGACCTACTACTACCGCTGGGAACTCGTCACCAAGCACCTGACCTACGGCTCGCCGAACAGCGGCTACAGTTTCACCGAGTTCACGGATTGGCCGTTTTGGAGCGGGGCATACGGCGCGATCAGTTGCCCGGTGGGACATCAGCTTTACGAAGTCCGCTGGCTGCACGATGCGCGGTACGCCCGCGACTACTCGCGCTACTGGTTCCGCACGCCCGGCGCGCAGCCGCGCAACTACGGTTGCTGGCTCACCGACGGCATCTGGGCCGCGCATGAGGTCCATCCGGATGAGGCTTTCGTGAAGGACCTGCTGCCGGATTTGCGGAAAAACTACGAGGCTTGGGAGAAGCGGCAGTTCGTGCCCGAGGTCGGCCTTTTCTGGCAGAACGGCCACGACGACGGCATGGAGTTCAACATCGCCAGCCGCCAGACGACCGACATCCTCCGCGGCGCGCCCGGCTTCCGTCCGGGTTTCAACGCTTACATGTATGCCGACGCGCTGGCCATCGCGCGTGTCGCGAAACTGGCCGGCGACGACGCCACGGCCAAGACTTACGAGGCCAAGGCCGCCGGGCTGAAGGAGAAGGTGCAGAAACTTCTCTGGGATCCGAAGCGCGACTTTTTCTTCCCCATGTCCCTGCGCGACGAGAAGGACAAGGAGGGCATCGAGGTGAAGAAACACACGCTCACCTACCAGACTGGCAAGTTCGCCGGCAGCCCCCATGGCCGCGAGGAACACGCCTACATTCCCTGGCAGTTCAACCTGCCCGATCCCGGCTTCGAGTCCGCGTGGAAGTTCCTCATGGACCCGGAGTATTTCTTCGCTCCCTTCGGTCCCCTCACCGTCGAGCGCAGAGACCCGCAGTTTCTGCTGAAAAATTCCTGCTGCTGGTGGAGCGGGCAGTCCTGGCCCTACGCGACCGCGCAGACGCTCAAGGCGCTGGCCAACCTGCTGCACAACTACAAGCAGAGTGCCATCACCCGCGCCGACTACGCGAAGCTCCTCCGCATCTTCGCCATCTCGCATCGCAAGAACGGCCAGCCCTATCTCGCCGAGGCGCTGCACCCGGACACCGGCTCCTTCGATCACCACGACGGCTACAACCACAGCGAGCATTACTTCCACAGCAGCTTCAACGACCTCGTCATCACCGGCCTCGTCGGCCTGAAGACCCGCCCGGATGACACGATCGAGATCGACCCGCTCGCGCCGGCGGACTGGCCTTACTTTGCGCTCGATGACGTGCCCTACCGCGGGCATCGGATCAGCATTTTGTGGGATAAAGACGGCTCGCGTTACGGCAAAGGCGCAGGTCTGCGCGTGCTGGCCAACGGCAAGGAAATCGCCGCGCTGAACACCCTCGGCAAGATCACCGCGAAACTCCCGGCCACCGCCGCGCCCGCCCGCTCGGCGACCCGCATCAACTACGCCGTGAACAACGACGGCGACTACTTCCCGCGCTTCGTCGCCTCCTCCACCGACCCGAAGACCCCGCTGAATAGAGTCAACGACGGCCAGTTTTGGTACACGCTTCATCCGCCCAACCGCTGGGCCACCGCGGCCTCCACCAACGCCACCGAATCCATCACCGTGGACCTTGGCATGAAGCGTCGGATTGATGAGGTGAAACTTCACTTGCTCGACGACGGCAAGGACATCCTCGCACCGGCGAGCTACGAGTTGGAGTATGAGGACGGAAACGTCTGGAAACCCGTTCCCAACCAGCAGCGGACGCCCGCCAAACCCGCCGGCCATCGCGCCAACAACATCCGGTTCGCTGCGCTCGAGGTGCAGAAACTCCGCGCCGTTTTCACCCCGGCCGCCGGCGCGCGGGTGGGGCTCAGCGAATTCGAGGCATGGGGCGAGGGCGCACTGCCCTGGACGCCCGCCCCGCCACCGGCGGGCAATCTCGCGTTGAACCAGAAAGGCGCGGGCTTTCCCCAGGCCAGCGCCTCGTTCAGCGACCGTTTCGGCGGCGTTCCCAAAGCGGCCATCGACGGGCGCATGAGCTACGGCCCCACGCCGGTGAACCGCTGGACGAGCTTTGGCTCCACCAACCCGACCGACTGGCTGGAAGTGGATTTCGGCGCACCCAAGGAATTCGCCCGCGTGGAAGTCTGCATCTTCGACGACCGCCGCGGAATATACGCACCCGCGAGTCTCGCCGTCCAATATT
>CAIQUL010000256.1 GCA_903874975.1 uncultured Chthoniobacter sp. | reverse complement strand
TGCGGGCGAAGCTTTCCGCGACGACAACCTGCACGCCGGCCGCGCCCATGGCGATGGGTGCGTGCTCGCGGGAGCTGCCGCAGCCGAAGTTGCGACCCGCGATGACGATCTGGTAGGGCGTCTTCAACTCGCCGGGCGCGACGAATTTCACCGGATACTGGTCGTCCGGCAGGCCGATGAGCGCGTAGCTGCCGAGCTTCTCGTATTCCTCGGCGATCGTGGGCACGAGGGTGAGGTATTGCGCGGGGATGATCTGGTCGGTGTCGATGTTGTCGCGGCAGACGAAGACGGGGCTGGTGATGGTGTTGGGCATAGTGGGCTGCGTGATTGGTGAATAATGAATGGCGAGCGGCGGATCGGCGAGCGGGGGCAAATTACAAATCACCGATCACTCATCGCCAATCACATTTCCCTCTCGGCTAGTATCGAAATTTGGGTTTTGCCTTCGGGCCCACCGGGAGCGGATCGTCCAGCGGACCGATGGGCAGGGGCACGTCGTTCACGTCGAAGAGCAGACCGCCGGGCGTGGGGGTGTAGGTGTTTTTCTTCGGGCGGCCGGAGAAAAATTGCGGCTTGGCCGGTTGGGCACCGCCGCCCGGCTTCGGCGCGGGGGTCGCGGCGGCCACGGCTTGCGCCGGCGCGGGTTTCACGTCGTCGCTGGAGATGTAGCCGCTGAGCCCGGCCTCCGTCATGACGTGGCAGAAGCCCCACGTGCTTTCGAGCATGGTCACGACGGTGCCTTTGGTGAGCGTGGTGTCCGGGCCGAAACTTTGCGCTGGGCCGTATTTGAAAAAGGCCGACTTCGGCGCGGTCACCACGTAGCGGGAGCCGACTTTGACCTGCTTCGTGGCGCACCCACCGAGCGCGCCGAGCAGGGCGCTGAGGAGGAAAAGGGCGACGGGGCGAAGTGAAGGCATGAGGCACAGGAGGCAAGGACGCCAGGGATGCGACAGGATACCCGGCTTGGGCGTTCAACTCACGTATTCGCGCGGGTCGGTGATGCGCCCGGTGAGCGCGCTCGCGGCGACGGTGTAGGGGCTGGCGAGAAAGACCTGGCTCTCCTTGTTGCCCATGCGGCCGGGGAAGTTGCGGTTCGTTGCCGAGATGCACTTCATCGGCGTGTTCAGGCGGCCAAAGGTATCGACTGGCCCGCCGAGGCACGCGGCGCACGAGGCGTTCTCCGTCATGCGCACGCCGGCGCTTTCGAGGATCGACCAGACGCTCACGCCGCCCCAGAGCGTGTCCTTCAGCTCCTGCACGACCTTGGTGGTCGCGGGCACGCCGAAGGTGTCGATCTTCACCGTCTTACCTTTGACCACGTGCGCGAAGGCGAGGAAGTCGCTCGTTTTCCCGCCGGTGCAGGAGCCGATGTAGGCGCGGTCGAGGGTTACGTCCATTTCCTTGGCGAGCTTGCGCTGGCCGGGATCGGGGTGGCAGGCCACGGTGGGCTCCAGCTTCGCGAGGTCGAAAACTTTGTCGTAGATGAAGCTCTGCTCTTTCTCCAACTCGACGGGCTCGAAGTCGCTCTTCGTGCCGTTTTCCGCCACGCGCTCGCGCACGTAGGCGCCGGTCGTTTCGTCGTAGGGAAAGATGGCGTTCTTGCCGCCCGCCTCGATCGCCATGTTCGCGATGGTCATGCGGTCGTCCATGTTCATCGCGTAAACGCCCGGCCCTTCCCACTGCATCGCACGATAGGTCGCGCCGTCGAAGCCGATGTCGCCGATGACATGTAGGATCACGTCCTTCGCCATGACGCCCGGCTGCATCGCGCCTTCGAGGTAAAAGCGCATGGACTCCGGCACCTTGATGAGCAGCTTGCCCGTGCCGAGGATGAAACCCGCGTCGGTGTTGCCGATGCCCGTGGCGAATTGGTTGAACGCGCCCGCCATGCAGGTGTGCGAGTCTGTGCCGAAAAGGATTTCGCCCGGCCGCGTGGGGCCTTTCCACGGCAGCGTGGTGTGGCAGACGCCGGTGTAGTTTTTGCCGTACTGCTGTTTGAGCTGCCCGCGCGAGGCGTCGAACTGCCAGTGCCCGTTCGGGTCGTCAATCACGTCGTAGAAATACGGTAACTCCTGCTCGCGGGCAAAGTCGCGGAGGATGTCCACGTTGCGGTTCGACAACGAGTCGGCGGTGAAAATGTAATGGTCCGGGATGATGACCAGTTTCTTTGGATCCCAGACCTTTGCCGCCTGGCCAAACTCGCGCTTGAAGACGCCAATCGTGCCCGGTCCGCACACATCGTGCGTCATCAGGACATCCACATTCACCCACACATTGTCGCCCGCATTCACGTGCGCCTTCCCACTCGCGCGGGCCAGGATTTTTTCGGTCAAAGTCATAAGGGCCGGGACTATCCACACGCGCCTTGCGCGAGGCAAACGGAATGTCGCCCCCGACGCCGGCTACAAACCGAGCGGCGGCATCGTCCGCAGGGAGAACTCCGAGAATGGCAGCCCATGCGCCTCGGCCACGGCGCGGCAGGTGATCTTGCCATCGATGAGGTTCAGCCCGCCCACGAGGTGCGGGTCGCGCTCGAACGCCCCCGGCACGCCGTGGTCGGCGAGTGTTTCCACGTAGCGATACGTCACATTCGTGAGCGCCTGCGTGGCGGTGCGCGCGTAGGCGGCGGGCATGTTCGCCACGCAGTAGTGGGTCACGCCTTCCTCGACGAAGATCGGATCGTGATGCGTGGTCGGGCGCGACGTTTCCACGCAGCCGCCCTGATCGATGGCGATGTCCACAAGCACGCTACCCGGCTTCATCATCCGCAGCATCTCGCGCGTGATGAGTTTCGGCGCCTTCGCTCCCGGCACCAGCACCGCGCCGATGAGCAGATCGCAGGTCGGCATCAGCTCCAGGAGATGCGTGGGGCTGGAATACAGCGTGTGCGCCGCCTGCATGGTGATGTCGAGGAAGCGCATCCGCTCCACGTCCACCTCGAGGATCGTCACGTCCGCGCCCAGGCCCGTGGCCATGCGCGCGGCGTTCACGCCCGCGGAGCCGCCGCCGATCACGATGACCTTCCCTGGCAGCACGCCCGGCACGCCGCCGAGCAGCACGCCTTTGCCTCCGGTGTGCTTCGCGAGAAAGTAGCCGCCCATGATGATCGACATGCGCCCCGCGATCTCGCTCATCGGCTCCAGGAGCGGCAGACGCCGGTTCACCTCCACGGTCTCATACGCGATCGCGGTGACGCGCGCGGTGCGCAGCTCCTCGGTCAGCGGCTTGCTCGCCGCGAGGTGCAGGTAGGTGAAAAGGATCTGCTCCGCCCGCAGCAGCGGGTATTCCTCGGGCAGCGGCTCCTTCACCTTCACGATCATCTCCGCGCGCTCAAATATCTCCGCGTGCTTCGTCACCATCTCCGCGCCGACCTTGGCGTATTCCTCGTCGGCATAACCCGATCCGATACCGGCGTTCTTTTCCACCAGCACCGTGTGCCCGCGCCGCGTGAGTTGGTAGGCCGCCCCCGGCAGCAATCCCACCCGATGTTCCTGCGCTTTGGTCTCTTTCGGAATGCCAATAATCATGACCTTCTTCTCCGCCCTTTTCCGACAAAGACAAGCGGGGAGTCGCTCGTGTCTTGGCGATGGGAAAAATCCCGCGTCATCCCCGAAGGGGGAACACCGCCTGCCAAGTCGGCGGTGGCACCGCAATTCGGTGTCCGAAGACGCCGAACGTCAAAGGTGTGGCACGGCGGAGATTGGGCTGACAGAGCGGAGCGAAAGAGAGACGTTACCCACCGTTGCCACCACTGACTTGTTCTGCGGTTGGCTATCGGATCTTGGTGACATCGATGATCTCTCCTCCATTGTCCAAGTTCAGCAACCTTGTCCCATCGATCAAAAGAGCTTCAAACGGCCCGAGCCAAAGTGACGTCTCGATCGTGTGTAGATCGCCTACCTCATAGAGCGAACCACCAAGGGAGGTGAGGATCTTGCCGCCGCCTTTGACCTCAGAGATAGAAACCGACTCTCCCGCTCCAGAAGGCCGATTGTCGGGAGCCTTGAGAACATCGCAGCTAAAGGCCTTCTTGCCCTCAATCCAGATTTTCCAGCCTCTACTTTCCTTGTAAAGGACTGCATCCTTTCGGAACCCGACGAATCCCAAAAAGCCGCGTGTGATCTCAACTACTGCACCATTAGCGAGCTTCAAAACATCGCCTTTGTCTTCATCGATCTTCGTGATAAAAACCGGACTCGCGACCGCACGAGCGGCACCGGCCTGGACGGGCTTGGCAGGCACTTGGTTATTCGGCTGCGCTTGGTGTTCGGCGCCCATCTGATAGGCTCGGTTGAGAAGAGCATTCAATGTGACCTGCTCATCATTGGTCAGTTTCTGTATTCCCAACGCCTTGCTGGTTTTAGGCGATTTCTTGATCGTCGTAAGAAAATCGATCTCTTCGGCCCCGCAAATGTGCGCAGCAAGGATTAGGGTGGTCAGAATGATTGCTTTCATTTTATTGCAGAACGTTAAATGTGGTGGCACGGCGGCGCAGGACTCACAGAGCGAAGCGAACGAGGGAGCTTATCCGCCGTTGCCACCCACGACGTGTTAGCCATTGCGGGCTTTGGGGAATAACGTCGCATAAGCAACGGCGAGAAGTGAGAAGACGACGGGCCAAAAGAAGAACATCGGAGAGTAGAGTGGCGTGCCGTGGAACTCGGAACGAGCCTCAAGCCACCGCATCGAGACGAGCCCGAGAGCCGTCCCGACGGCCAAGAACGCGAACACCACGATCATAAAACGCCCGACGGTAAGCGGGTTGCGACGGGCCAAGGCGACGTAGGCCGAAGCACAAAGCCCGGAGAGCAAGCTGCCATAAACTAAAAGCATCAAGGCGATGGTGAGCAGCGGGGCAATGAATGCCAGGACGTAAGCTCCGCGTCCGAAAGCATCCTTGAGGAGGAAAGTGATGCCGCCAGCCAAGCCCATAAACGTCAGGCCGTAAACTGCTCCGTTGGTCGCGAGCTGACCGGCGAGAATTGCAGTCACAGAAGCGCCGCCAAGCACTCCGCGTGTGAGTCGGGACGCCGCAGGAGATTGAAGTGGTGGAGGTTCTGTCACGGAGTGCGTGCAGCAATGGCTAACAGGGAGTTTATCGACAGATTCGTTTGTTTGTCAGCAGCTTTATATCCGACAAAAATGTTGGAATATCCCGGGGTTGGAGGTGCAGGGTGGTGGCTTTAGGCGCGTAATGAGCGGAAAGCAACGGTTCTGTCGGAAGCGGCGCAAATGCGGGGGTAAAATGGATGTATGAATATTCCACGCAGCGGCTGATCCTGGCATCCTGCCGTGGCGTTTTTTCGTTATCCTAGAAACGGCGATGGAGTGTCCACGAAAAGCACGAAAGGACACGAAAGGAACGGTTTGCGAAATGTTTCTGACGCACCTGGTGGGTGAGCGCAGCAGTTGCCGCAACCATCTGGCTTTTCGTGCTTTTCGTGGACCTCAATTCCGCTTTTAGAAACCGCCCTCAAAACGACCCCGTCGAGCCTCGCCCGTCAGCACAAAATCCTCGAAAAACAGGCCGCCACGCTGGGTTTGCAACTCGCTCCGCTGGCGTAACATTGTAAATGTGTTAGTCAGGAGGCCGATTTCACTCTGTGGGCTTTTTTCCACAGAGTAGCTCGCTACGGGGCAACCCTCCGAGGCCACCGCTGCCGAGTTGAAGCGGCGCGACG
>CAIQUL010000255.1 GCA_903874975.1 uncultured Chthoniobacter sp. | reverse complement strand
GGACTTTGGCAGATGCAGGAAAGCGGCGTCTTCGGGATGCGCGGCGCGCTCCGCGAGGAGTATGGCTTTCGCCGCGACTACCCGCTGGCCACGCTCGCCATCGACGAGGAAATCCTCGCGGAAAAATGGACGCTCACACACCCGGATTTCGCAAGCGCCGAGGAGGAGGAGGCATGAGCACGCCCAGCGACCAGCCGCAGCGCGACCGCTTCATCACGGAGTTGGAGCGGAACTTTTCCGTCGTGGCCTCCGCCGGCAGCGGCAAGACGCGCGCGATCACGGATCGCATCGTGACGCTGGCGCGGCACGAGCACGCGCGCGACTGGCTGCCCGCGCTCGTGGTGGTGACTTACACGAACCGCGCCGCCGCCGAGATGCAGCAGCGCGCGCGGCAGAGCATCATCGAGGCCGACGTTTCCCCCGAGGTGCTCGCCGCGTTCAACCGCGCGTTCTTCGGCACGATCCACAGCCTGTGCATGCGGCTGCTCCGCCAGCACGGCCATCACCTCGGCCTGCCGGGGCTGCTCGAGCACCTCGACGAAAGCAAAGACGCCGCGCTGTGGACGGAATTTCTCCAGCAGCACGCCACACTCGGCGGCACCCTCGACGCCACGCCGCGCCGCGCCCTGCTGCGACTGGCCTCGGCGCGGAAACTGATGGAGCTGGGGCGCCGAGGCAGCGTGCCGGAAAGCGCGCCGCCGCCGGGGCCGTTCCCCGCTTTCGACTTCGGCGAAATCCACGCCTTCGCGCCGGACAGACGCTCGCTCGCAACGGTCGCCCGGAGCCGCGAGGCGCTGGCGCGGTGGGAGGCGGCGTGGCCGGGCGACGGCTTCGTCGGCCCGCTGCCGCCGTGCGAATCGAAGCCGCTGCGGCCCGCGTGGGAGGCGGCCGTCGCGCCGCTGCGCGCGTGGGTGCAGAGCGCCGCGTTGCACGTCGCCGCGGAGACCGCGCGGAGCTACCGCGCGTTCCGCCTGGAGCACGGCGCGATGACCTACTCCGACCAGGTCGCCCTCGCCGCCGCGCTGCTCCGCGAACCCGACGCGGCCCGGCGCATCCGCGCGAAAAACTATCGCGTGATCCTCGACGAAGCGCAGGACACCGACCCGTCGCAATTCGACGTGCTCCTCGAAATCGCGCGTCCGCCGGAGGCGACCGGCGCGTGGCTGGACGACTCCGGCGCGCCGCCACGCGCGGGCCACTTCTGCATGGTCGGCGACTTCCAGCAGTCCATCTACGGCGGGCGCGCCGACCTCGCGCACTACCTCCACATTCACGAAAAACTGCGCGACAGCGGAGCGGGCGATGAACTGAAATTCTCCGTCACCTTCCGCCTCGATGAAGCCGCTCTCGGCTGGATCAACTCCGCTTTTCCCGCGCTGCTCCACGGCTCCGACCGGCAGGTGAGTTTCGTCCCGCTGAATCCGCGTCCGACGGTGCTGCCGGGGCAGGTCGTGCGCCTCGACCTCGGAAATTTTCCGGAGTTGCCGCGTGGCACCGAAGCATCACTGCGTGGCGCGGACGCCTCGTCCGCGACTGTCCGGCGGACGCCCCGTCCGGCGACCGTGGAAGCTGACCCGGCGGACGAGGCGTCCGCCGCACAGCCGCGGACGGGGGCGTCCGCGCCACGCGGGACGGCGGACTCCAGCGGATTGGCGGACGCGAAAGACTGGGAGAAAGCGGTCTGGGAAGCGGACCGGCTCGCGGCGTGGTTGCACGCCCAGGGCTTGGAAAAACTGCGCGCTTCCTCGTGGAGCGAGGTGGCGCTGCTCTGCCCGCGCACGCTCTGGCTGCCGGTGCTGCGCGCGGCGCTGCACCGTGCGGGACTGAAGGCGCAGGTGCAGTCCGAGCGCGCGATCAAGGGCGACAGCGCGGCCTACGCGTGGTTCACCGCGCTCGTCGTGACGCTGGCCGAGCCGCGCAACGGCTACGAGATCGTCGGCGTGCTGCGCGAAGTTTTCGGCCACTCCGACCAGGAGTTGGCGGATTTCGCGCAAGGCGACGGCACGCGCTTTCACCTCACCGGCCCGACCACGCGCCCCGGTCCCGTGGCGGTCACGCTGGCCGCACTCACCGCGCTGCGCTCGCGCCTCGCGGGGCGTCCGCTTTTTTCCGCGGTGGAGGAAATGATCCGCGCCACCCGGCTGCGCGAGCGACTGCTGGTGCTGCCGGAAAGCGCCAGCGAGGGGCTGGTCGCGGAACTCGAAGCGCTGCTCACGCAGGCCGCGACCGCGGAGGCCGGTGACGCCACGCTGGAAAGTTTCGCCGACGAACTGCGCGCCAGTTTCACCTCCACCCGCGAGGTCCGCGCCACGATCCGCGACGCCGTGCAGATCATCTCCGGCCACAAGGCCAAAGGCTCGGAATGGGACGCGGTCATCGTGCCGTTTTTCGCGCGGCTCGTGGTCGTCCGCACACCGCCCTATCCCCGCGTGGTGCGCGATCCGCGCACGCGCGATTTCCGCGCCGCGCTGGACGGCGACGACATCGACGCGGAGCTGAAAGCCGCGTGCGAGCAGCGGGACCGGCAGGAACTGGAGCGCGTTCTTTACGTAGCGCTGACCCGCGCGCGCCACACGCTGGTCCTCGCGGATGATCGCGCCCTCTTTTCCGGCAAGAGCGGCCTGCCGAAAAACGCGCAGGCGCGGCTGCTGCGCTGCGCCCTCGGCGACATCCACGCCGCGAGCTTCGAGGCCCTGCCGACCACGCTCTCCGCGAGCCCGGCCACGCACGCCGCGCAGGCCGCCAAAGCCGCGTCGCGCGCCGAGGCGCAGGTCGTCCCCGCGCTGGACGCATGCGCCTCCCCGGCCCTCGCCACCGCCCGCGAGCGCGCCGCCTTTTTCATCAAGCGCAACCCCAGCGCCCTCGCCGAAGCCGCCTCCACGGAAGCCGATCCCGCCGCCGCACCGCGCCCGCTGACCACCACGCCCAACGCCGGCGCGCGCTACGGCACGTGGTGGCACGGCTTCGTGGAGCACCTCGACTGGCGCGCCGACGCCGCGGCGTGGGACGCCGTCTTCGCCGCCGCGCTCGCGACTTCCCCGGACGCGGAGCTTGCCCGCCGCGAGTGGGCGCTGCTCCGCGACCAACTCACGAACGGCTCCGACTTCGCGCGCCGACTCACCGCGCCCGGCCTCATCGCGCGCGCGGAGATGCCTTTCCTCTGGGCGATGAACGACCGCGAATGTCTCGAAGGCATCATTGACCTCGCCGTCTTCGACCCCGCCGCCGGGAACTGGCTGATCCTCGACTGGAAAACCAACCGCAAATCCACCGCCGAACTCCCGCAACTCCACGCGCACTACCTGCCGCAGCTCAGCGCGTATTGGCAAGCCGTCGCCGCCATGCTCGGCGCGCCCGTGACCGTCGGCCTCTACGCCACCGCCACCGGCACCTGGCTGCCCTACGAACCAGCCCTCCTCGCCGCGGCATGGGCGGATCTCAGCCAGCACCCCGCAGCCATCGCCCAAGCGCTCGCGCCGGATGATCCATCCTAAATGCGGCGATGGCGGCGTTAGTTTCCATCTTTCGGGTGGACAGCTCGGGTGCTAGTTTCCGCGCCTTGCCATGGAACAACCGTCCCGTCCAGTGCGCCCGGCCCCACGTCCGGCGCGTCCCAATCCCAGGCCAACCGCGGTGCCCGCGTCACGGGCGGGGCTGGTCTGGTTGCTGATTTCATGCGCCGTGCTCGGCGGCGCGGGCTACGGCGTTTATCGGGCCACGCGCCCGGTGCCGGTGGCGCAGGTGACGGCGACTCCCGGGCCCGCCACGCCGGCACCGGTGGTGAGGGAAACTCCCGCGCCGCCGCCGGCACCCGCGACGGCGCCGGTCGTGGATCCGGCGGCGGAACGGGCGCGGGTGCAGGCGCGCATCGAGGCGGTGCGGGCGATCGAGGGCACGCGGGCGCAGATGGCGCAGCGGGATTTTTCCGGCGCGGCGCGGGTGCTGGAAAGCTGGCTGGCGGCGCCTCCCGGGCATGCGCAGCGCGCGGTCGTGGAGCGGCAGGTGGCGCGGATGCGGACGGCGGAAAAGGCCGTGCCGGCGCTGCTCGCGCGGCCGGCGGCGCTGGTGGGCGCGCAGATTCCGGTGGGCAATGCGGTGTGGACGGTCTCGGGCGCGGCGGGCGGACGTTTGCTCTGCCAGGTGCCCGCGCAGTTCGGCACGGTGGAGCGTCCGGTGGAAATTTCCGCGCTGAGTGAGGCCGCACTGGTGCAGCTCATGCAACGGGCGGATGCCGCCGGGCAGACGCTGCTCGCCCCGGGGTATCTGCTCGGTTTGGGCAAAAACGCCGAGGCCGCAGCGGCGTTGCGCGGGATCGCGCCGGAGGTGGAGGCGCTGCGCGCGGAGGTGGCGGAGGCCGTGGCGGTGGCCCGCGACGGGACGCTGCTCGCGGAGCTGGACGGCGTGGAGAGCCTGCTCGCGCGGCAGGAGCCGGGCAGCGCGCAGGCGCGGCTCGCGGAATGTGAAAAGACTTATGCGGGCCACGAATTCCTGACCATCGCCTACGCGGCGAAGATCGGCGCGTGGCGCACCCAGATCGCCCGCGCCCCGGCCCCCGCGGCTCCCGTGGTGTCGGCCCCGGCGGCGGGCGACAGCTACCCGGGCCTGCCCGTCTTCAATCTCTCCACGGCCGTCGCGGTGGGGGATCCGGATCGCCAGCAGCTCTTGCGCGCGGCGCAGTGGGCGGCTGCCTCCGGGAATTGGGAGCGCCATTTCACCCAGCTCAAAACCGCGCTGGCCACCGCAGCGGGGACCGGCCCGTGGCAGCAGCGTCCGCAGAATCTCGACCGGCTCATCGGGCTCGGCACGCCCGCGCTGGCCACCGAGCAGGCGCGGTTCATTCGCGCGGTGGGCCCGGCGGCGCTGAGCACCTTTGGCAAAGTGGATCGGAGTCGCGATTTCCTGAACTGGCTGCTCGTCCGCCCGGCGGTGCTGGCGGCGTTCAATGACACCATCGCGCCGCAGGATCAGGCGGCGGATGCGCTCGCGGCGTGGCGGACCATTTGGTTCGACGACGAGGCGGGGCGCGAAACTTTCGCCAACCTCGCCATCGCCTGCGCGCTCGTTTTCGACCAGCCGGTGCGGATCAGCGCGAACGTCTATGGCTTTGGTCCGACAACGGAAAGCAGCGGCGGCCCGGCGAAGGAAGTCTCCGCGCTGAGCCGCTACCGCTTTTACCGCGACTCGGCGAAAAAGGGCGCGCTGAAAGTCCCGCTCGCCGAGATGACGGCGTGGGAGCTGGTCTGGGTGGTGGACGCGCCGGTCCCGGAGAGCGAACTCGTCTGGGCGCAGCAGCACGCGAATTTCTCGCGGCGCGAGTGGGGCAAGGCTTACGGGCACATCCGCTACCGGATGGATCGCGCGACGCAGGGTGTGAATCCCTACAAGGCCTACACTTTCGCGGAGATCGAAAAGGAGGGCGGCATCTGCGGGGATCAGGCCTACTTCGCGGCGATGACCGCCAAGGCCAACGGCATCCCGGCCATGGTCATCGGCGGGGAAGGCGATCGCGGCGGGCATGCGTGGATCGGCTTCGAGGTGGCGCGCGGCGAATGGAAGCTGGATGTGGGGCGCTACGGGGATAACTACGCCGCCGGGACCACGCGCGATCCGCAGACCGGCCGGACCATCAAGGAACACGAACTCCGCCAGCTCACCGAGCCCGCGCGCCGCACGGCGGGCTACGCGAAAAGTGAGAAGCTGCTCGCGCTGGCCACGCTGCTCGCCGACGCCGGCCAGCGCGATCTCGCCACGCTCGCGACTGACACCGCGCTCGCGCTCGCGCCGAAGAACTTCGCCGCGTGGACGGCCAAGCTCGATCGGCTCGCCGCCGCCAAAGTGCCGACCGCCGACTGGCTCCGCGAGAGCGCCCGCATGCGCACGGTGTTCCGCGAGTATTCCGACCTCGTGCAGGCCATCGACAAACGCGAGGCCGACTACCTCGCCGCCAATGGCAGCAGCGCTGCCGCGCGCCAGGCCGTCCATGTGCAAACCGGCCGTATGGAGCGCAAGGACGGGGAGCGCTCGGACCTCATTCTCGACAGCGTTTTCCGCGAGGTCGAGATGGCCGAGCAGGCCGACGACGCGGAAAAAGGGGGGCGCATTCTGCGCGACGCGCTGCGCGAAAAAGGCCACGAGGTCGTGCCTTTCAAAAAGATCGCCGGCCGCTACTACGAGTGGGCGAAGAAGCACACGAAAGGCCCCGAGACGGTGCGCGAGCTGATCTCATTCTTCGACCGCAAACACGACGCGCCGACCACGGACACGTTCGCGATGGGAGCCTATCGCGGGGTGCTCGGCATGCTCATCAAGATGGCGCAGGAACAGGGCCTCGGGCCCCAGCAGCGCCAGCTCGAGCGCCGCGAGGAAAAGCTCAAGGAATTGCAGGAGAAGCAGGGCAAACTGCAAAGCCGCGGCGCGGATCGCTGAGCGGGCTGGATGGGGAGGTTGGGGGCTGTGTCCCGGGTGATTTCCGGGCCGTGGCAAACCGGTCAGGAAATCGCAACATCGGTGCAGTCATACCGCTCCGCGCGCGCGATGGTGCCGGTATGAAAACAAACACCAACCGCCGCTTCGGCTCCCCGCGTCATTTGGCAGGCCTCCTGGGTCGCCGCCATTCCATCGTCAGCATCCTTTCCGGCTCCGCCGGCCTATGGCTGGCTTCCGTAGCTCTGTCCGCCGCCGCCGACCCCAGCAATACGGCCACGGGAAGCGGGGCGCTGTTGAGCATCACCACGGGAGTCAGGAATTCGGCATTTGGATTCAACGCGCTCCGTTTGAGCACCACCCAAAGCTACAACACCGCGATGGGGGCTTACTCCCTGGCGGAGAACACGACCGGGGAGGATAACACCGCAATGGGGGCTTACTCCCTGGCTCGCAACACCACCGGAATTCAGAATACGGCGCTGGGGGCTTACTCCCTGAATGAGAACACGACGGGGCCGGGGAATACCGCTTTGGGGATGTACTCGCTGGCGAAGAACAAGACTGGAAGCTCAAACACCGCGGTCGGAGCCGATGCTCTTTTCGAAAACGTGGACGGCGGTGGCAACACGGCCGTCGGCCGCGAGGCTCTGGTCAATAATCGCAGCGGTTCCGGGAACAGTGCGTTTGGCGGTGGGGCGCTCCGCTTTTCCTGGGGGTCTTCCGACAACACCGCCGTTGGACGGGAGGCCCTTGCGGGGCGCTATGAAGGCGGTGGAGTGGGATCGAGAAACTCCGCCTTGGGTGCCTCCGCCCTTGGGGGCAACGAAGGATCTGACAATACCGGGGTCGGCGCTTTTGCGCTGGCCGACAGTCAAGGGGACCGAAACACCGCCGCGGGAGTGGAGGCACTCTCGTGGAGTTTGCTGGGAGACGATAATACCGCCGTTGGTTTCCGCGCCCTGAAAGGTCTCAAGGAGGAATGGAATGGCGATGGGGTCTTTGGCACATCCACCGGCTCTGCGAATGCCGCCCTCGGCGCGTATGCCCTTGGCAAATTCACCACCGCCCAGCACAACGCGGCCGTCGGAGCATACGCCCTCGGTTCCACCACGGTCGGGGAGAATAACGTGGCGGTCGGATTCGCCGCCCTCTTTCGGAACACGAGCGGGTTCCTTAATACCGGGGAAGGCTTTTACGCCCTGCACAGCAACATCAGCGGAAACTGGAATACCGCGAGTGGTGCCAATGCCCTCGCGAATAGTGTCACTGGAGGTTACAATACCGCCTTCGGGGGTAACTCGCTCCTTAATGTCTCCGGTGGCTCCAACAATATCGCCGTGGGTTACAGTGCCGGAGTCAGCGTGACGAAAGGCAGTCGCAATGTCTATGTAGGGGCAGATTGCCAGTTGCCGGATGAAAACGACACGATCCGGATTGGCAATAGGGGAAACATCAAGCGCACCTTCATCGCGGGGGTCAGCGGAGTTACTTCCGCCAGCGGAGCTCCGGTTTATGTCAACGCGGTGGGTCAACTCGGCACGCTGACGTCCTCCCGCCGGTTTAAGGAAGCGATCAAGGGCATGGACGCGTCGAGCGCCGCGCTCCTGAAGCTCAGGCCCGTGACGTTTCACTATAAGAAGGAGATCGATTCCGAGGCTGTGCCGCAGTATGGACTGATCGCTGAAGAGGTCGAAAAGGTGGATCCCAATCTGGTCCTTCGTGATGCCGATGGCGCAACCTACACGGTGCGCTACGAGGCGGTGAACGCGATGCTGCTCAATGAATTCCTCAAGCAGCACACCGAGATGCAGGAACAGCGGAAAACGATCGCTGGTCAGCAGGCGGAAATCCGGGCGCTGGCTGCGCGTCTTGAGCAGGTGGATCTCCGGATGCAGAAAATGAGCGCGCGAATGGAAGAGTCAGTGCCCTTCCGCGCGGTTGCCGATCGCCGTTAGCCTCGGCGCAGAACGTTGAGGACGGGCGGCGCAATCCGTCCGCGAGGCCGCCGATGCGTGAAGCCGGCCCCCGCCCACCGGGTGCCACGGGCGATCATCACCACCAGCCGCGCCTGCGTGAGCCACACTTGTCCCGCGGTACCGTTACGCGGATGCCGGCGGCTATTTCTCCGCGGCGGGCCGGGCGGCGAAACGGGCGACCACTTTGCCCTCGCTGAGCAGCGCGAGTGCGCCGGCGGCGATCTGCCATTGGCTCACGCTCACGAGCATGGAGTGGAAGGCGCGCTCGGCCTGCATGGCCTCGGGCGGGCCGGCCATTTTGGTGCCGGCGATTGCTCCGAATTTCAGCTTGTCGCCGTCCTTTTCGTAGCCGCCGAAGTAGCGGTTCACGCCGGAGAATCCGTTCGCGCTTTTTTTGGCGGCCTCGAATTGCAACGTGGGTGCGCCGCGTCCGCCGGCGGGGGCGGCGAAGGCTTTGCCGGCGAGTTCGGTGAGCGTCCAGGTCGGGCCTTCGAGGGCGGCGGCGCGGAGGGGGCGCGGGAGCAGGAGCGCGCCGAAGGCGGCGGCGAGGAGGAGGAGGAAACGGAGTCTGGTCATGCGCGGAGGATGGGCGGTTTCGCGGGCGGGTGAAAGGGCCATCACACGATCCAATTGCGCAGGGCGAAGTCGGCGCCGAGGAGCGTGAATTGGATCGGCGCGGACTCGGGGTAACACTCGCGCTCGATGCCGTCGCGCAGGAGGCGCACCTGAAAAGCGACGGGCGCCTCCCCCGCGAGACCGAGATCGGCGAGCGGGATGGCCAGTTCGATGGCTCCGTTCAGGGTCAGCGAGGTGCGCGTCTGCGCGGGCACGCCCGCTCGCTCGACGGTGATCTCCCCGCTGCCGCCGGGTGTGAGGAGCGAGGTCCGGACGGTTGTCTCGGCGGGCAGGTGGAAATCAACCGCCATCACCAGCGGCTCCCACTTTCTCATCTCCACGCGCAGATAGAACGCGCGCGCATCGCTCCCAAACTGGATTTTTCGCACCATGCGATCCGCCCGATACATCGCGCCCTGCTCGCTGCCCGCCTCGTATTGGCCCGCGCCGATCCAGTCGAAAAAGGAACCGCCGGCGAGCGCCGGGGAGATGGGTCGCGCGGGCACGCTGTAGAGCGGGGTCACGCGCGCGGAGGTGATCGGCACGTCGAGCGCCGCTGGGGCCACGCCGCCGCAGAGCGCATAGACGTTCTTCAAATGCAGGCGAAAGAGGTCGTCGAAGAGCGCGTCGTTGTCCGTGGAGAAATCCGGGCCGTACCACCAGAACCAGTCGCTGCCCTCGGCGGCGTAGATTTCGCGCAGCGCGGCGGCGCGCACGTCGGGCGCGAGTTTGCCGCCGTCGATTTCCCGCTGCAAAAAGGTGCGCGTTTCGCCGAGCAAATCCCACGCGCGGTTTTCCTCCTCCTCGCCGATCCAGATGTCGAAGTTGCTGCTGATCCACGAGCCAGTGTGCAAGGTGGTGAGCTGGTGCCGCGGCGGATGCTGCCGGAAATACTCCTCGATGGTGCAGCTCGACAGCCGCCCCGGCTCGGCCTCGATGCCGCCGTAGAGCGCGCGGAGAAAGCCCTCGCCGCCGTCGGCGAAAGTCTCCCACGCGTTCTCGCCGTCGAGGATGAGCGGGATGAGGCCGGTCTCCGCCGGGACCATGTCCGCGATGTGCCGGAGATGCGTGAGGAGGTGCTCGGCCGCGGCGACCGGCGAGTTTTTCGCGGCCATGAAGCCGATGAAATCCGAGAGCGGCTTTTCGCGAAACACCGCGTTCACCGCCGCGCCGTCGTGGGTCACGCGCCAGCCTTGGAACAGCTCCAGATGATCCATCTCGCGATCGCGGAAGACCGGGTCGAGGCGGAGCGAATTGAAGAGGTTTTCCTCGTCGCTGCAAAAATACTCGATGCCGCTCCGTTGCATCAGCGGGATCAGCTCCGGTGCGATCGACCCCTCGCTCGGCCACAGTCCGCGCGGCGCTTTGCCAAAGAGCCGGGTGTGCTGCTCGACCGCGAGCGTGAGGTGCGCGGCGGCATCCTCCGGCCAGTGGAAGCGCTGCGGAAACTGCCGTCCCGGCAGGCTGCGCACGGCCAAGGCCGAGTCATAGACCAGCGGGAGGATCGGGTGGAAAAACGGCGTGGTCGTCAGCTCGGCCTGCCCGCGCTCCTCGGCCGCGCGATATTTCTGCGGGATGAGCCGCATGATTTCCAAATGGATGTCGAGCACGCGGTGCTTCTCGGCCTCGGTGAAATGGCGGCCTTTG
>CAIQUL010000254.1 GCA_903874975.1 uncultured Chthoniobacter sp. | reverse complement strand
TCCTTGCGGCCCTCGTTTTCTTCGTCGCGGATGAACTGGTTGTTGTCCTTGTTGGAAAACCAACCCGGTTTGTCCGGTGCGACTTTGGTCCGGTCGTAACTGCTGGCCTGCTTGCAGGTGAATTCCGGCTGCGGCCAACGGGCGATGGACTCGACGTCCAGCATTTCCTGCAACAAGGAGTCGAGCGTGACGGGGGCCGCGGCGCTGGCTGCCAGCGAAGCGAGCAGGAAGGCGGCGACGAGGGATGGGATGCGGCTCATGAGATTTGAGGTTCGAGGTTCGAGGTTCGAACTCCGAATTTGATTACTGCGCCGGTGCCTGCGCCGTGTAGTCGGCGGCCGTCATCGTCTTCCAGTATACCGTGTAACGCTGGTGGTGCAGGAACGCGAGCGGACTGAGCGTGACATCCTGCGGCTTGGCCACCCCGGTGGTCCGGAAGCGCAGACCTTCGCCCGGTTCGCGCTTGAGCCAGGTGGCAGGATCAGCGGCCGCATCCACGAGAACCGGCACCGGCGGCGTTTTGGCACCGAGGTGGGCGACGTTGTTGCCGGTGACCAGGCTCGGGGGCATCCCTTCGGTGCCCAGTTCACCCGCCAGCACCAGCGGACCATACATCACCACGACCATGGACTTGTCGTCGCGGGCCGGACGGAGATGCAGGCTCAGGGGAAACTGCACTTTGATCGTGTCGCCATCCTTCCAGGTGCGAGTCAGGGTCAGGTAGCTCGATGGCTTGGCATCAATGGCCTGCTTCTCGCCGTTGACGGTGATTTCCGGTGCCTTGGCGGCCCAGTAGGGAACGCGGATTTTGACCGACAACTTCTGCGCTTGCTTGGTGCCGATCTTGAGGGTCGTGGTGTCCTTGACGGGGAACTCCGTTTCCTGGCGGACAGTGAGACCCTTCTCCTGCCAGTTGAGTTCCGAGGGGATGAAAAGGTTCACCCACAAGCTCTCGGCGTCGCGGCTGTAGATCGTGTCGGCGTACTTCGAGTGGTTCTCCATGCCGGTGCCCACGCAGCACCACATGGCGTCCTCAGGCGAGCTGTAGATTTTGAAATGTCCCGGCTTCATCGAATTGAAATAGGTATAGCCGCCGCTTTTCGGATCCTGCGAACTCAGAATCGTGTTATACAGGCCGCGCTCGTAGTAATCCATGTAGCGGGCATCCGGCTGCCAGCCGAAGAGTTGGCGCGTGAGCTTTAGCGTGTTGTAAACCACGCAGGACTCACTGGCATTGGTAGCCAGTTGCTTCGATTCCTGGCCCGCCGCGATGTAGCGCTCGCGCACGTCCATGCCTCCCGGTGCAAAGGTCCGGCTGTCCACCATGCTGTCCCAGAGAAAGTTGGCGATGGTGGCATCCCGCGGCTGGCCGTCCAATTCATACAGGCGCGCCGCGCCCAGGATTTTGGGAAGGTTGGTGTTGACGTGCTTGCCGGTCAGGATGTCCTGCTTTGCGGCTAGGGGATCGGTGATGGCCTTGTGGTCAAAGCGCCGGGCGAGGGTCAGGTAATCCTTCTTGCCGGTGAGCGCGTAAAGTTCCGACAGCGACTCCACCATGCCGCCGAATTCGCAAGCCAGCATCTTCTGGAACTGTTCCTCGGTTAGGTTGTCGGTGCCCTTTTTCGCCCAGTCGGCAAACTTCGTGACGACCTCGAGCGCCTGCTTGTTGCCGGTGAGGACATGGGCATCGATTAGGCCGGCATAGACCTTGTGCATGACATACCACGGCACATAGCCGCCGCACATGCCCCAGGCATCGGCCTTGATGTCGCCGGAAAACGCCATCTTCCAAACCTCCAACCGGACCGGCCCGGCGTAACCGTCGCCGTGCTTCTCCTGCACGCGGGCGATCTCGCTCACCATGTAGTCCGCGCGCTTTTTCATCTCGGCATCGCCGGTGCTGGCATACATCAGCGCGAGGGCGCTTAAATAGTGTCCGGCCTCATGACCCACGCAGTCTTTCTTCGCCCAGCCGCCGTATCGTTCCCCCTTGGTCGGCAGGCCGGCGTATTGGTGAAACGGCCAGAGCATCCGATCCGGCTCCACCTTCAGCAAGTAGGCCTTGTTGATCTCCGTCGCCTTCTTGAACGGGCCGTCCAGCAGACGCACCTGATTCAAGGCAAAGGGCTTGACCTTGATGGGAACCACCGGCGCGACGGGCTCCGCGTGGAGTGGGTGGCCCAAAAGGGAAGTGATAAGGACGGTCAGGATGAGTTTGGGTTTCATTGGTGTGCTGTCGTTGTGGATTGTTGAGGTTGAGTTGTAAAATGCTTACTGGCTTTTCGCCGCCACGCCTGCGGGGGCAGCCGGGGCCGCCTTTGGGGCGACGAGCGCGGCCCGGTCCACTTGGACGATGGAGATTTTCTCGCAGTAATCCCGCTCCCCGTTTTCGTACACGCAGAGAATTTTCCCCTCTTTGGTGATGGCCATGCCGGAATAGGCGGACAGTCCCTTGTTCAGCACCAGGCTGTGCGACCAGGTGGCCCCGTCGTCTGCGCTCAAGCGCAGGGTCAGGTTCCGCCGGCTACCGAGACTAAACCTGCCCGGATGGGAAACGGCCGGGTTCAGGAACAGCATTTCCTTTTTGTTCAGCCGGAGGATGCTCGCCTGGCAGGAGGGACAGGGCAGATTCTTGTCCACCACGGGCTTCGACCATGTGAGTCCGCCATCAGAACTCGTCGCGGTCACCCGGAAGCCGAGGCCGTAGGCTCCGCCGGGGCCGCCCGCCCGCATGTTCATCATCAAAGAACCGTCGCTCCTTTCGACCACGGTGGGTTCGCCAACGCCAAATTCAGTCGTCGTGGGGATAAATCCGCCCGCATTCCAAGTCTTCCCGCCGTCGTCTGAGAAAATAACCGTGTCTCCGCCGACTCGCTTTCCGTCCACCATTCTGCCCACACCACAAGGAGCCACCAGCCGACCCTTCTTCGTGTGGATCCCGTTGGCGGGGCCCACGAAAATTCCGACCTCCGTGCCACCGAAGCCTTTCAGGAAATTCTTGTCCGAGTAGCCCTTGTCCTTCGGATTATCCGAGGTGACGACCATGGGCGCCCACGTCAGTCCGTCATCGGTGCTCTTGGTGTAATAAAGTCCGTCGCCGCCGTTCGGTGACGCCATGACCGCAAAAAACAGATGCACCGTCTTGCCATCCCGATCGACGATGGGCACGGGATTGCCCACCCGGATGGGCGCAGAGTCACCTTCCTCGTGGATGAGTATATTTTTCGACCACGTCTTTCCGCCATCCTCGCTACGCTTCATGATCTGATCAATATCTCCGCCATCGCCCCGGCCTCGTTTCCGGCCCTCGGCAAAAAGCAAGACGGTCCCTTTGCCTGTGATCACCATGACTGGGATGCGGTAGGTGTGATAGCCCTCCTGCCGGCCGACAAAAGCATCTACGCGGAAATCCACGCCCGGTTCCTCCGCGTGAGTGAAGGAGGATAAACTGGACCACAGCAGGCCGGCGGCAGCGATGGTGGAAAGGAGATTCACGATGGAATGTATTTTTGGCGGGAGAGGGATTGCTTCGGTTGGGTGGTGCTCGGCTAAAAATCCTTGGTCACCCAAGGAGCAGCCCGCAGGGGCGAGGCGGAGACGCTAGGACGTCTCTGGCCTCCTTCGCAAGGCGATTGGGCGGATTTTTCTTAGCAACAAGAAACGCCGCCACTTCGTAGCTTTGCCAGACCCGCTCGATGCCGCGCGCGCGGAGCGGGTAATGACCTCGGGAGCACGCTCGAAAGCGAAGGATCTGCTCGGCCTCGTGGAATCCGATTGCGCAGCGGGCGAACTGGAGCGCGTGCTGACGAAGCGCATGGGCGGACCGTTTGCGCCGCTGCCGGTGAGCCGGATGATGAAGGCTTTGCATAAAGCGGAAATGGAAGTGGACTGTTCCGCCGCTTTGATCCGGGCCAGCCGGTAAAGTTCGTCGTCCATGCTGATGGCAATGTTTTTCATGGCAGTCCCACACAAACGCAGTTGCACACTGATGCCGATGCCTTTTCCCGCTCATCTGAGCCGCCGGGTGTGAATAAATGTGCTGCAATGCGGGATGCG
This sequence comes from uncultured Chthoniobacter sp., assembly GCA_903874975.1. Lineage (GTDB taxonomy): Bacteria > Verrucomicrobiota > Verrucomicrobiia > Chthoniobacterales > Chthoniobacteraceae > Chthoniobacter. The sequence goes on along the minus strand of CAIQUL010000254.1, from coordinate 460 downwards.
CGCGGCGTCCCGGAGGGACGATGGAAATTAGCCGGTGGCGGCAGCCACCGGATCGCGGAAAAAAATGAATCCGCCCCGGCAGGGGCGTTGGAATTCAACCGCGGCGACCGCTCCACCGCCCCTCCGGGGCGAGTTCGCTCGGCGTGCGGGTCCGGTGGCTGACGCCACCGGCTAATTTCCGTTGTCCCTCCGGGACCACAGACTTCCCTGCACCACTTTTAATCACACCCGAGCCGCCCGTCGGCGTCCAGCGCCTCCACGTCCTAGACTTCGACACCGCGACCGCGGCCGCCTGGGCACGCCTCCTCGCCCGCCTGAAAAAAAGGGCCGCGCCATGCCGGCAAAAGACAGCCTCATCGCCGCCACCGCCCTCGCGCATGGCCTGACCGTGGCGACGCGGAATGCGGCAGATTTTCGCCATGCGGGCGTGCCGGTGGAGAATCCGTTTCCATAGCATCCT
>CAIQUL010000253.1 GCA_903874975.1 uncultured Chthoniobacter sp. | reverse complement strand
GTGACCCACACCTGATCGCCCCAAACCACCGGCGACGACCACGCCTTCCCCTGAATCGCCGTCTTCCATTTCACGCGGTCGCCCTCGCCGAAGGTCAGCGGCAACTCCATCGCCGCCGCGTGGCCGTCACCGGCGGGTCCGCGAAACTGCGGCCACTCCGTCTCGCCGGCGAACGCAGTGAGTTGGCAGAAGGCGAGAGAGGGCGCGGCGAGGAGGCGGAGGGTTTTCATAGGCGACGAAGTCGCGCGACAATGCGACGGGTCGGAGCGCCGTCCAGCGGAAATCTTCGCGCCCGACTCCCGGCTCGACAGCCCGCCGGGGTCCGGTGGCATCGTCGGCGGATGAATTCTCTTTGGGATCGTTATCAGCAGTATTTCCTCCGCCACGCCTCGACGGGCTTCGCGCTCGATATTTCGCGGATGCGGTTTGCGGATGATTTCTTCGGCAAGATGGAGCCGCTGGCGCAGCGGGCGTTTGCCGCGATGGCGGACCTCGAACGCGGCGGGATCGCCAATCCCGATGAAGGCCGGATGGTCGGGCACTACTGGCTGCGCGCGCCGCAGCTCGCGCCGACGCCGGAGCTGACGGCGGAAGTCACGAACGGCAACGTGGCGATCCGCGAGTTCGTGGCGCGCATCCACGCCGGCGGGAAGTTCACCGACGTGCTGCTCATCGGCATCGGCGGCTCGGCGCTCGGGCCGCAGTTTGTGGCCGATGCGCTGGGCACAGCGGACGACCGGATGCGACTGCACTTTTTCGACAACACGGACCCGCAAGGCATGGACCGCGTGCTCGGCGCGCTGGCCGCGCGGCTGGAGCACACGCTCGTGGTCGTGGTGTCGAAAAGCGGCGGCACCGCGGAGACGCGCAACGGGATGCTGGAGGCGGAGGCGGTGTATAAAAAGGTCGGGCTGGATTTTGGAAAACACGCCGTGGCCGTGACCGGCCTCGGCTCGGCGCTGGACAAATACGCGACCACGGGCGGCTGGTTGGCGCGCTTCCCGATGTGGGATTGGGTGGGCGGACGCACGAGCGTGATGAGCGCGGTGGGCCTCGTGCCGCTGTGGCTGCAAGGGCTCGACATGCAGGCGCTGCTCGATGGTGCGGCGGCGATGGACGCGTGGACGCGGGACACCGAGACGCTCCAAAACCCGGCGATGCTGCTCGCGCTGATGTGGCACTGCGCCGGAAACGGGCGCGGCGAGAAGGACATGGTGGTGCTGCCTTACAAAGACCGGCTCGTGCTTTTCTCGAAATACCTCCAGCAGCTCGTCATGGAATCGCTCGGCAAGGAACTCGATCTCGACGGACGCAAAGTGAACCAGGGCATCGCCGTCTATGGCAACAAAGGCTCGACCGATCAGCACGCCTACGTGCAGCAGCTCCGCGACGGCGTGCACAATTTTTTCCTGACCTTCATCGAGGTCCGGAAAGGGCGCGACGGTGTGTCGATGGAGGTCGAGCCCGGCGCGACGACGGCGGATTTCCTGCAAGGCTTCCTCCGCGGCACCCGCACCGCGCTCTACGAAGGCGGGCGCGACTCCATCACCGTGAGCATCCCGGAGGTCACGCCCTTCAGCGTCGGCGCGCTCATCGCGCTCTACGAACGCGCGGTGGGTTTCTACGGCTCGCTGGTGAATGTGAACGCGTATCACCAACCGGGCGTGGAGGCCGGGAAAAAGGCCGCGGCCAGCGTGCTGAAACTCCTCGCGCGGACCCGCGGCGCGCTCTCCGCGCAACCGCAGACCGCCGGGCAAATCGCCAGCGCGCTCGGCGAGGATGCCGAGGCCGTCTACCACGCGCTCACCCACCTCGCGGCAAATGACGCGCGGGTGCGGGCGACCGCGGGGGCGCCCGTCGCAGCAGACGCATTCGCACTCGGCTGACCGAGCGCGAGGATCGGGTGGAGCACTCGACCCGAGTGCTGTTCGCGGCGACCCGCCGCGAACACCGGTGTGCGCATGTCGGCTCGTGCAATCACCCGCATACTCGGTGCCTTCGGCGGGTCGCCGAAGGCGGCACGCGGGTCGCGTGCTCCACCCGGCACCTGCTGGCCAGCGCGCTCAACTTCACACAACGCCCGGCCGGCGCTGGAACCACCACCATTCCACGAGCAGGACGACGAAGCCGACGCAGGCGAGCACCCACCAGAGGGAGCGGTCGGCTTTGGGCACGGCAGTGGCTGCGGCGACGGTGAGTTGGTCGGCGAATTCGATCTGGGTGACGGCGGCGAGGGAGGTCTCGGCAGGGGAGAGGAGGCTGGCGCCGATGTGGCGCGGGGGGGCGGTGCCATCGGTGAGGGTGTAGTCGCCGGCGCGGGGGGCGGGGATGCCGGTGAGCTGGCCGCGGTCGTCGGTGCGTTCGTCGCGGGCGAAGCCGCCGGGGCCGGTGATGTGGACGGCGCGATTCGGCGCAAGGGTGAGCGGGGGGAGGACGCCGGTGCGGGCGGCGGCGGTTTCGGCGAGACCGCTCTGTTTGAGCGCGGCCTGGACGACGTTGGAGACGAAGATGGGGAAGCCGACGCGGTAGGGGAGGGTGCTGCGGTCGGTGTGGAAGAGGAGGGCGATGAGCAGGGCATCGCCGTCGGTGCGCTCGACGATGAGCGGGCCGCGCGGGCCTTGGGCGAGGATTTCGTAGCCGAGGTTGGCGAAGGCGTCGTCCTTGGCGGCGGCGGCGCTGACGGGCTGATCCATGAAGACGACATCGCCAAGCTGGACGTGCTGGAGGAGCGGCGACTCGCGGCGCCAGTCGATGGCGGTGGTGTTTTCCGCCTTCACGGCGACGAGCGCTTTCAACTCCTCGGGGACAAGGCCGATGAGGCAGATGGTGCGCGCGGACAGCAGGAGGTCGTCGGCGGAATCGGTGAAGACGAGATCGAAGGCGGCGGGCGAGGCGAGGTCGTCGCGTGGGAAAACGGTGATGCTGTCGAGCGAGGCGAGGGCGTGGCGGTAGGCGGTGAGTTTCGGCGGGCAGAAGACGGCGAGCGGGCGGGCGGCGGGGAGTGAGAGCGCGGCGGTGTTGTCGGCGGCGAGGGAGTCGAAGCCGGCGGTGGTCAGGCGCGCGCGGAGTTGCACGGGCTGGTCGGTGGCGATTTGGAAAACGAGGCGCGGCGTGGCGCCTTTCGGGAGGGTGACGCTCTCGGTGCCGACGACCGTGCCGTCCTGCTCCAGCTCGACGCTGCCGCTCGCGGTTTCGGCCTCGGCGGAGGCGGCGAGCTGGACGAAAACGTCCCACTTTCCGCCCGGCGCGCGGCGGGCGTTGAAGGCGGTGATGCCGTAGTTGGGGCCCGCGTCGGCGAGGCGCTGGAAGTCGATTTTGAAGGGCAGCTCAAAGTTGGTGCGGGCGGGGAAATTGCCGTCGGAGAGGAGCAGCACTTTGTCGAAGCCGGCGCTGCGGGTGAGCGCCTGGGCCATGCGCAGGGCTTCGTCGAGATCGCCGGTCACGTCCTCGACGGCGAGGGCATCGAGCGCGAGGCGCAGCTCGCGGCGGTTGTTGGTGAAGCCGGTGAGCCGGCGCGCGCTTTGGCCGAAGGCAATGAGGGCGAGATCCTGGTCGGGCGGGAGCGTGTCGATGATGTCGCGCACGCGCTTTTTCGCGGCGTCGAGGCGCGAGGTGCCGCCGGGGGCATCGAGCGCAGCCATGCTCGCGGAGATGTCGATGAGCACGGGGAGACGCTGGGCCCGTGAGGCTTCGCGGCGGAGGAAGGGCTGCATCGCGGCGAGGATGAGGAGCGTGAGGAGGAGGATTTGGAGGAGCAGCAGCAGGTTGCGTTTGAACTTCTGGAACGGGGCGTTGACGCGCTGATCGGCGAGCACTTGCCGCCAGAGGACGAGCGACGGGATGGTGTGGCGGGGGCGCTTGAGCTTGAGGAAATAGAAGACGACCAGCGGGATGAGCAGGGTGAAAAGCCAGGCGGCTGGAAGGGCGGAGAAGCTCATGGCGCGGAGCTCCGGGGAGCACACGCGTTCCGCGTGTTGGTCGCGGCGTCCCGCCGCGACGAACTTCCTGAACCGCGCGATCCCGGCAAGAGCTCCGCGCCCGAAGAACAGCCCCGCGGTCTGCTGGTCGCGAAACGTGTTTCGGAATGGGACGTCTCGGAAAGTTCGTTTCGGCGGGACGCCGAAACCAACACGCGGGACGCGTGTGCTCCCCGGAAATCGCGATTCGCTGCGCTCATACGATCCAGCCCTTTTTCCGCATCGTGCCGAAGACCACCTGCTCGATCGGCTCCGCCGCGCTGACCGACAGGAACTTTCCCGCCCGCTGCTGGGCGAGCCCGGTGAGCTGCGCTTCGTGGGCGAGGCGGTATTCGTGGTAGAGGCCGAGGAGGTCGCCGGCGCTGGAGATGTCGAGGTGGCCGAGCGTTTCGCAATCGACGAAACGCAGGTCGCCGGCGAGCTCGGGCGCGAGTTCGCTGGGGGCGAGGATCTGCACGGCGAAGACTTCGAGGCCGGCGCTGTGAAGCTGGTTGAAGGCGCGGCGCAGATCGCCGCCCGAGAGGAAATCGCTGAGCACCACGGCCACGCCGCGCCCGCGATGCTGGCGGAGAAACAGCTCGATGCCCTGCTCGATCGGCGTCTTGCCGCCGGGCGCGAGGTTTTCCAAAAAGGTGAACAGCTTCGGCAGCGCCATCCGCCCCGTGCAGGGTCGCAGCCGCTGCGCCACGCCGCCGAGCGCACCCGCGCTCACTTTCTCCTGCGCCCGCAGCCCGAGCACGCCGAGCGCCGCGGCAAGCTGGCGCGCGAGGTCGAACTTGCCCTCAAAGAGCATCGAGTTCGACGCATCCACGAGCACCGCGACGTGCATTTCCTCCTCCTGATGAAACTGCTTCACGTATGCCCGCTCGATGCGCGCGAAGATGTTCCAATCCACGAACCGCACGTCGTCGCCCGGCGAGTAATCGCGGAAATCGCAGAACTCCGTGCTCGTCCCGCCCTGAGCCGCGAGATGCTCGCCGCGCGCGCGGTTGGTGAAGCGCCGCGCCGCGTTCAGCCGCAACCGCGCGAGCCGGTCGAGGTCGCGGTTGGTGAGGAGGGAGGTGAGTTGAGGGGCGTTCATCTGTCAAATGCCGCGGTAAACATCCTTGCGATTGCCGAGCGTGATCAACTCAAGGCGGTTCGCTTCGACATCGAAGATGTAAACCACCCGATAATCTCCAACCCGAAGTTTGAAAGCCGATACGCCTTGCAGGCGTTCGTGATGAAAAAACCGAAGCTGTGCTCCGAGTAGATTGATTTTCGCTTCGATCTGTCGTTGTACACTTGCAGGCAGCCTGAGAAAACAGTGATCAAACTCCGCTGAATAGACCCGCTGTGCCGGGAGCACGATCAGGCTTCCGACTGGTGGATGCGCACACGCCCTTCGGTGATGTCGCGCTGGCCCCGTTCGATGCTCGCCTTGAACTCTTCGCTCAACTCCAACTCGTCCTCGACCAGCGCGTCGAGCCGTTCACGCAGTTCAATCAGCTCCGCAGTCGTTAGCTGCTGCATGGCCTTCTCAATTTCTTGAACGGTGCTCATGATTTTGAAGCTAGCTTCACCCGCGAACGGCGCGAGGCGAATTTATGTGTCCTGGCTTTTCGCGCCGCTGGCTTGCGGGAACGGCCACTCGCTTATCGTCCTCATGTCAGCTTCGTAATCTTCCATATGGTAAATCGCGATTTCCCTCCGACCGAGTTCGCGCAGCATGGCGATACGTTCCAATCCCGCGATCTTTCAGGCCCGGACGAAAGGTACGCGACCGCTCGCGTAGAGAAAAGCAGCGAGTTCGATGCGCGCTTGCTCCGGTGTGTCGAGAATTCCTTCCAACGCTTCGTCTGGAATCGTGATCGTCATGGCTGAAAGTGCGTCGTGCGCGCGGTCAAGGCAAGTGGCTACGCCGCTTCCTCCGCGACCACTTTCGCCAGCTCATCCACCAGCGCCGGCACACCCACATTTTCCGCGAGGCCGTCGTAATTCAGCAGCACGCGATGCGCGAGCACCTCGGGTGCGAAGTGGCGCACGTCCTCGAAGGCGACGTGCGCGCGGCCCTCGGCGAGGGCGCGGACGCGGGCGGCGCGGATGAGGCCCTGCACGGCGCGCGGGCTTGCGCCCCATTTCACAAAGCGGCGCACGGAATCGCCCGCGAACTCGCTCTCCGGGTGCGTGGCGAGCACGAGGCGCACGGCGAAATCGCGGATCGGATCGGCGACGACCACTTTCTCCAGCACCCCGCGCAGCTCGAGGATGCGCGGGCCGTCGATGATCTTCGCGACCTCCGCGCCGCCGCCGAGGGTGGTGCGGCGGACGACTTCATTCAGCTCCGCGCGATTCAGAAACGGCACGTTCAGCTTGAACATGAAGCGGTCGAGTTGGGCCTCGGGGAGTGGGTAGGTGCCTTCCTGTTCGAGCGGGTTTTGCGTGGCGAGGACAAAGAACGGCTGCGTCAGAATGTGCGTCTTGCCGGCGGCGGTGACGCTGCCTTCCTGCATCGTCTCGAGCAGCGCGGACTGCGTCTTCGGCGTGGCGCGGTTGATTTCATCGGCGAGCAGGAGCTGGGTGAAAATCGGACCGGGCCGGAACTCGAAATTGTAGCGTCCGTCCGGGCCGCTGGTCATCACGTTGGTGCCCACGATGTCCGCCGGCATGAGGTCGGGCGTGAACTGGATGCGCCGGAAATCCAGCGCCAGCGCCCGCGCGAGCGTCTTCACCAGCTCCGTCTTGCCCAGTCCCGGCACGCCTTCGAGCAGCACATTGCCGCCCGCGATGACGGCCGTGAGCACGCCTTCGACCACGCGCTGCTGCCCGACAATGACCGCGCCGACTGCCGCGCGCAGGTTTTGGAAATCGTCGCGAAAGCGCTGGGCTTCCGCCTGGAGTTGGGTGGGATCGCTCATGCCGCGAGCAAAGGGGGCGGGCGTGGCCGCGTCGAGCAGATGTCGTCGCGTCCGATCAGCCCGGACGCGCGCCTTTTCACCACAGCGCGTAGTGATCGAGACCGTAGATCAGCGCGCTGCCGAGGAAGCCCGTGATGCTGACCAGCGCCGCCCCGGCGAGCAGCGCGCCGCGAAAGCGCTGCCGCGCGGGCGTGCCTTCCCGGCACTCGTCCATCACGGCCAGTGCCGCGCAGACCAGCGCCCAGACCGCCGTAGCCGTGCCCAGCCAGCGGTGCCAGGTGAGGATCGTGGCGTTTTGGCCGACGTAGCTGGTGAAGGAAGCGTTGATCCACCCGAGCACCCCGGTGGCGACCGCGCCGAGAGCGGCGACGATCACGAGGAAGCGCACGGTCTGCTGCCATGACTCGCGGCGCGTCCACCAGGCCAGCCCCTCGGCGAGCACCGCCACGAGCATCAGCGCCACGGGGAAGTGCGTGGAAACGGGATGAAACCGTCCGATCCAGCGGAGAAGTTTCTTCGAGGTTGGTGGGGCCGTTTTTGGGTCCATCGGCGCGACGGGCGAGGCTACCAATTTGGTCGGCTGGGTCGTGGCCGCGGGTTCCGGCGCGCCGAGTTCGATCCAGCGGCGCACGGTTTCCTTTTCGGCAGGGGTCAAAGCGGGCACTTTCGCATCCTCGCCGGGCATGTCGTCGTCGCGGATCATCTTGTAGAGTTCCGAGAGCGCGGGCTGCCTGTGGACGACGTAATCCGGGTTGGCGGCCACGCGTTTAAGGTCGAGCACGTAGCCGAATTTCCCCTTGGGACGCGGGAGGTTCGGCCCGTGGCAGTCCACGCATTTCGCCACAAAAATCTCGCGCACCTGTCCGGCCAGCCGCACGCCTTCAGCATCCTTTTCCGCCGCCTGGCCAAACCCGGCAGCGAGCAGGAGGATGAGGGTGTGGATCAGAATGCGGCGCATGGTGGTTACTGGTTAAAAGGTCGCGGCGGGCGGGATTCTTAGAGGCGGACCCGAGCCGCGGCAACTGCGGTAATGGGAAAATCCTTGGCGGCCCTTGGTCAGCATCCTGCTTTTTAGCTGGAAATGGACCTCAGCCGCACATCCCGAAACCTGACGCTCGCGCTGCTCTTTTCTCTGACCGGGGCGTCCAGCCACGGCTTGCAGTTGGGCGAAACCGCCGCGCAAATCATGGCCCGCCACGGGGCTCCGGCAGCGGAGGATTCCGCCCGCCACACGGCCCGGTATGCGTGGGCCGGGTGGTCGGCGGATTTGGAGTTTCAGGACGGTGTCGTGGGCCAGCTCAGCTACCGCACGAATCACCCCATCACCCCCGCCGAGATCGACTCGCTGCTCCAGGCCAATGGCGGCGTGGACCGCTGGCGCGCGACGACCGCCGCCGGGTCCCCGGGCCGCCAGTGGACGCGCGACGACGGTGCCGCGGCCACGACCGCCGCCGCCCAGCCGGCCAGCATGCTCTTTCGCCGCACCGCTCCGGCCGCACCCCCGACATCCGCCGAGCCTGCCCACCTTCCCTCCGCCCCACCCAGCGCCCCAGCCGCCGAACCCACCGTGAAGGTCGCAGCCGCCAACCCCCAACTTTGGACCAAGGCCGAAGGGCGGGCTGACACCGCGCATATCCCCCCGCCCGTTCCGGTTCCCGCCCAGCCACCGGTCGCGGCGAGCCCGGCTCCCGCAGGCGGAAAATGGGGGCTCCTCGGCGCGGTCGTTCCGGGCTGCGCCCTCCTCGCGTTTCAGGCCTGGCAGCGGACCAAACGGCCCGCAACCCGTCCGGCGGCGGCCGCACCCCACTCCCCTCCGCCCTCTTTCGCACCAAAGGCCACGCCCAGGCCCGCGCCGCCCGCCGCCGCGAGCGCCACCGATTTCAGCACGCTCCGCGAGGACCAGATCGCGCTGCTCCTCGGCGAGATCTTCCGCCGCGAAGGCTACACCGTGGAACTCTCCGCGGCGCTCAACACCGACGACGGTAGCGACCTCACGCTGCGCCGCGATGGCGAGAGCATCCCCGTGCGCAGCCAGGACTGGAAAACCGCACGCGTCACCGCACGCGAACTCCGCGAGTTCTATGGCCTCATGGCCGGGACCGCCGCCCCGCGCGGCATCGTCGTCACCACGGGCGCTTTCACGCGCGAGGCGCAGGAGTTTGCGGCGGAAAAATCCATCGAGCTCCTCGACCGCCACGCCCTCGAACAGCGCAGCGCCGCCGTGCGCCGACCTGCGGAAAACCTCTTCGACGTGGCGAGCTGGATCGAAGATTTCACCACCCACGCGCACATCTTCGACCCCGAGTGCCCATCCTGCGGCCAGGCCATGGCCATCCGCCGGCATCGCACCGACGGCACGGATTCGTGGGTCTGCTCCTCCTCCCCCCGCTGCGCGGGAAAGCGGGCCGCGCGCCCGGCTTTGCTGATTCTACCCGTCGCGGCGTAGCCGGCAGGCCCCGAGTTCAGCGTGGGCGCAGCCGAGGATGCGCTTTTCCGCCTCGATCAGCGCAGTGTCGGACGTGGCGAGGATGGCCTGGATCTGGTCGCGCATTTCGGCGTCGAGCATCTGGCCGATGACGACTTTGCCGATGTCGTGGACCGAGCCGGCGGTGGAGGCGACGGCACCGTCGGCGTCGATGACGCGGGAGGAGAGGAGTGCGGTGACGAGCGAGTGGTTCCAGAGTGCGCCGGTGGCACGCGTCCTCTGAAAAGCGGCGCCGCAGCGCCGCGCTCGGGAAACCTCCCGCGCGCGGTCTCGCGAGCTACGCCTCGATGAGTTTCTCGCGGATCGCGTAGCGGACCAACTCGGCCACGGAGTGGAGGTTCAGCTTGCGCATGATGTTCGCGCGGTGGGCGTCGATCGTCTTCACGCTCACGCCGAGCCGCTGGGCCACTTCCTTGTTGGTTTTCGCCGCGGCGAGCAGTTGGGCGATTTCCCGCTCGCGCGGACTGAGGCGGCCGCCTGCCCCGCCGGGGTGCGTGCCGGCTTGCGCAGGATCCAAAAAACCACCGAGCACGAGATCGGCGAACCGGCCGGTGAAAAAGGGCTGGTGCGCCGCGAGCGACTCGACGGCGGCGAGGAGCAGCCGCGCAGCGTCTGTCTTCAGGATGAAACCGCGCGCGCCGGCCTCGAGCACCTCGCGCACGAGGCTCGCGGAGTCCGCCATGGTGAGGATGAGCACCTCGGTGGTGGGCGACGCCTTGCGAATCTGCCGCGCGGCCTCCACGCCGTTGAGCTGCGGCATGCTGACGTCGAGCACGGCCACGTCCGGGCGAAGCTTCCGCGCCAGCTCCACGGCGGTCGCGCCGTCGCCGGCCTCGCCGCACACCGTCCAGCCGGGCACACTCTCCAGCCGGGCGCGCAGGCCGTCGCGGATGAGTTCGTGGTCGTCGGCGATGAGAAGCTTCAGCGTTTTCTTCATGCCCCACCCTCCGGGACAGGCAGCACCGCGCGGACGGTGGTGCCCGCGCTGCCGCTCGCCACTTCCAGCCGCCCGCCGCAGTATTGCAGCCGCTCGCGCATGCCGGGGATGCCGATCCCGGGTACTGGCGGCCGCGCATCGAGGGCAAAGCCACAGCCCTGGTCAGCGATTTCGAGCGTCACCGCCCCGCCGGTCGTGGCCAACCGGAGCAGCGCGGTCGCGCTCCCGGAGTGGCGGAGGACGTTCGCGAGGCTCTCCTGCACCACGCGAAAGAGCGCCATTTCCAGCGGCTCGGGCAGGCGCGGGAAAGCGTCCGCCATTTCCACCGCCACGCGGATGCCCGTGCGCTGGCTGAAGCCGCTGGCGTATTCGCGCAGCGCGCCGGCCAGTCCGCTGTCGTCCAGCCGCGGCGGGTGGGCCCGGTAGGCGAGGGTGCGGAGTTCATGGATGCTGTTTTCGAGCAGGGCGGCGCTGTCGGCGATGATCTGCGAGGCGACGAGGTCGTTGCTTTTCCCGAGGTGGTCTTGCAGCAGGGCGAGGTTCATCAGCACGGCCGCGAGATCCTGCGCCGTGGAATCGTGCAGCTCGCGGGCGATGCGCCGCCGCTCCGCGTCGCCCGCCTGCACCAGCCGGTGGGAAAGGTTGCGCAGCGCGTCCTCGGCCAGCTTGCGCTCGGTGACATCCGCGATGTAGCCGTGCCACAGAATCGAGCCGTCCGCCTCGCGCTCGGGCAGCGAATTTGCCTCCAGCCAGCGCACCGCGCCATCGTCGGCGATGAGCCGGGCCTCGTGCCTCCACGGGGTGAGGTCGCGGGCGGATTTCTCGATGGAAGCGACCAGCCCCGGAAGGTCATCGGGATGATGTCGGGCGAAAATTTTCGTCGCGTCCTCGCGCACTTCTTCCGGCCCGACGCCATACATCTCGCGGCAGCCTTCGCTGGCGTAGGGAAAGCAGGCGGTGCCATCCGGGCGCAGCCGATATTGATAAACCACGCCCGGAATGCTTTCCGCGATTTTTTGCAGGCGGCCCAGCGCCTCGGCCTGCGCCTCCTCGGCCTGCTTGCGTTCCGTGATGTCGAAATGGTAGCCCAGCATGCGCACGGGCTGGCCGGTGGAGTCGCGGAGGAAGTCCGCGCGGGCGAAAATCCAGCGCCACGAGCCGTCGCGATGGCGCATCCGAAACTCCATGTCATAAAACGCCCGGAGCCCCGCCCGATAGTCGCGCACGGTAGCCAGGGTGCGCTCGCGATCTTCCGGATGGAGCCGCCGGTCCCATTCCTCAAATAGGTTCGGCAATTCGCGGTCTGCGTAACCGAGTTGCTGTTTCCACTCCGGCGAAAAGTAAACCGCGTTCGTGACGAGATCCCAGGCCCACAGGCCCCCAGGCCCCCCATCGGCCGCGTGGATGAGCTGCCGCAGCCGTCCCTGATTTTCCCAGAGCCGCCGGTCCGCAGAGGGCGGCGTGGCATGGGCGACGGGAGAAGTGGGGGTCATGGTTCCGGGGGCCGCAGGGCGCATGGCTATTGCCACGCCCGAGTCCCCATTTCAAGCCTCCCGTGCGCCGGATTTTCCCCGACTGCGACCGGGCACCGCGGTTCAGTAGCGCTTGCGCATGTTGCTCGGGAGGATGTTCAGCTCGTTGCGGTATTTGGCCACGGTGCGGCGGGCGATCGGGATGCCGCGCTTTTCGAGCAGTTCGACGATTTCCTTGTCGCTCAGCGGGCTGCTGTCGTCCTCGCTTTTCACCATCTCGGCGATCGTGCCTTTGACGCTGGTGTTGCTCATCGAGGCGCCGTCGGCGGTCTGGTAGCCGGGGGTGAAAAAGTATTTCATGTCGAAGACGCCCCACGGGGTGGCCATGTATTTGCCGGAAATGGCGCGGCTCACGGTGGTCTCGTGGACGCCCACGATGTCGGCGATCTGGACCATGGTCAGCGGCTTGAGCGCGCTGGGGCCGAGTTCGAGGAAGTCCTTCTGTTTGCCCACGATCTCGTGCGCGATATTGGAGATCGTCTGCTGGCGCTGGTGGATGGATTTGATGAGGAATTTGCCGCTGCGAATCTTGTCGCGGATGTAGTCCTTCACGTCGGCCCCGCCTTTGTCCTGCGACATGAGGTCCTTGTAAGTGTTGCTGATGCGGAGGTGCGGGATTTGTTCGCCGTTGAGGGAGATGGTCCACTCGCCGCCGATTTTTTCCACGTTCACGTCGGGCAGGACGTAGTTGTTCGGGTCGGGGGTGAAAATCTGGCCGGGCTTCGGGTCGAGAGTGCCGACGAAACCGGCGGCGCGCTGCACCTGCTCGGTGGTCGTGCCAAGGCGGCGGGCGATTTCGGGAAAGCGGCGCTTGCCGAGATCGTCGATGTGCCGGTCCACGATGCGATACTCGAGGCTGTGCTCTTTGCTCAACCGCCGAAGCTGGATGAGGAGACACTCGCGGAGGTCGCGGGCACCGACACCGACGGGATGGAGGGTCTGCACAAATTCCAGCACGCGCACCAAGTCGGCGACTTCCATGCCGGTGCTGTTGGCGATTTCCTCGGGCGTGGCTTGGAGAAAGCCGGCGTCGTCGATATTGCCGATGATCAGCTCGCCGAGCTGGCGGTCGGGGTCGCTGACATCGCTGGAATTGAGCTGCTCGATGAGGTGCTGCTGAAGCGTCTGGCTGCCGACGAGGCTGTCGAAGAAAAACTGCCGCCGCTCCTCATCTTCCGCCGAGCGCCCGGAGTAGCTCTGGCTCTGCGCCATATAGTCGCGCCACTCTTCATCGAGCTTGGCGAGGCGGTCGAATTCCTCCTGAAACTCGTCGTGCTCCTGTTTCTTGTCCTCGATCGTCGGTTCCATCTGGTCCTCTTCGAGCGTGGGATTCGAGCACAGCTCCTGCTGAATGAGGTTGCGCAACTCCAGCATTGGGGCCTGCAAAATCTGCAGGCTCTGCTGTAGCTGCGGTGCCAGAACCTGATTCTGGGTCATTGACTGCGATTGATGCATTCCGGCCATAGTTTTTGTGGAGGTAGATGTTGCGGAGAGCAACACACGCTAGCAGCAATCTTGCCACGCACTAAAAAATTTTTGCATCAGCCGGCGGCCCGCTTCTGGCTTGGTTGGAAACCATGAACGCAAAACTCTTTTTTGTCCCGGCGCTCACGGTCGCGGCGCTCCTCGCCGCGGGCCTGGCCCCGACCACCGTCCGCGGTGAGGCCGCCCCGGAGGCGGCGGCCGTGACCGCCCTCCTGGCCGAAGTGGCTGCCCAGCAAGTGGTGATCGCCGAGAACCAGACGAAAATCGACGCGAAGCTCGCCGCCGCCGCCGAAAGCGTCCGCATCGCCCGCCTCTTCGTCAGCCGCGGAGGCGGCAAGGCCCAATGAAGACGCTCCTCACCCTCGCCGCCCTGCTCGCGCTCGGCCTGCAACTTCACTCCCAAGCCCCGGTGGTCGCAAAATCCCCGCTGCAAACGCTGCAGGCGATCAAGCAGAAGAATCAGGAGCTGATCGAAAAGCAGACCGCAACTTTGCAAAAGCTCGAGGCGCTGGCAAAGGACGCCGAGCAGCTCAAGATCTTCGGCAAGCGTTCGTAACCGGAGCGGGAGGGCGGATTCCCCGGTGGAAACTCCGGTCCGCCGTGGATTTCGACATCGACAGGCTTTTCCACGGGCTGCTAGAAACCGCCGCATGTCTGCCACCAAACGATTCCGTGCCGGCGTGCTCTTTGGCGATGAAGTCAAGGAGCTGCTGGACTACGCCAAGGCCAACCAGTTCGCGCTGCCGGCGATCAACTGCATCGGCACCAACTCCGTGAATGCGACGCTGGCCGCGGCCCGCGAGGTGAACTCGCCGACGATGATTCAGTTCTCGAATGGCGGCGCGCAGTTCTTCATCGGGAAAGGCGTGAGCAAGGAAGCGCAGTTCGGGGCGATCCAGGGCGGCATCGCGGGCGCGCACTATGTGGACGCGGCGGCGAAGGCGTATGGCGTGCCGGTGATCCTGAACACCGACCACTGCGCGAAGAAACTGCTGCCGTGGGTGGACGGGATGCTGGCGGCGGGCGAGGAGCTTTTCGCCCGGACCGGGAAACCGCTCTACAGCTCGCATATGCTCGATCTTTCCGAGGAGCCGCTGCACGAGAATCTGGAAATCTGCGCGCAGTATCTCGAACGCATGACGAAGCTGGGGATGACGCTGGAGATCGAACTCGGCGTGACCGGTGGCGAGGAGGACGGCGTGGATAATTCCGACGTGGACGACGCCAAGCTCTACACCCAGCCGGAGGAAGTCGCGCAGGCTTACACGGCGCTCTCCAGGATCAGCTCGAATTTCACGATCGCGGCGGCGTTCGGCAACGTCCACGGCGTCTACAAATCGGGCAACGTGAAGCTGACGCCGACCATCCTCCGCGACTCGCAGCGGCACATCGAGGCGACGCTCGGCACGGGGCCGCAGCCGGTGAACTTCGTCTTCCACGGCGGCTCGGGTTCGACGCGCGAGGAGATCCGCGAGGCCCTCGGCTACGGCGTGATCAAGATGAACCTCGATACCGATGTGCAGTGGTCGTTCTGGGACGGCGTGCGCGCTTACGAGGCAAAAAATCGCGACTACCTCCAAGGCCAGCTCGGCAACCCGAAGGGGCACGATGCGCCGAACAAGAAATACTACGATCCGCGCGTGTGGCTCGGGGCTGCCGAGGATGCGGCGGCGAAGCGGTTGCTCACGTCCTTCGAGGATCTGAACTGCCTCAACCGCAACGCCTGATGAAAACCCTCCGCCTGCTCCTCGCCACCCTCGCGCTGGCCGCGCTCACTTTCACTGCCCAGGCGGCGGAGAAAGCGCCCGCGCTGCCCATCGAGCAGGCGCTGAAACTGGCGCAGGGTTATCTGCAACGGAACGATCCGAAGGGTGTCATCGTGGGGCTGACCCTGGAAAAAGGGGCGCTGCTCGGCGGGACGCAGCGGTGGTATGCGAAATGGGCCGCGCCGGTCCGCCGCGACGGCAAGACCGAGATCGGGCTGGAGATCGCCATGGATGGCACGCTCACCCGGGTCGTGGGCCGCGGCGCGCTCGTGCTGCCCTGAAGCGGGCCGCGCCGCATGGAGTTTTTCGCGCCGGCGAAAATCAATCTGTCGCTCCGCGTGCTCGGGCGGCGGGCGGACGGTTTTCACGATCTGGAATCGCTGATGTGTCCGGTGTCGCTCGGCGACACCCTGGAGGTCACGCGGCGCGCGGCGGGCGGGCTGGAGTTTGTCTGCGACGACCCGACGCTGCCGACCGGCGAGGACAATCTCGTCGTCCGCGCCGCGCGCCTTTTCTGCCGCACCCGCGGGATCGAGCCGCACGTGCGCATCGCGCTGACGAAGCACATCCCGCACGGCGCGGGACTCGGCGGCGGGAGCAGCGACGCGGCGACGACGCTGCTCGCACTCGACCGGCTGCATGAGACGCGGCTGGCGCGCGACACCCTGGCCGCGCTGGCGGCGGAGATCGGCTCGGACGTGCCGTTTTTCATCTACGAAAGCGCGGCCGTGATCCGCGGGCGGGGCGAGCGCGTGGAGCCGGTCGCGTTTCCCCACGCGCTGCCGCTGCTGCTCATCAAGCCGCCCTTCGGCGTGCCGACGCCGTGGGCCTACTCGCGCTGGAAAGACGCGCGCGAAATCCCCGGCGTGCCCTACGCGACGCAGACCTTTCCGTGGGGCGGGCTGGTCAATGATCTGGAGCGCCCGGTTTTCGAGAAATACATCTTTCTCGCCGACCTCAAAGCCTGGCTGCTCGCCCAACCGGAAGCCGTCGGCGCGCTCATGTCCGGCTCCGGCGCCACGGTTTTCGCAGTGCTCCGCGACAAAGAATCCGCCGCCCCGCTCGGCGCGCGCGCGACCGAGGAATTCGGCCCCGACCTCTGGCTCTGCGCGTGCGAGACGCTGGGGTGAGCGGGCGCGCGCTCAGTGCCATGAGGGGTGGGTGATGGGTGAATGGTGAATGGTGAATGGTGGTCCGCTCGCGACCCATCACTCTGCACCGATCACCAATCACCGGAGGCGAACGTTGCTCCCATCATGGCACGGCTGACACATCACTAGCGCCAGACTTGCAGCCGGTAGAAGCGAGCGGGGGAAAGGGGGGAGTCGGTGACGGCTTGCGCGGAGCCGTCGCCGGTGCGGATCGAACCGGGGAGTGCGGTCCAGATGCCGCCGGGGAGGGAGTCGGTGAAATCAACGAGGTAACTGCGGCCGACGACGGTGGGGAAAAGCAGCGTCACGTCCGTCCCGGCGGGGCTGCCCGGGATCGCGAAAAGTTGGCTGAATTGGAGGAAGGACAGGCCGCCCGCGGGGTTGGTGCCGGCGGCCCATTCGGCGGCGTTGGAGGCTCCGTCGTGGTCGCTGTCCGTGGCGCGATCGTCCACGCCGACGATGAACGGCGGCGTTTCCTGACCGTCCGGGATGCCGTCGCCATCGGTGTCGAGGATGGGTGTCGTGACGGCGGCGACATTGGAAAAGGAGGAGGTGCCCGCGGCGGCAGCGCGCACCCGATAGTAATAGGTGGCGGCGGAAGTCAGGCCGGTGTCTTGATAGGTCGTCCGCCCGGCGGCGAGGGTAAAGGATTGCAGGCCGGTGGAGAAATCGGCGCGGGTGCTGCGCTGGAGGGTAAAGGCGGTTTCGGTGCTGCTGTTGTCCGCCCAGAGGAGGTC
>CAIQUL010000252.1 GCA_903874975.1 uncultured Chthoniobacter sp. | reverse complement strand
GGCCCTCCGGCACCTCTTCCAGAATGACGAGGAAGAGCGGCGACTCGGTTGACGCGCCCGGGCCGGTGGTCACCGGACGGATGGTGAGATTGACGGTGGTGAAGTGGCCGTTCGTCTTCACGCGCAGGCCGGGGCTGGCGGAGGTTTCCCTCGTGGCGGCGGCCTTGTGCAGCGTGGTGGTGAGCTCGCGGCGCAAGCCCTCGCGGGCCATCTTGAGGATGTTGTTGATGCCCGCCGCGCCGGGGCTGGGCTCGAGAAACAGGCCGGTGCGGCCGTGCAGATAAAGGATGTCGCCGTGGGCATTGACCAGCGCGCCGGCGGCGATGACTTGGGCGAGCAGGGTCCGCTCGGTCATCTCGCGCAAGGTCTGTCTCTCGGGGGCGGGAGACTGGGCGGGGCTGCCGAGCGAGGTGGGCTGGGCGGTGGTATCCATGACAACGGAGGGTGACGCAAAGCGGTTGAACGAAACGGGCGACTGGCCGGGCCGCTCCGTCTTCCGCTGAAAGATCTTGGCCTTGCGATCGAGCACGCGGAAGAGCGCCCCATGTTCGCCCACGCCTTCGGAGGTGCCGAGGAAGAGCCAGCCGTCCGGCTTCAGGGCGAAGTGGAAAAGCGGGAGGAGCTTCTTCTGCAGCTCCGCGCCCAGGTAGATCAGCAGATTGCGGCAACTGATCAGATCGAGCTTGGAAAAGGGCGGATCCTTGACGACGTCCTGCTCGGAGAAGACCAGCAGGTCGCGGATGCTTTTGTGGATGCGATAGCTGCCGCCATCGGCGGCGAAGAAGCGCGCCAGGCGTTCGGGCGAAAGATCGGCGGCGATGCTGGCCGGATAGCGGCCGGCGCGGGCGGTCGCGATGGCCCGGCTGTCGATGTCCGTGGCGAAGAGCTGCACGGTGAAGCTGGCCTTGATCGCCTCCATGCGCTCAAGCAGCAGGATGGCGAGCGAGTAGGCCTCCTCGCCCGTGGAACAGCCCGCGATCCAGACGCGGATCACCGCACCGGGCGATTTACCGGCGAAGAGCGCGGGGATGACCTTTTCCTCCAGCACCTGGAACACCTCCGGGTCGCGGAAGAATTGGGTGACGCCGATGAGCATGTCACGAAACAGCGCCTCCACCTCGGCGGGAGTCTGTTGGAGATATTTGACGTAGCCGTCGATCCCCTCGATCTGGTGCACGGCCATGCGGCGCTCGATCCGGCGGTGGATGGTGCTCGGTTTGTATTGGGAAAAGTCGTGGCCGGTCTGGGCGCGCAGCAGGATGAAGATCTTCTTCAGCGCGTTCTCGACCTTGGGGGCCGGGACAGTGCCGTGCTGCGGGTGCCGGCCAAAGGCGTGCGCGGCGTAGCCGATGAGCTGCGCGGGCATCTCGGACGGCAGCAATTCGTAGTCCACCAGGCCGGTGCCGATGGCGCTGCTCGGCATGCCGTCGAACTCGGTCGAGGCCGGGTTCTGCGCCATGACCATGCCGCCCTCACCCTTGATCGCGCGCACCCCCTGGGTGCCGTCGCTGCCGGTGCCCGAGAGGACGATGCCGATGGCCCGCTCGCGCTGCTCCTGGGCGAGCGAGCGGAAGAAAAAATCGATGGGCAGACGCAGGCCGCGCGGCTCGGTGGGCTCGAGCAGTTGCAACGCGCCGTTGAGGAGCGCCAGGTCATGCCCCGGCGGAATGACGTAGATGCAGTTGGGCCGCACGACCATGCCATCCTCGACTTCGAAGACCGGCAGGCGCGTGTAGCGGCGAATGAGGTCGGTGAGGATGCTCTTGTGATTCGGGTCGAGGTGCTGCACGAGCACGAAGGCCATGCCGGGATCGGTGGCGTCGGGCAGGCCGGCGAAGAACGCCTCGAACGCCGCCAATCCGCCCGCGGACGCGCCAATGCCGACCACTGGAAACCCCTGCGGCGGCTGGTCCTCCGGAAGCGCGGCCGGTTCAGTAGCGACCCCCATCATCGGCAGCGGCGGGCTGGGCGCAGGAGGTGCAATCGGGCACTCCTGCGGCGGTTCCTGAGGGTCTGTTTTCTTTTTGCTCATGGCGTAGCTCGAAGAATGAATTCAAGGATATCCCCAAAAGGGCAAAACCGCAAAACCGTTCCGGCTTCGTTACCCCGCGCACCCCCGAATGAATCGACCAGAAGGTAGCACACTCCCGCCTTTGGTTCCGCCAGCTCTCGCAACGGGCCTGAATTCCCTGCGAAAATGCCGCTGCGGGGTCGTATTCACAGCGCTTTTCCGAAAGCCAGTCGGCTCCTTCCGCATTGGCCACACGGATGCGGCAGTG
>CAIQUL010000251.1 GCA_903874975.1 uncultured Chthoniobacter sp. | reverse complement strand
GCCTACGACCCCGAGCGCGTCACCGGCTTCGCCTTTGGCTTCGGCCTCGACCGCCTCGCCATGATCATGTGCGGCACCCCCGACATCCGCGCCTTCACCGAAAACGACCAGCGCTTCCTCGCGCAGTTTTAAGAAAAATTGGCGTCAGGCAATAGCAGGGAACATCTCGTGACCGGGCGATCGAGCAGCAGCACCTGCCGGTGATGGCTCAGCAGGAGAAACAGCCGTCATGCTGTGGGACCGAACCTGCGGGCGTGATTACTGGTGCGGGATGAACTGGACCGGACACAAAGGAGCGGCGTGCTTCGTCGGCGCTTTGAAAATTCAGTCAGGTTCCTTGGCGGCGGAGTTCCGTGCGGGCGAAGGCGGGACGGAATGTCGTCGAAGGATCCCGTGGAATTCCCAGCGGCTCCCGTAGCGCAGTGCGTCCCGCCTGCCACCGCGCGGCTGGGGAGGTGGAGCGCCCACGCAGCATCCGCTGAGGCAAGCGGGACGCCTGCGATACGGCAGGCGGAGACGCCTGCGCTCCGTGGGTCGCCGGCGACTCCACGGGATCCTTTTGATCTCGATTCGGGTTTTTCGTCTCGTTTCCGTCTCGTTACCAAAGTTCGCGGAGCGCTTTAGGAACGCAGTTCCACCGGCGAGACTCGCTCTCCTCTCCGGCGACCGACGCCTTCGATCTCGCCCCGTGCTCACCACCGAAACGGAGTTTCGCCCCACGCATCCGTTCCCAAAGCGCTACGCTAAGACCCGCAAGGACGGAAGCACGGTCGATGACATTCCTTTTCTCCCGTTCCGAAGTTGGGGACATCGGAACGCACTTGGGTGGGGGAAGCCATGCTTCGCGGCAGGGCGGCACTCCACGCGGCGATTGCGGAGAAAGTGTTCGAGTTGCGTGCAGGAATCGGTTCTGGTGCGGTCTTCACCTTTCACCCAACCCCACCATCATGAGCCAGCCCGTCATCGCCCAAAAATCCCCACTACCCGTCGCCGTCGAAGCGGGGAAAACCTACTTCTGGTGCTCCTGCGGACAGAGCAAGGGCCAGCCGTTTTGCGACGGCTCGCACAAGGGCACGGAGTTCGCGCCCACGCCCTTCAAGGCGGAGAAGGACGGCACGGTTTATTTCTGCGGCTGCAAGCACAGCGGCAATGGCGCGCTCTGCGACGGCAGTCACAAAGGGCTCTAAACTCCGGCGTTTCCGGAAAACAGAACGATCGGAAGTTTTGTGAGCGCCGTGAGCGTCTCCAAACGACTGGGGCGACATCGGCAACGCCTCCGGAGCCGGGGCCTTGGGGCTGAACCGCGCACGCGGGCGTGGCGTGTGCGCCTCTGGCGCGGCCGGTGGTCGGCGGCTGGAAGCACGCCGCTCCCTTGAAGATTTGCCACCGAAGGAAACTTAGCTTGGGCTAACTTTCTTGTTGCGCACTGATTCGCGGCGTAGTCTTCTCCCGCCGTGAAAAAATTCCCGCCCGCCTTTCTCGCCACCCCCGGAAACGCGCCGGGCTTCGCCTGGATCGGCCAGGTGGACGTGGGCTTCACCTACGCCGTCAGCGACCACGCCGTGTTCGATTTCGGCTGCAACTTCGTCGTCACCAAAGCCGCGCCGGACTTCAACCCCTTCGTCGGTTTCTCCATCCGCTTTTAATCCCATGCATCGCCTCCTCCCCCTCGTCACCGCCCTAGTGCTTTCCGCCGCGCCGTCCTGGGCGGCAAAAAAGCGCGTCGTCACCACTTTCACGATCATCGCCGAGATGGCGCAGAACGTCGCCGGCGACAAGGCGACCGTCACCTCCATCACCAAGCCCGGCG
>CAIQUL010000250.1 GCA_903874975.1 uncultured Chthoniobacter sp. | reverse complement strand
CGGTGAAGCTCAACCACCCAAGCGCGATTGAAAACGTCTGCGGCTACGTGACGAACTTCGCCATCAAGGGCGGAAAGCTGGTGGGCGACTGGCATCTGCTGAAGTCGCACGAGGAATACGAGACGATGCTCGAACGGGCCGAGCGGATGCCGGAGTGCTTCGGCATGAGCGCGGCCTTCATGGGCGAGGAGGAGACGGCGGGCGGGCGGCGGCTGGCGCGGTGCGAGGAGCTGATCGCGTTCGATTGCGTGGCCCAGCCGGCGGCCATGCCGAGCGGGCTTTTCGCGGCTAAAAACGCGGCCCGAGTTGGCAGCCAAACCGGGGGTATGAGCAAACCCACCGAACTCCACGACCCAAACGCCGTGCCCGCCGAAATGCCCGCATGGTTCCAGCCGTTCGCCGAACAACTCACCCGGCAGGGCGAGCAGACGTGCCAGGGAAAAGTCCGGCACCGGTCGGATTGCCACACCGCGGGCTGTGCGGCATGGTCTGCGGCCCATGAAACACCCGCCCGCCACCGACGATCCGCCGTGCTGGCGGAGCTGCGCGCGCTAGGCGGGTCTTTGGTATTTCTGCACGTGGCCGCTCGGCGTCGGCGCGCTCTGGGCGTGGTCGCCGGCGGCGGTGGTGGGCCACTTCGCGGCCACGCACGTCCTCGCGCTGTATGGCGCGCTGCGGGCGAATTCGCAAATCTTCGGGCGCGTAGTGCAGCGCTTTGCCACGACGGAACGCGAGGTGTGGATCACGATTGATGACGGCCCTTTCCCCGAGGACACCGCGGCGCTGCTGGAGGTACTCGAACGGCAGGGCGCGCCCGCGACATTCTTCCTCGAAGGCGCGCGGGTGCAGTCCGCGCCGGAGCTGGCGCAACGGATCACGGCGACCGGGCACACGCTGGGCAATCACTCGCACACGCATCCGGTGAGCCGCTTTTGGGCGCTCGGCCCGCGCGGCGCGCGGCGGATGCGGAGCCGGTGGGCTTTCGCCCGCCGGTCGGGATGGCGAATGGCTTTGTCCACCTCGCTGCGCGCCGGCTCGTGCTGCCGGTCATCGGGTGGAGCGCGCGCGGCTACGATGGCCTCGACCGCGATTCCGCGCGCGTGACCGAGCGCCTGCTCGCGCATTTCGTCCGTGGCGACGTATGCCAACTACCAGCTCATCTCCGCGCGCGGCTCCGGCGCGGGCTGGGCCATGGTCGGCGATGCGTTCGGCTTTGTGGATCCGATGCTCTCGCCGGGGCTCTGCATGGCCATGAGTTCCGCCGAGCGTCTCGCCGCCGCGATCCCCGCGCACGGCGGAGCCACGCCGGAGCTGGACCGGGCGCTGAACCTTTACTGGCACTGGTTTCGCGACCAGCTCACGGCGTGGCAGGATCTCGTGGAGCACTTTTACGACGGCCGCATTTTCGCCATCCACCGCGCCGGCAGCGCCTTTTCCCAGAAGCATCCCGGCATCGTCAGCCGCCTGCTGGAGCGGCACACCGCGAAGCATTTTTCCGGCATGGCGTCCGGTGCGCTCACCGCGCGCCCCTACTCGCGCGGGCTGCTGCGCTTCCTCGGCCGGCACTTCGCCCGCGGCTCCGAGCCGGGGCTGTTCGCGATCCGGTAGTCCGTCGCATCCCCAGCTCAGCCGCAGGCCAGCGCGAGCAGCTTCTGGAGATTCGGGAGCGTGCCGAGGGCGATCAGCTGGCAGCCGGGCTGCACCACGGTTTCACTGTGCGGACGCGTGTTCCACTGGCCGTCGGCGTGTTTGCAGGCCAGCACGGTGACCTCGAAGTCGTGCCGGGCCTGCGCCACGGCCAGAGCCAGGCCCGCGAGCGGCGAAGTGGGGGCGATCTGAATTTGTTCGAGGACGAGTTCCAGACCGCTGGTGTGCGAGACTTCGTCGAGGAAATCGGCGACGTCGGGACGCACGAGCATCGTGACCATGCGGCGGCCGGTGATGTGATACGGCAGGATCACGCGGCTGGCTCCGGCGCGGCGGAGCTTGGCTTCGGATTCCTCGACATCCGCCCGCGCCACGATGATGAGGTCCGGACGCAGGCTGCGCGCGGTGAGCACGATGAAAACGTTGTCGGCATCCGTTTTGGCGCAGGCCACCAACCCCCGCGCCCGCTCGATGCCCGCCTGCCGGAGCACGCCCTCCACCGCGGCATCGCCCTGCACGGCGAGCGCGCCGGATTCCTGCACGGCGGTCACTTTCTCGGGCTGCGGCTCGATGACGACAAAGGGCAACTGCTCGCTTTGCAGTTCCGTCACGACGTTTCGCCCCACGCGACCGTAGCCGCAGACGATGAAATGCTGGGAGAGTTCAGCGAGCATGCGGCGTCGTTTTTGCGCGACCCAAGAGCTGCGCAACTCCCCGGAGAAGACGATCTGCGCGACCTGCGTGAGCGCGTATGCCGCCAGCACACCGCCACCGGCGATCAGCCCCATGGTGAAAATCCGCCCGGCCGAGGACATCGGATGCACCTCCGTGTAGCCGACCGTGCTCAGCGTGATCACCGTCATGTAAAGCGCATCGAGCACCGGCCAGCCCTCGATCCAGCAATAGCCCGCGACCCCAATGGCCGGCAGCACCAGCAAGCCGGCGACGATCGGCACGAAACGGTCGAACAGGCGCGGCCGGGGCGAGCGATTCACGGGAGTGAGGAGTGTTCATGTTTCATTGGGACCTGGACGGGTCGGTCGCGGCGCGGGGCGCACATCTCTACCATGCGGGTCACGCCGATGGCACCTGCATTTCGCCTCAGACCAAGCTCCCGAACCGCCGGAGCTGGAGCACGGGCTCGCCGGCTTCGCGGGAGGCGGCGAGGTCGATGTGGAATTCGGCGACCCAGTCGTTGGCTTCGGCGGGATCGACGAGCATCTGCTGGACGCGCCAGGTGCGCCGGTCTTCCGAGGGCGTGACGTAGGTGTGGCGGACGTTGCGGGCTTCGGGGTCGAGGCGGAGGTATTCGTGATCGGCGTGATAGGCTTCGAGCGCGCGGCGGAGGCGGTCGGTGGTCCAGGGTTCGTCGTCGGGGGAAGGGTGCGCGTTGGTGCTGGCGAGGGCGGCATCGAGGTCGCCGCTGGTGAGGGCGCGGAGGAAGGTGAAGATGCAGTTGCGAATCGCGGCGGTGAAGGTCTGCGCGTCGCGGGTGATGTCGCGGGCAGCTTCCTCGGCACCGGGCGGGCGGACCTCGGGCTGCTCGCCGCGCGGGACGTAGGCCGGGTCGCGCATTTTCTCCCACTCCTCGAGGAGGCTGGAATCGATCTGCCGGAGCATCGTGGCGAGGTAGATCTCCATCTCGCGGAGGGTGTCGTTCTTGGCGGCGTCGGGGACGGTTTGCGCGAGGACTTTGTGGACGTTGGAAAGGTGGCGCAGGAGCACGCCCTCGGCGCGCTGGAGTTCGTAGATTTTGATGTAATCGGCGAACGAACGGAACTCCTCGAACATCTCCCGCGCGATGGATTTCGGGCGGATGTTTTCCTGCCCGACCCACGGATGCTTCGCGGCGAAAGCATTGAACGTGGAGTAGATGAAATCGCGATTCGGCTTGGGGTATTCGAGCTTCTCCAGCTCCTCCATCCGCTGGTTGTATTCGATGCCCTGCATCTTCATCTCGGCCACGGCCTGGCCCTTCACCTTGTCGAGTTGCCGGCGCAAAATGAGGTCCGGGTCTTCGAGGATGGACTCGACGAGCGTGAGCACGACGAGCGCGTAGTCGGGCGCCTGCGGGTCCATCAGCGGGAGCGTGTCGTGGACGTAAAGCGAGAGCGTCTGGTTCATCGAGAAGTCGTCCTGCAACGCGACGTTCACGCGCACCTTTGCGCCCTCGGTGGCCCGGCTGCTGACCGGTGAGGGGTGAGGGGTGATCGGTGAGTGGATTCCGCCATTCACCATTCCCCGATCACCATTCACCCGCCCCACCCGCTCCGCCTGCGGGATGAACTCGACAATCCCGCGCTCGAAGAGCGAGCGGAAGAGCTGCCAGCCGCGGCGGGTCAGCGCCTTTTTTGCCTTGGGCATTTCGTGGCAGCGGGCGATGAGCGCCTGCAGCGCGCGGCCGCCGTCGGTCGGGCGGCTGAGGACGTTGAGCAGCATGCCGTGGGTGATTTGGAACTGGCTGGTCAGCCGCTCCGGCGGGGCGACCATGAGGCGCGCGAAGGTCTGCTTGTCCCAGTTCACAAAATTCCGCTCCGGCGGTTTGCGCTTCACGAACTTCTTCCCGCCGCCAGCCTGCTTTTGCTCGAGCAGCAGATTCTCAATCGCGTGCGCCGGGGCCTGCGCGACCACCCAGCCGACGTCATCGAACCCTTTGCGCCCCGCGCGCCCGCTGATCTGGTGAAAGTCGCGCGCGCTCAGGATGCCGGTCTTCTGCCCGCTGAATTTGCAAAGCTGCGTCAGGAGCACGGTGCGGATCGGCACGTTGATCCCCACGCCGAGCGTGTCCGTGCCGCAGATCACTTTGAGCAGGCCGCGCTGCGCGAGTTGCTCCACGAGCACGCGGTATTTCGGCAGCAACCCGGCGTGGTGTAGCCCGATCCCGTGCCGCAGCCATTTCTTGATCTCCGGACCGTATGGACTCGTGAACTTGAACCCCTCCAGCGCGTGCGCGATCCGCTCCTTTTCCTCCCGCGTGCAGACATTCGTGCTCATGAAATCCTGCGCGCTCTGCGCCGCGTCGGCTTGCGTGAAATGGACGACATAGACGGGGGCCTTGCCGCCCGTCACCAGCCCTTCCAGCGTCTGCGCCAGCGGCGTCTCGGCGTAGGAAAACTCCAGCGGCACCGGGCGGTCCTTCGACGCGACGGTCACCGTTTCCAGGCCGTTGAGCCGCGTCAGTTCCTCGGCAAAAAATGCGGTCTCGCCGAGCGTCGCCGACATGAGCAGGAAGCGCGTGCGCGGCAGCGTGAGCAGCGGCACCTGCCACGCCGTGCCGCGCTCGCGGTCGGCGTAGTAGTGAAACTCGTCCATGATCACGTCCTGCACGTCGGCCGCCGCGCCTTCGCGCAGCGCGATGTTCGCGAGGATCTCCGCCGTGCAGCAGAGGATCGGCGCGTGGCGATTCACCGACGCGTCGCCCGTGCTCAGCCCCACATTTTCCGGCCCAAACTGCCGGCAGAGCGCGAGCCACTTTTCATTCACCAGCGCCTTGATCGGGCAGGTGTAAACCGACCGCCGTCCCTGCGCCAGGCTCTGGAAATGCAGCGCCGCCGCGACCAGCGATTTTCCCGAGCCGGTGGGCGTGTTGAGGATGACGTTCTTCCCGTCATACAGTTCCAGAATCGCCTCTTCCTGCGCCGGATAGAGCACCAGCTTTCGCTCCGCGACGTGGTCGAGAAACCGCCCCAGCAGCGCACCGCTGTCGGCCGCAGCATCCGGAGGCGGGAGTGAAATAATCGGAGACGACACGCGGTGCAGCGGGCGCGATCCGCCCCGCGCTGGCAAGTGAATAAAAGACCCGAGGTTCTTGCTTGGTGGTGGATGCCGGGGGTGTTACTGGAGCTGTCCATGAACACGGCAATCAAGCGACAGAGCTTTCCAAACGCCACCGTCCTGCTTTGCGGACCTGGGCTATCGATCCTGCTGACTCTGCTCCTGCTCGGCGCCGACCTCCACAGCGCCGAGCCATCCCGAGTGTGGAAGCTGTGGGAAGGCAAAACGCCGGGGGACTTCACGGTGCCGGGGCCGGAGTCGGTGACGAAGCGGGGGATCCTGCGGATCACGAATATCGCGGAGCCACGGCTGGAGTTTTACGAGCCGGCGGCGGAGAAAAAAAACGGCGCGGCGGTGGTGATCGTGCCGGGCGGCGGATTTGGGATGCTGGCTTCGGGGCATGAAGGCTCGGATCTGGCGGAGTGGTTTCGCGACCGGGGATTCGTGGCGGCGGTGCTCCAGCATCGGTGTCCGACGAACAAGCTGGCCAAGCCGTCCGAACTCCCCGCGCAGGATACGCAGCGGGCGATCAGTCTCGTGCGGGCGAAGGCGGCCGAACTCGGGGTGAAACCGGAGCGGATCGGGTTGTTCGGCTTTTCGGCGGGCGGGCAGGTGGCGCTGATCGCGGCGACCAATGACGCGCAGCGGCTGTATCCGGTGGAGGATGAGACGGACAAGGTGAGCTGCCGCCCGAATTTTCTGATGCTTTGCTATCCTTGGAAAATCCTCGCCGACAATTCGCTCACTGAACTGAAGCCCGAAATCCAAATCGGTCCCGGCACCCCGCCGACATTCATCGCGCAAGCCAACGACGATGCCGGCTCGCTGGCCGAGGGCAGCGCCCTGGCCTTTCTCGCGCTGCGCAAAGCGAAAGTCTCCGCGGAGCTGCATATCTACAGCACGGGGGGCCACGGCTACGGGATGCGCCCGAATGCGACGCAGGCACCCGGCGACTGGCCGGGGCGGGCCGAGTTGTGGCTCAAAGCGCGCGGTCTGCTCAGTCCGTAATCGGGCGGATCAATCGGCGCCTGCGAAAACCGTCAGTGCGCACGATGTTTTCCTCCGCCTTGGTCTGACCGATACCGCCCTCTCCCTTGGAGCAACAGGACAGTATTGGGTTTTGACGGACGACTTTCCGCTGGCTGGTCTGCTTGCGAAGCGGAAAATCGACGTCGTGAATTTCAATCACGTTCGCGTTTCCGCGTGGGCGGCGGGTTGGGGATAAAAGACGGGGGCGCAGTGGAGGGAGCGGGAGCCGGTGGGCTTGAGGGCGCGGCGGAGTTCGTGCTCGTGCCGTAGGCGGCAGTGGCTTGTGGCGGGGCCGGCGACTACCCGCGCCGCAGCGTGAGGTGGATGATCTCGGCAGGCGCGCGGGTGCGCAGCGGGAACCAGTTGCCGGTGCCATTCGAGACGATGAGCGCGCGCGCGCCGAGCCGGTAGAGGCCGGACCAGTAGCGGTAAAGCATCGGGCCAAAACCGAGGTGCGCGGTGACCATGAGCTGACCGCCGTGGGTGTGGCCGGCGAGGGTCAGCGGGATGCTTTCCGCAAAATCAAACGCATGCGGGTGATGCGCGAGGAGGATGGGGAAGGCGCCGGTCTGCAGTTGGGCCAGCAGATCGCGCATGGAGCCGGCGATCGCGGCATCGCCCCGGCTCTCGGGGTCGTGCGCGTGCCGCCCCGCGGCTCCCCAGCGGAGACCGAGGATCTGCACGGCGCGGCCGCGGATCGTCACGCTGGCGGTTTCATTGACGAGCAGGTTCAGCCCGGCGGCTTTCGTGCGCCGACGAAAGGAGGCGGCATCGGCAAAGAGGTCGTGATTTCCCTCGCACAGAAAAACCCCGTGCCCGGCGCGCAGCCGGCTCATGACGGCGAGGCCGTTGTCGAGGTCGCTGAGCGCAAAATTGATGAGGTCGCCCGTGAACAGGACGAGGTCGGCGCCGAGGTCGTTGGTCGCAGCGACAATGCGGTCGAGCACGGCGCCGCGGGTGAACTGGCCGACGTGAAGATCGGTGACATGCGCGAGGGTCAGGCCGTCGAGTTCGGCGGGCAGGGCGGGGAGTTCCACGGTGAGGCGACGGATGCGAAAGCGCTCGATCTGCCACAGCGCGATGGCCGCCGTGCCGAGGGTGGTGAGCGCGGGCAGCGCCGTGCCGAGCAGCCGCGCGAAGTCGCGCCGCGTGAGCGAATGCCCGCCGCTGGTGCGTGGCGGTGGGGCGTCCCGTTTGACCAAAACCCGGCGCACCCCGGTGACGACCGCGCGCGCCAGCGCGTAGGGAATCCAGAGCAGCAGCAGCGGAAAGAGCAGCAGACAGTGCCAGAGGTAAATGCCCGTGAGCCACGGGCCGGCGAGCACGTGGTCGAGGTCGAGATCGAAGCGGCGGTCGAGCAGCACCAGGCCCAGCCCGAGCGCCTGACCCGCCATGAAAATACCCAGCGCCACCCGCCACGGCACGCTGCCGCGCAGTCGCCGGAGGACGCGCTCCGCCCGCCACCACCAGACGAAATTTCCGAGGAAAAGAACGATAAGAATGCTGCCGATGATGCCCATTGGAGTGCGTCCACTTGCCCCGTCCGCCCGCCGAGGACAACCGCGAAATGGCGTCCGCCGCAGGGAACACGCCTTCATGCCCCGCGGCTCGTTCCGTTTTCGCTGTGAACACTCTCGACACGCGGCGCGGCGGAGTGTTGCGTAGCGCCCGCCGATGAAACCGCTGTTTCTTCTTCCACTCGCCGCCTTTGTCTCGCTGGCCGCCGCCGAGCCCGCGAAGCCGCTTTTTCGTCACGATTTTTCCCCAGCGGAGGTCGGAAAGCCGCCGGCGGAGATGATGGTGATGTCGGGAGATTTTTCCGTGAAGGAGGACGCGAAGGACGGTCGCTTCCTCGAACTCCCCGGCGAGCCGCTGGATACTTTTGGCCTGCTCTTTGGTCCGACGCCGAAGGGCGATGTCACCGCGAGCGCGCGGTTTTTTGCGACCAAGAAGGGGCGCAAGTTTCCGGCGTTTGGCGTCAGCGTCGGCGGAGTGGGCGGCTTCCGCGTGCAGGTCAGCGCGGCGAAAAAGACGCTGGAGATTTTCCAGGGCGACGAAGCCCGGCACAGCGTGGCCTACGAGTGGCAGGACGAAAGCTGGACGAGCCTGCGCGTGCAGGTGCGGAAGGCCGGAGCGGAGTGGGTCGTCGAGGGAAAGGCGTGGCCGGCCGGGACGCCGGAGCCTGCCGCGTGGACGATCACTTTCACCACCAAAGAGGAACCGCCCGCCGGTCGTCCGGGCATCTGGGGCAGTCCGTTTTCCGGCACGCCGATCCGCTTTGATGACTTTGAGCTTTCACTCGCGAAGTAGTGGCCGTGGTGAAGCTCGAACGTGCCTAAGAAGGATGCCGTGTTCAGTGTTGAGAATCCGCTGCGCGCCCAGTCACTGAACACCGAACACTCCGCCCACTCACCTCACCAACCAACCATGACATCCCGCATCCTCATCCCGCTCCTCCTCCTCTCCACGCTCCCGCTTTGCGCCGCCGAATGGTCGCAGTATCGCGGCCCGAGTTTCGACGGCTCGACGCCGGAGAAAATCGCGCCGTGGCCCGCCGGTGGGCCGAAGGTGCTGTGGAAAGTTCCGAGCCCGGGTGGATTCAGCTCCTTCGCCGTGGGCGGGACGCGCTGCTTTACCATCGAGGGCCGGGAGGCGGCTGGAGCGCCGCAGGAGGTGCTGGTGACGCGCGATGCCGCCACGGGCAAGGAACTTTGGAGCGCGGCGCTCGGCTCCGCCAAATACGACGGCGGCGGCAACGATGGCACGGGCGATAACAAAGGCGGCGACGGCCCGCGCTCCACACCGACCACCGACGGCAAGCACGTCTTCACCCTCTCCGGGCAACTCGTAATCCAGGCCTTCGACACTGCCACGGGCCAGGAGGCTTGGAAAAAGAACCTCATGGCTGAGTTCGGCGGGCAGAATATCCGCTGGCAGAATGCCGCCTCGCCGCTCCTCGAAGGCGGACTGCTCTACGTCGCGGGCGGCGGACCGGGAGCCTCGCTCCTGGCTTTCAATGCCGCCGACGGCGCGGTGGTGTGGAAGGCATTCGATGAGAAAATGACGCACGCCACGCCCATCGTGGCCACCATCCTCGGCCAGCGGCAGGTCATCTTTTTCGTCCAGTCGGGTCTCCTCGCGGTGGAGCCAAAGACCGGCCGGGAACTCTGGCGTTACGCCTTTAACTACAGCGTCTCCACCGCCGCCTCACCGGTCGTGGCGGGCGACATCGTCTACTGCTCCGCCGGCTACGGCGTGGGCGCGGGCGCGGTGCGCGTGGCGAAGGACGGCGACAAGTGGACCGCGACGGAACTTTTCCGCCAGCGCGGCAACAAGATCGCCAACCACTGGAGCACGCCGGTGCTCAAGGGCGACGTTCTTTATGGCATGTTCCAGTTCAAGGAATACGGCAAAGGCACGGTCAAGGGCGTGGACATCAAGGACGGCACCGTGAAGTGGGAGCAGGCGGGCTTTGGCCCCGGCCAGGTCATCCTCGCGGGGGACAAAGTGCTGGCGATCACCGATGCCGGGGAGCTGGTGATTTTTGAGCCGAAACCCGATGCCTACAAAGAAGTGGCCCGCGCCAAAGTGCTCGATGGGAAATGCTGGGGCACCGCCATCCTCAGCGGCGGCCGCATCTTCGCGCGGAGCACGAAGGAAGCGGTGTGTCTGGATGTGAGCGGGAAGTAGTTGGGCCTGCGCTCCATCACCGCTGCGCTCCCGCCCGCAGTCGGCACTGCGTCAGTTTTCCCAGATTCTCTAGTCACTCTGCGCCCGACCACCGGGGAGGATCGCGGCGCTATCCGGGCACCGGCCAGGAGCCTTCCGCTTTGAGCAAGTCGTCGAGCGTCTCGCGGCGGGAAATCATCTCGACGCTGCCGTTTTCCTCGAGCCAGAGCTGCGGGGCGCGGCCGATGGAGTTGTAGTTGCTGGACATGGCGTAGCCGTAGGCGCCGGCGTCGCGGAGGGTGAGGAGGTCGCCGGCGACAGGCCGGGGGAGCAGGCGCGGGGCGAGGAGTTCGCGGTCGTCGCGGGTGAAGATGTCGCCACTTTCGCAGAGCGGGCCGGCGATGACGATGGGTTCGCGCGCGACGTTGGGGTCTTCGTCGTCGCGGCCCACGATGTCGATGGCGTGGTAGCTGCCATACATCGCCGGGCGGACGAGATCGACGAAGCCGGCATCCACCATGGCGAAAGTCGCGCCGCGGCCTTTTTCATTGGTGCGCGTTTGCTTCACGTCGGTCACGCGGGTGACGAGCGTGCAGCCGGGCGCGACGTAGTAGCGGCCGGGCTCGATCTCGACGCGGAGTTCGCGGCGCGCGGCGGCGCAGAGGCGGCGGTGGCAGGTGTCGAGGAGTTCGCGCAGCGGCTCGATGGGGATCTGCACGCCGTGGTCGCGGTAGTTGTGCGGGAGGCCGCCGCCGAGGCTGACGGCGGTGAGGTCGGGGAAATGCGGGAGCAGCGCCACGAAGTCCGCGGCGAGGCGGGTGAGATTGTCGTGCAGTTCCTGAAACTGCGGGCCGCTCCCGATGTGCGCGTGGAGCATGGTCACGGGGAAACCCGCGCGCGCGGCGGCGTCTTGCGCGGCGATGAGGTCGGCGAACCAGATGCCGTGTTTCGAGCTGGGGCCACCGGTGTCGCAGGAGTTCACATGGCCGTGGCCGAAGCCGGGATTGACGCGGAGCGAAATGGGGCCGGCGTAGCCTGCGCGCGTGAGGTCGGCGATCTGGCCGGGCGAGCCGATGTTGGGCAGCACGCCGTGCTGGAGGATCACGTCGAGGGCGTTGTCGCGAAAGACATCGGCGGTCAGCGCGATGACCGGCGGGGTGTGCCCGCCGGGATGGCCGGCGTGGAGCGCGCGAAGGACTTCATTGCCGGAGACGGCGTCGATCCAGATGCCCGCGGCGTGCATCTCGCGGAGCACCCGGGTGGCCGGGCAGGCCTTCATCGCGAAGCGCGCCTGCACGCCGTCGGAGTCGGTGAGAAACTGGATGTCGGCGATGCGCTGGCGGATGACGCGGGCGTCGTAGATCCAGTAGGGCGTGCCGACTTGGGCGGCGAGCGAGCGGAGAAGATCGGCAGAGTGGTGCATGGTGGAAAAGGGCTTCGATCCTCGCGCGAAGAGCGGCGGCGATCAAGCACGCGTGCGCGCCGGCAGGCGATCCGCCCATTTTTTCGTGTTGTCGCCGTCCGGCGGAAGAGCGCACAAAGCGGGAGGCATGGTTTCCCACGAACAGTCGCCGGCCTTCCGGCGCACCTCCGCGCTGCCACGGAGAATCTTGCCTTCGCCATCCCCCCAACGGCCGGCGGAATTTTCATTTCCACCCTCCTACCCTCATGGCCCCCACCTCATCCCGTCGCCCCACCCGCCCCCTGAACCACTCGATTCAGGCAGCCCTCTTTGTGCTCACGCTGGCGGCGATGATCTTCCTCTCCTGGCACCGGCGCTGAGCGCCTGGCCCGACGGGCACGCTAGTCGAGCGGAGTGCTTTCCGGCTCGGCTGGATCGGTGCCCGTTTGGCTGTCCGGCTCCGCAGATGTGGCGGTTGGTTCCGCGACGGAGGCGGTTGGCGCAGTCACGATCACTTCTTCCAAAATCGTCGCGGTGGCCGACGCTGGTGCGGGGGGCGGGGCGGCGGAAACCTTCGCTGCGACTGGCGCCAGGATCTGCTCGGATTCGGTCGCGCTGGGCGATTCGACGAGGCCCGCCGTCTGGCTGAGGTCGAGTTTTGAGACGTTGAACACGCCGTAAGCGAGCAGCACCATGAGGAGGACGATGACGAGTGGTGAGGCGGAGGTGCGGTGCGGAAAGAGCCCGCTGTAGGCATCCGGCTTCGGCCGATTGGTGGCCGCGGCGTCCACCGCTTCTTTCTCCACGATACCGCCGGCCACCACCAGCCGGGCGGCGAGTTGCTGCTGTTCCTGGCGGAGGGCGTCGCGCTCGGCGTAGAGCGCTTGAATGGTCTTGCGGCAGCTTTCGATTTCGGGTGGGGCCGGCGCGGGGGCGCTGGCCGACGCGGCGGCGGCTTCCAGCGCTGCGACGCGGGCGCGGGCGGCATCGCGTTCCGCGCGCATGGCGGCGAGCTGGCGTTCATGCTCCGGATTGAGGAAAGGCGCGGGCGCGGGCGCGGGCAACTCGCTGTTATTTCGAGCGGGAGCGGCCGGCGGCACGGGAAAAGACGCGGGTGCCTGGAGAGCCAGTTTTTCCAGAATGATGGGGCCGGTCTCCGACGGACGGGCATCTTCCGGTCGCGGACTGAAGCCGGGCGGCGGAGTGGGGCGGGCCGTCGCCGGTGCCGCCTTGAATGGACGCTGCAAGCGGCGTGCGCGGACTTTTAGCGAGAGTGCCTCCACGCCGCCGGGAGTGATGCCGATGGCGGCGGTGGTCCCGTCGTTCGAGCGGACGATGAGGTTGTGCATGGCCTTCCACGGAAAGAGGACCATCCGATCCGGCGCGATGACGGCGTTGGCGCGAAACAACTGCGGAATCCGCTGCGCGATTTCCGTGACCGGAATGGCGGGATCGCCCCGCCCGATGCGCTCGCTGAGCCCGGCGAGATCAAATGTCATGGGCGTGGACCGGTCGGGCGCGTTGCTGGAAAGGAGGTCGGCTGGCAGGCGGTCCCAGATGTCGCCGATCGTCAAGGTGACGGTCTCCGCGGCATCGACGTGCTCGATTTGGGGAGCGCGCCGCTTGCCCGGGGCCGAACCGGCGGCGGCTTGCCAGGCGGGTCGGACGGTCCGGGGAGCCACGGAGATAGCGGCAATGGGCCGGGCGGTTTTAGCGGGTGGCGGCGAGGCCGGTTGGGATTCCGGGGGAATGGAAGCGTCGGGGCGCTTCCGCCAGAAATGATCGAGCAGGTTTTTCATGGACTTCAAAAGGCTTCTTTCAGCCGATCCGATGCCAGCAGGGGAAAAGATCTCGCGATTGGCGAGGGAGCGCCCGGGAGGGAGCGCGCGATGGCGCTTGGTGCCGGTCGCGAACTGCGAGACCTTCATCGAACGCCGGGGCGATCAATTTGTCCTAGCTCGCAAGGCCCTCTGCCCAACACTCCCATGGCTTCCATCCGCATTCCTTTTCCCGACAAAGACGAACCCGGTGTCGTGCTCCTGCAAGGTCCGCGCGTGACCGTCGGGCGCCTCCCTTTCAATACCCTCCAGATCATCGACCGCACGGTGTCCGGCTTCCACGCGGAGTTGATTCTGGACGGCGGTCACTACCGCTTGCACGACCGCGGTTCGACCAATGGCACGTTCGTCAATGGCACGCCGGCCACAGACTTTCACCTGTGCGAGGCCTGCCAGATTTCGTTCGGCACGGTGGAGTGCGCTTTCGACCCGGCGGAGGAGGCCATCGGGACGGGCGAAGCCGTGCCGACGCGCGAGGAGGTCAACAGCGTCCGGGCGGAAAACGCCAAGCTGCACAGCACGCTGGCCGCGGTGCGCGAGGCGGCGGACGCGCTGCGGGAGAGCAAGCCGGGCGGTCCGGCGGGCGAGGGTGTGGCGCGGGAAGAGTTCACGAAGGTCGTGGCGGAGCGCGAGGTTCTGCGCGAAACCCAGACGCGGCTGGAGCAGGAGGTGGCGCGGTTGAAAGGCGTGGTCGCGGTCTTGCAGCGCGATCGCGAGAATCTCCAAAAGGCGTGGGACGCGACCAAAGCGGAACTGGCCAGAGCGGCGGGCTCGGCGGCAGCGCAGCCTTCCGCGGAGACGCCGGTTTCCGCGAGCACACCGCCGGCTGCGGAAGCCGTGGTGGACCAAAAGGTCGCACCGCCCGTTTGCCCGGCACCGCCAGTTCCGCTGAGTCGCCCGGCGGTCCCGGTGCCCCCGCCGGCAGTCGCGGCCCCCGTGGCCCAGCCCGCCATCTCCGTCGCCGCGCCGACGGTGCGCTCCTTTCCCCAGCCCCAGCCCGCAGTGCCCGTCCCGCGCTGGTTTCCGGTGACGGCGGCCCCGGCGCAGACCAGCAGCGGAGTCCGTCCATTTCCCCGCGTAGAACAGCCGCCGGGCCCCGCGGCGAGCACGCCCCGGCCGGTCATCGCGCCGAAGCCACCGACCGCAGTGCTGCACCCCCGCGCCTCGGTGATGCCGTCGCATCCGCCGGTCCAGGGACCGAAAGGCACGCAGAAGATCGGCTGAGGAGGAGCGGTATTTCAACAACCGCCTACGGCTCGAAGCTGGCCAGCAATTCGCCCGGAGTGACCGTGGTCGTACCGAGCTTGCCGACGACGATCCCGCTGGCGTGGTTGGCCAGTTCGGCGGCTTCCGCAGTGGTGGCGCCCGCGCTCAGGGCGAGAGTGAAAATCGCGATCACGGTGTCGCCCGCGCCGCTCACGTCGAAGACTTTTTGGGCGCGCGTGGGCGCGTGCAATGGCGGGGCGTCGGGGCGAAAGAGCATCACGCCCTGTTCGCCCAGGGTGATGAGCAGATTTTGTGTGTCCCATTTCTCCGCGAGCAGCCGCCCGACCTCGAGGAGAGCTGAGTCCCCGGCGGGTGGGTCGATCGGTTCGGTCGGCGGCAAACCCGCGCTGGCAAAAGCTTCGGCGCGATTCGGCTTGATCACGGTGACTCCCTTCCAGATGAGCGGGTTGTTCGGGTTGGGATCCACGGCGAGGATTTTTCCGGCCCGCTGCACGCGTTCGCAGACGGCGGCGGCGAATTCCGGCGAGAGCATTCCTTTGCCGTAGTCCTCGATGATGATGGCGTCGGTCTGCGGCAGGAGCGCATCGAGCTGGGCGAGCGCGGCGGCGGCGTGCGCGGGCTGGAGGCTCGCTCTTTTCTCGCGGTCGATGCGCACCACGTGCTGCTGGCGCGCGATGATGCGCGTCTTCACCACGGTCTGGTAGCAGGGGTGCGATTGCACGGCGTCCACGTTGACGCCTTCGCTGGTCAGGAGCGCCTTCAAGCGGTCGGCGTGCAGATCGGTGCCGGTGACCCCGATGACGCGGACGCCGCGGGTAAACTCCGCGAGATTGCGCGCCACATTCGCCGCGCCGCCGGGGAACCATTCCTCCTTCACGACCTCGACCACTGGCACCGGGGCCTCCGGCGAAATGCGGGAGACTTTGCCCCACAGAAATTCGTCGAGCATCAGGTCGCCGATCACGAGGAGGTGCTTGGTGGGGAAGGCGGCGAGGAGTTGGGAAACGCGGGCGTGGTTCATGGGAAAATTCGAAATCCGAAATCCGAAATCCGAAACAAATTCGAAAGGTCAGAAGGCAGTAAAAGGGGATGGGACGCCGCCGCCGCCATTTTCCGAAATTTCATTCCCGGGGAATTTGTTGCGGAATCCGCGCTTCGGTTTTCGAATTTGCCAGTTCCTCCGTCACTGCCGCGAACAACAACGGGATCATGATTTCGTGGTGGCCGACGAGGTAGAAACCCTGGCCGCCCAGTTGGGTGGGGCGGCGCTGGACGTTTTCCGTGGGGCGGTAGTGCCGGACCATGTCGAAGGTCGCGGTGGTGAAGCGTTCGACTTTGTGGCCGAGGTTGCGGGCGATGGTCAGCGCCTTGAGAAAAACCTCGGGCATGATGACGGCGCTGCCGACATTGAGGACCACCCCGCCCTCGAGCTGCGCGCAGACGGACGCGAAAATCTGAAAGTCGCGATAGCTGGTCTCGCCGAGGTGGGCGCCATTCGTGGTGGGATGCTGATGGATGATGTCCGTGCCGATGGCGATGTGCGCCGTCACGGGCAGGTCGAGCGCCGCGCCGGTGGCCAGGATGGAGAGTCCGAGATTCGGGAATCCCGCGGCGATGGCGGCCTCGCCGAGCGCGCGCCCCGCGCCCAGCCCGCGCGCCGCGCCATCGGCCAGCGCGGCGTTCATGCGCCGGCCGGTTTCATCCACCATGCCGAAGCTGCCGTCATCGAGTCCGCGCTGCACATCCTCGCTGGTCTCGCCCTGGTAGCAGAGTTCGAAGTCGTGGATCGCACCCGCACCGTTGAAGGCGACGGCGTGGAGCAGCCCGCTCCGCAGCGCCGCAGTGAAGACCGGGTTCAGCCCGACCTTGATGGCGTGCGCGCCCATCATCAGCACCACCGGACGCTGGTTGCGCACGGCTTCCGCCATCGCCGCGACCGTTTTTCTGAAAGCCTCGACCGCGAGAAAATCCGGCAGGCCCGCGAGAAATGCGCGCAGTGAACCGCCCGCGACATGCGGCGTGGCAAAGGCCTCGGCGTTGACCTTGTTCGCACGATCCGCGACCGGGTAGGTGCGGATTTTGGCGAAATCGAGGGGAGCGAATTTCATCCGCGGATTGCGTGGAAACGGGGGTGGACTGTCAATACGGGAATCGCGCGCGGCCCCGGGGCCGGTGCCGCGCCGGGACGGAGGGTCGGCGACTAGGAGCCTCTTGAAATACCTTTCGCGTCCGATGTCTGCACCTTCTTCTCCTTTTTCATCTTCTTCTCTGGAAACGCGGAGGGAGAAGGAGAAGAAGGGCGGGCGCGCAGTTTTTGAACAGCCTCCTGCCGTTTTACGCCGGTCGCCAGAATGGTCTGGAACTGGGGATTTTTTTCGTCGCGCGCGACGATGGTGATTTCGATGTCGGCGAAGCCGGCTGCGGTGAGGAACCCATGGAGTTGGGCCTCGGTGAAACCGAGCCAGGCATCGGCGTAAAGCTCGCGGGCTTTCTCGAATTGGTGCGCGAGGAGATCGAGGATCGCGAGGCGTCCGCCTTTTTTCAAAATGCGATGGGCCGCGGCGACAGCGCGCGCGGGGTTGCTCGCGTGGTGCAGCGCTTGGCTGAGGATGGCGAGGTCGATGGTGCCGGCCGCGATGGGCGGGGCGGCGAGATCGCCGTGGCGAAATTCAAGATTCTTGAAGCCGTGTTTCTTCGCCAGCGC
Organism: uncultured Chthoniobacter sp.; assembly: GCA_903874975.1. Classification (GTDB taxonomy): domain Bacteria; phylum Verrucomicrobiota; class Verrucomicrobiia; order Chthoniobacterales; family Chthoniobacteraceae; genus Chthoniobacter. The sequence goes on along the minus strand of CAIQUL010000250.1, from coordinate 5,202 downwards.
CGCGCCGAACTCGACCATCTTCTCGGAGTTGTCGATGGCGATGACGCGCTTCGCCCGCTTGGCCAGCAGTTGCGAAATGGTGCCTTCGCCCGCGCCGAGATCGGCGACGACGAGCGGCGGCACGAGGGCGAAAAGCAGATGCGCCACACCTTCCCACGTCCGCCCGGGGCAGTAGGCGCGGCCAAACTTTCCCGCGAGCTGGTTGAAGTATTCGCGGGCGGAATCCTGGCGCTTTTTCAGCGTGAGTTTCAGGGCGACGAGGTCGTGCGCGGCCGCGGGCAATTCCTCGGCGCTGGCCGCGATGATCGGGGCGAGCTGGCGGTGCGCGGGGTCGCCGGTCAGCGCGTAGTAGATATTCTTGCCGGCACGCCGGTCCTTGACCAGCCCGGCTTCGCGGAGCTGGCCGAGGTGCATGGAAATGCGCGACTGCCCGAGCCCGAGGATCTGCTGAATCTCCACGACGGAGAGCTCTTCGCGCTGCAAAAGCAGGAGCAAGCGCAGCCGCGTTTCATCTGCGATGAGGCGCAAGGATTTTACGATTGACGCCATGAAGAAGTGCGGTAGACGTATCACCGCATCATGATTGGTCAATACGTTGTTTGGCCATTCGCACTCCGCAACCCAGCTCAACCACATCCCAAAGAAACCGCATGTCCCGTCGTTTCATTTTTTCGTCCGAATCCGTCGGTGAAGGTCATCCTGACAAGGTCGCCGACACCATTTCCGATGCCGTTCTCGACGCCTGCCTGGCGCAGGACAAAAACAGCCGCGTGGCCTGCGAGACCTACGTGAAAAGCAACATCGCCATCGTTGGCGGCGAGATCACCACGAAGGCGAAACTCGATTACGTCCAAATCACCCGCGATGCCGTGCGCGAGATCGGTTACGTGAATGATGACGACATTTTCCACGCGGACAAAATCTTCGTGCAGAACATCCTGACCGCGCAGTCGCCGGACATCGCGCAGGGCGTGGATGCGAAGAAGGCCAAGGGCAAAAAGCACGCCGAGCAGGGCGCGGGCGACCAGGGCATCATGTTTGGCTACGCCAGCAATGAGACGCCGGAACTGATGCCGGCACCGATCATGTTTGCGCATCACCTCGGGCGGAAGCTGACCGAGATCCGCAAGGCCGGCAAAGCGGCGAAGTGGCTGCGGCCCGATGCGAAGTCGCAGGTCTCGGTGGAATACGTGGACGGCAAACCCACGCGCATCACCAACGTGGTCATCTCCACCCAGCACGCCGCCGACGCCGAGCACGCGGAGATCGAGAAGTTTTGCATCGAGAAAGTCATCAAGGCCGTTCTGCCGAAAGGCATGCTGACCAAGGACACGGAGTTTCTCATCAACCCGACCGGCAAATTCGTCGTCGGCGGGCCGCAGGGCGACACCGGCCTTACGGGTCGAAAAATCATCGTCGATACCTACGGCGGCATGGGCCGGCATGGCGGCGGCGCATTTAGCGGCAAGGATCCGTCGAAGGTGGATCGCAGCGCCGCCTACATGGGACGCTGGGTGGCGAAAAACGTGGTCGCCGCCGGCCTTGCCGCGCGCTGCGAAATCCAGTTCGCCTACGCCATCGGCCATCCGCAGCCGGTCAGCGTGCATATCGACTCGTTCGGCACCGGGTCAGTCAGCGATGACTCCATCCTCGCTGCCATTCTGAAGACCTTCAGTTTCAAACCCGCCGACATCGTCGCGCAGCTCAATCTGCTCCGCCCGATCTACTCGAAGACCACGAACTACGGTCACTTCGGCAAGGACGACAAAGACCTGACGTGGGAAACCACGGACAAGGCTGCGGCGCTGAAGAAGCTGGCGAAGTAAGCGCTGGCCACGCCGGACGCGCCGGTCTCCCACGAGTCCATGAAGTCCTTCGTCACCGCTCTTGCCGTCACCTTGGCTGGCGGGCTGGCGGTCGCACTTTCCACCGCCGCGACCAGCCACGCGGAGGCGGCGGCACCGCGGGTCGGCGGCTTTCGCGCAGGCGCGGTGACGGATCCCGAGGTGCTCAATGCCGCCAAGTTTGCCGTTGAGGAGCAGGCCAAAAAGAAGGGCGTGCGCATGGAGCTGGTGTCCGTCGAAAGCGTGGAGCAGCAGGTCGTGGCGGGGCTGAATTACAAGCTGCGGATGACGGTGAAAATCGGCGGTCAGGCCCAGCCGGTTACGGCCATGGTCTGGCGCAAAGTCCCGCTGTCCGAAGGTTACGCGCTCACGAGCTGGGAGCCGTAGTGGAACGACGTTCGAGGTGTGGCCTGCGGGTGATCGGTGATCGGTGATCGGTGAAGCGTGAAGGGTCGCAGCGGAACCCCATTCACCATTCACCATTCACCATTCCCCATTCCCCATTCACCATTCCCCAATCACCATTCCCCATTCACCGATCACCATTCACCATTCCCCGTTCACCATTCACACTTCCCCCTCCCCCGTCGTTTCCGCTTTGGCACGGGCGGGCCGGGCCGGTATGAAAGCCGCCATGTCCACCGACGCCCTGCTTTCCACCAAACCGATCGACCCTCGTGACCGGCTGATTTTTGCCCTAGATGTCCCGACCATCGCGGAGGCCCGCGAGTGGGTCGCGCGGCTCGGCGACGCGGTGACGTTTTACAAGCTGGGTCTGGAATTCTGCATGGGGGGCGACTACTTCGCGCTGCTCGCGGAACTGCGGGCGGCGGGCAAAAAGGTCTTCGCGGACCTGAAGTTTTACGACGTTCCGGCCACGGTGCGCGGCGCGGTGGCGAACCTCGCTCGCGCCGGGGCGGAGTGCTGCACGCTGCACGGCGTGGGCTCGATCTACCGCGCGGCGGTGCCGGTGCGCGGCGGCATGAAGCTGCTCGCCGTGACGGTGCTGACGAGCATGGATGAAAGCGATCTCGCCGAGCTGGGCTGGCGCGGCGGCCCGGTCGAGGATCTCGTCTCGCTGCGCGCCCAGGCCGCCGTGGCGGCGGGCATTGACGGCCTGATCTGCTCCGCGCAGGAAGCCGCCCGGCTGCGGCGTGAGCTCGGGCCGGGGCCGCTGCTCATCACGCCCGGCATCCGCGCCGCGGACGAGCGCGGCGGCGATGACCAAAAGCGCACGATGACGCTGGCCGAGGCGTTCCGCGCGGGGGCAGATCACATCGTGGTCGGCCGCCCGATCCGCCACGCCGCCGACCCGCGGGCCGCCGCCGAGGCGATGCAGGCGGAAATCGCGCGCCTCTTTGCCCCGCCGCGCTAAATCCCGACCTCGCCAAACCTGCCCGCTTCCCTCACGCTTCCGCCATGAAAACCATCGCCCTCCTCGCCGCCCTCATGCTTGCCTCCATCGTCGCTGCGTCCGCGCAGGAAAAGGACACGCGCCTTTTCGAAATGCGCACCTACTACGCTGCGCCCGGCAAGCTCGACGAGCTGAACCAGCGCTTCCGCGAGCACACCACCGCGCTTTTTGCGAAGCACGGAATGACGAACATCGGCTACTGGATGCCGGTCGAAAACCCCGACGCGAAGCTCGTGTATGTCCTCGCCTATCCGAGCCGCGAGGCGCGGGAGACTTCGTGGAAAGCGTTCCTGGCCGATCCCGGCTGGCAGAAGGCGCAGGCGGCCTCGGAGGTCAAAGGCAAGCTGGTCGCGAAGGTCGAGCAGGTCTTCATGGCCGTCACGGATTTCTCGCCCGTGGCGAAGATTCCGGCGGGCTCGGAAGGCGGCGTTTTCGAGTTGCGGACCTACACCACCACGCCGGGCCAGCTTCCGGCGCTGCACACGCGTTTCCGCGCGCACACGCTCGGCCTTTTCGCCAAGCACGGGATGACGAATCTCTGGTACTGGCAGCTCGCGAAAGGCCAGCCCGGCGCGGACAACACGCTCATCTACTTCCTCTCCCACAGCAGCGCGGACGCGGCCAAGGCGTCCTTCGCGGCGTTCCGCGCGGACCCCACGTGGATCGCGGCCAAGGCCGCCAGCGAGAAGCAGGCCGGCGGCTCGCTCACCGTGCCCGATGGCGTGAAGTCCGTCCTCCTGAAAGCGACCGACTACTCGCCGATCAAATAGCCGCTTTTTCAGCGCAAGCGTTGAACATTAGGGACTTGCAAATATAAGCGCGGGCTTTTTGGACTGAACGGGAACGAAAGTGGGAACAAGTCCCCCTATTTCCTGCCATGGCCGCCGATGTCTCGCGGGATCGAAAAAAAACCGGGTGATGCGGGATTTCCGCGCCTTCTGCCGATGGTTCATTCGGGAGCGAGAGGCGCTTTTTGATTCTTCCCGGCGCCGGGACTGTCGCGAGGCCGGATGGGGTATGCCATCAATACCTCCGGGCATGGGTGATTCAGTTTTTCCGCGGTCACTCCCGCGCAGCGGGCAAACGTAGCGCGCAGTGAAGTTCCTCCCGAGCCAAGGGAGATGCGAAGGCACGGCGGCGAGCGCCCTTGCTCGTCATTGGCGCGAGCACCGCGAGCCATTCGACGCCGGAGGCGCGCGGCTGGCGACGTGGGAAGGGTAAGGCGGCAGGAGTGGCAGGATGGTGGCAGAATCGGAGCGCCGCTGCGCGCGAAGGGAAGGCAAATGGAGCGGGAGGTTCGCGCGGCGGCGTGAGCGAGGCGGAGGCGTTAGCCGAAGCCGAACGCGGCGCGGTGCGAGCGAAGCGAGGCGGGGACGCGGCGACCGCGCGCGGAACGCCAAGCACGCAAGCGGGCACGCGGGCACGCGAAACCACCGCCCACCCGGAGAACGCCCTTGCGGCAGTGCGGCGGATGTCGCGTGCGCTGGCCCGAAGGGCAGCCCGACGCGACGCGCGCCGTGGGAACTGCGTTCGCAGCGGTGGAGGCGAGGGCGAGCGCAGCGAGGGCGCTGGGTTGCGCCTGCGGCAGAGCCCGGCTGGAAGCCGCCCGGCTCGATCCTGCGGCGCGGAGCCACGTAGGCGAGCGGAGACAGGCAAGCCCTGAGCGGCGACGTGGCAGGGCGCGGGCAAGCGAAGGATGAGCGTGGTTCGTAACGTCAACGCGCACCGCGCCAAACCTTCTGCGGGGCACGATGCGCGGAGACATGGATTGTGGCGCATGGTGCGGGTTGGAGTTCGAGACAACGATTCGCGGGACGCCGACACGCTGAACGGCGCGGGCGGCGGTGGGAGGCAGGAGGCCGGTGAGCAGGCAGCGTGACGGTGCAGGGTGCCGGTGGGCTTATGGGCGGCACGCTGCACGGGCGCGATGCGTGCGGGTGGTGG
>CAIQUL010000249.1 GCA_903874975.1 uncultured Chthoniobacter sp. | reverse complement strand
TGGGCGGAGAACCCCCTGCTGGAGAAGCCCACCCAGATGAACTGGGACGCCCTCGGCCGCCTCTGGATTTGCAGCTCGTCGCTTTACCCCCAGATCGCCCCCGGCCAGCAGGCCGACGACAAAATCCTCATCCTCTCCGACCCGGCGGGGAGCGGGAAGGCGACGAAAAGCGAGGTCTTTGCCAAAGGGCTGCTGATCCCGACGGGGGTGGTGCCGGATTTGGAAGAAAAGGATGAAGGCAGAAGGATGAAGGATGAAAAGCAGAACTCCGACCTTCATCCTTCATCCCTCATCCCTCATCCTTCCTACGGCTGCTATGTGGGCCAAAGCACCGAACTCCTCCACATCGACGCCGCCGGCAAAAAGCGCATCGTCCTGAGCGGCTTCGGCACCGAGGACACGCACCACATCATCCACACCCTGCGCTGGGGGCCGGATGGACGGCTTTATTTCAACCAGAGCATCTACATCCACAGCCACCTCGAAACGCCGTGGGGCATGGTGCGGATGAACTCCGGCGGCTGCCTCGCCTACGACCCGCGCACCGAGCGCACGGAGATTTTTGCCAAAGGCTGGATCAACTCCTGGGGCCACGCCTGGGACCGCTGGGGGCAGAGCTTTTTCACCGACGGCGCGGGCGGCGCGGGCATCAACTGGGCCTTCCCCGGCGCGACCTTCGTGACCTACGAGCGCGCCCGGCAGATCGTCCCGAGCGTCAGCCCCGGCAACTACCCGAAATTCTGCGGCCTCGAAATCCTCTACAGCCCGCACTTCCCCGCCGACTGGCAGGGCAACGCCATCACGAATGACTTCCGCGCGCATCGCATCGTGCGCTTCAGCATCACCGACTTGGCGGCGGAAAAGGATGAGGGCGGAAGGATGAAGGATGAAGGAAAGAATGCGGCTGCGCCGGCAGGCAAGGCTTCACCACCCGCCACCAGCGGTCAGACTCCTTCAGCCCTCAGCCTTCAGCCTTCAGCCTTGTCTTCTGGCTACATGGCCAAGCAGATGCCCGACATCGTCCGCACCGACGACGCGAGCTTCCGCCCCATCGACGTGAAGCTGGGCCCGGACGGCGCGCTCTACGTGGCCGATTGGGCCAACCCGATCATCAACCACGGCGAAGTCGATTTCCGCGACCCGCGCCGCGACCGCCACTCCGGCCGCATCTGGCGCATCAGCAAAAAGGACACGCCGGTGGTGAAGTGGGAGCCGCTGGTGGGGAAGTCTGACCTGGCGCTTGCCGACGGGTTCTTGAGCCCGAGTCTTTGGGAAAGGGAGCAGACCATACGACTCATGCAGGTGCGGGCTAAGGTGTTCAGCTCCATCAATCCCATCCGGGGACTCTCCGCCAATAAACTCGAGGAGATCCTTCGCGACGATGCACACCCGAGACACCGCCTCGAAGCCATGCGCGCCCTCGCCCGCACCCCCACCGCCCGCAGCGCCGAGCTGATCCTCGACGCGGCGATGAAGAACAACGGCGACGTTTTCCTCAACCACGCGGCGTGGCTTTCCATCAATGAACTGGCCAAGCCGTGGACCGACGCCATCGCCAGCGGCGCGTGGAAGTCCGAGGGGCGCGAGGCGCAACTCGATTTCGGGCTCAAGGCGCTGCCCGCCGACCTCTCCCGCGCCACCCTCGCCCGCGCGCTCGCCGAGGGGAAAGTGAACCTCGCCCTTGGTCCGTGGATCCAACTCATCGGCCAATCCGGCGGCCCCGACGACCTGCGCCGCCTCTACGAAATACTGCTCGTCTCCTACGGCACCGTGTGCTGCCCGGACAAGGATGTGGAGACGCTTACCGCCGCGCCCGTCAACGACACCGACGCCCTGCGCATCCTCGCCGCGCTGCTCGAATCCGCCCGCGTGCGCAACACCCGCCCGGCCGGCGACCTGGCCAAACTCGAACGGCTCGTCAAACACACCGAGGGCGCGGTGCGTGCCGCCAGCGTGCGCCTCGTGGGCTTGTGGAAACCCGACGACGCGCTGGGCTGGCTGGAGACCGCGCTGACCGCCGACGGCGCGCCGCCCGAGCCGGTGTTCGTGCAGAACGCCATCGAGAGCGTGCGCGCCATCGGCGGCGCACCAGCCATCGCTTTGCTGAAAAAACTCGCCGCCGATAAAGCCCCCGCGCCCCGCCGTCAGCAGGCCGCCGCCGCCCTCGCCGCGCTCGACCTCGGAGGTTCGCTGCCCGAGATCGCCGCCGCCATCTCCGCCGCGCCCAGCGAGGACGCCGCCCTCGCCGCCTGGCGCGAGGTTTTCAAAATCAAGGGCTCCGTCGAGACCGTGACCGTGCGGCTTTCCACCGACGCGTGGGGCAAGGCCCTCGCCAAACCCGCCCTCGCCGCCGGCCTCCGCGCCGCGCGCGAAGCCGGGAAGAAAGGCGAGAAGCTCGTGGCCGAATTCACCGCGCTCGCCGGGCTGGCCGACACCGCTGGGAAAGCGCCCGCGGATTTCGCCGCGATCGTCGAGCAGGTGAAAAAGCACGGCCACCCCGCGCGCGGGGAACTCGTCTATCGCCGCGCCACCAGCGGCTGCGTGACCTGCCACGCCATCGGCAACGCCGGCGG
>CAIQUL010000248.1 GCA_903874975.1 uncultured Chthoniobacter sp. | reverse complement strand
TTTCTCAACGCCCGCCTCGCCTCGCACTACGGCATCCCCGACATCGCCGGCGACGAGCTGCGGCTCGTGCAGCTCCCGCCGGACCACCCGCGCGGCGGCGTCCTCACCCACGGCACGGTGCTGGCCGTGACCTCGAACCCCACGCGCACCTCGCCCGTGAAACGCGGCCTGTTTGTCCTCAACAACATCCTCGGCACGCCCGTGCCGCCGCCGCCGCCCGACATTCCCGACCTCGACGTGGCCGCCAAAACCGCCGCCACCACCGACCGCCAGCCGACCCTCCGCGAATCGCTCGCCATCCATCGCGAGAAAGCCGCCTGCGCCTCCTGCCACGACCGCATGGATCCGCTCGGGCTGGCGCTGGAAAATTTCAACGCCCTCGGGTTGTTTCGCCAGGAGGAGCACAGCCAGAAGATCGACCCCTCCGGCAAGCTCATCACCGGCGAGAAGTTCGCCGACGTGCGCGAGTTGAAGCGCGTGCTCGCCGTCGAGCGCCGCGAGGATTTCCACCGCTGCCTGACGGAAAAAATGCTCACCTACGCGATCGGTCGCGGCCTCGAACCCTCCGACATCACCACCGTGGACGCCATCGTCGCCCGCATCCACAAGGAGGACGGCCGGTTTCACGCCCTCCTGTCCGGCATCATCGAATCCGCTCCTTTTCAAAAACGCCGCCACCAACCGGGTGACGCGGGCAACACTGCGGCTAACGTCGCCCCGCAATAACTCCACCACACCAAACTCTATGACCACGCCCGCAACCCGCGCCGCCCAGCAGCACCTGAACGTCAGCCGCCGCAGCTTTCTCCGCGGCCTCGGAGTCTCGCTCGCACTGCCCGCGATGGAGTCCCTTTTCCCGACCCGCCTGCTGGGCGCGGAAGCCAGCGCCGGCCAACTCGGCGTGACCGCCACCGGCCGCCCGCTCCGCACGGCATTTGTCTATTTTCCCAATGGCGCCATCCCCGCCTCGTGGTGGCCCGCGACCACCGGCGCCGACTTCGCCCTCAGCCCCACGCTGGAACCACTCGCGGCCAGCAAGCAGCACTTGCAGGTGATCCGCGGGCTGGGGCATCAGGCCGCCGAAGCCGCCCACGAGGGAGGCAATGACGGCGGCGGCGATCACGCGCGCGCCACCGGCACCTTCCTCACCGGCACCCGCCTGCGCAAAAGCCAGACCGACATCCGCAACGGCATCTCCATCGACCAGCTCATCGCGCGCGAGATCGGGCACCTCACCCGTTTCCCCTCCCTCGAGATCGCCTCCGACACGATCCGCAAAGCCGGCAACTGCGACGACCGCTACGCCTGCGCCTACCAATACCACCTCTCCTGGACCGCGACGAACACGCCCCTCTCGCCCGAGGGCAACCCACGGCTCCTTTTCGAGCGGCTCTTTGGCACCGGCACCGCCGGCCAGCGCGACGCCTTGCTCCTCGCGCGCCAGCAGCAGCAGCGGTCCATCCTCGACTTCATCCGCGACGACGCCCGCGCCATGAAGACCAAGCTCAGCGCGCGCGATCAGGAGAAACTCGACCAATACCTCACCGGCGTGCGCGAACTCGAAGTCCGCATCCAGAAAGCCGAGCGCCTCGGCCTGCCAAAGGATCCCGGCGTGGACACACCCGCCGGGGTCCCCATCGAATACGGCGAATACGTTGGGATCATGTACGACCTGATGCTGCTCGCCTTCCAGACCGACTCCACCCGCGTCATCAGCTTCATGACCGCCGCCGACGGCACCAACCGCTCCTTCAGCGAAATCGGCGTCCCCGAAGGCCACCACGACATTTCCCACCACCAGAACAAGGCCGAACTCGTGGCCAAAGTCGCCAAGATCGAGCACTGGTATGCCGCGCAGTTCGCCCGCTTCCTCAAAAAGATGGCCGACACGCCCGACATGGACGGCCACTCACTGCTCCACAACTCCCAGATCCTCTACGGCAGCGGCTGCGCCGACGGCAACCTCCACAGCCACTCCAATCTCCCCATCCTCCTCGCCGGCGGCGCCGGCGGAACCCTCCAGCCCGGCCGCCACGTGGATCACGGCCCCCAGCCCGTCACCAACATCTTCCTCAGCATGGCCGACCGCGTCGGGCTGAAAACCCTCGAACGCTTCGGCGACTCCACCGGCCGCCTCGCCAACGTCTGAGCGCACCGACCGGCCAGTCGTGAAGCCAGGTCGGGGCGGCGGTGCTGAAGAAACCGCGCCATCGCACTACCCGGGCGAGCCCGGCACCCGCGTATTTTGCAAAAGGAAGTGCGCGATGCGCTCCACGTCCTGCCCGCCACCGCGACCCCAACGCCGATCAACCGGAGGCCCGAGAAGCAGTCGAAAATTGGTTCACGCTCCGCGCCGCGCGGACGCCAGCGGCAACTCGAGCACCGAAGAATCGGATGATGCGTGACACCATTTTTCGGCGCGATATTGGCATCAAGCATCGCGTGGCGAGAAGTATGCGCCGCCAGAAATCAGCAATGCCGACTTCCCCGAACAGCTCTGGCCTCACCCCCGCAGGCCGGCTATCTGCATGATGCGGTCGGTCTGCGTGTAGGCTTCCTGAACCCATTCGACGATGCGCTTTGGGTCCGGCGAGTATTCCAGCTCGATGGAAACCGCGCCGTCGATCTTCAGTTCCTTGATGGCCTGCAAGTAGGGGCCAAATTTCACGATGCCGCGGCCGGGAGGGAGGTCGCCGTGGACCTTGCCGTCGCAATCGCTGATGTGGACGTGGATGGCCTTGCCCTTGAGTTTTTTCAAATCCAGCGGGCTGGTGTCGGAAAGCACGAGGTGGCTCACGTCGATGTTGGCGCGGACGCGCGGGTGGCGGCAGTCGTTCACGAAACGGGCCATTTCATCCACGTTGTGCAGCAGGCTGAGACGGAAGGGTTCGAGCTCGAGCGCGATGTCCACTTTCTTTTTGTCGGCGTAGTCGCCGATCTCGCGGCAGGTGTCGATGGCCCACTGCCATTGGGCGGCGGGCGGGATGACTTCGCGCTGCCAGATGTATTCGCCGAGCACGAGCAGGATGTTTTTCGCGCCAAACTCGGCGGCGAGGTCCACGAACTTTTTGCAGCGGGCGACATGGAATTCGCGCACCGGTGCGTTGAAGTCGATCAGCCCGGTGGCGACGACGACCACGGAAATGATCGGCAGCTTTTCTTTGGCGCAGGTGCGGGCGATGAGGAGTTTTTCCTTTTTGGAAATGGTCATCGCCTCGGTGAAAATATCCACGCAATCGAAGCCGATGCGGGCGATGTGCTTGAGGCCGCTGGCGGTGTCCACGCCGGCCTGGTCGAAGGCGCTGTTGATGATTCCGAGTTTCATAATTGGTCTGTCGATTGATGGGTTGAGGTTGGGCTGGCTTCCATTCGATTCGCGTACGCACGGCCACGATTGAAAGGAGAACACCGAGGGCATTCCACCCGTTGGCCCAAGTCAACGCTGGAAATTATGCATGTCCTGTTGGCCATGACTTCGCATCGAAAGGATTCATGAGATGCAGTCCGGCGACCTGCGCAAAAATCGTCGCCATGGCGTGTCACCAGCGGAAAACCATGTTCCAACGCCGTTGCCGCGGTGTTCGTGTCGGCAAGTCCCAGGCTGCTTTACTGGCGCAGTTCGATCGCCTGTTTCTCCTCCCGCGCGCCCTCTACGGCCTGCGCGTTCCCGCGATTCGTGAGCCCGCAGCGCCGAGGTGCCGGAGGAGAGTAGGGTGGTCGGCAGATGGGCGAGCAAAGGACGGCGGCGCCCCGTCACACCCGCTCCGCTTGCGCGAGCACCGTCTGCACCGCCTCTTCCTGCAAGTCCGGCGGGTAGCCGTGTTTGTTCAGGATGCGTTTCACCGTCACTTTGATCCGGGGGCGGGCGCTTTCGCGGAGGGTCCAATCGTTCCACTCGGTTCGCTCCGCTCGGCTCGTCGGGGTCTGCGGCGTTGGCCCCGGCG
>CAIQUL010000247.1 GCA_903874975.1 uncultured Chthoniobacter sp. | reverse complement strand
TTCGATCCCTTCCCCAGCGATCCGTTCATGCCATTTCGAAGGATATTTCGATCGCACCCGATGGCTTTTGCAAGAGCCTCAGGAGGATTTGACAACAGGCTGCCAGGTAAATCCGGGTGTGATTAATACTGATGCAGCCGTTTTTTTGGGGGGGCGGCCCGCGTGGCGCGGACGCCTCGTCCGCCGGTTCTCGAACGGGGTGTTCGAGCCACAGTCGCCGACGAGGATTCCGCGCGACGCCGTGGGCTCTCCAGAGGTTGCCCCACTTTTAATCGCACCCGGCAAAGCCCTTCGCGGACCGCTTACTCGATTCGCGCTCCGGGGGTCGCCGGGGCCCACCTCGACTCACCCGACCTCGACGTCGGGCTTCTCCGCGGGAGCGGTCTCACTCGCCTGACGTTTGCGGAGCTTCTTTTCCTCTTTCCGGGCCTTCTTTTCGAGATCCCGCTTCCGCTTTTCAAACTGATAATTCGGCTTTGGCACTGGATGATTCGGCTGGGGCGCTCAGACCCCCACGGCTGAACGGGCGGGCTTCGTGGCCTTGATCGGCTTGGTCACCTTGGTCGGCTTCGCTGCTTTTACCACTTTCACGGCCTTCACGGCCTTCACGGCCTTCACGGCCTTCACGGCCTTCACGGCCTTCACGGCCTTCACGGCCTTCACCGGTTTCCCGAGTTTGGCCGGTGCCACTGCCACTGCTGCGGCCGGTGACGCCAGCGCCGCCAACGCCGGAGGCGCTTCCGGAGCGGATAGCGCACGCTGCGGCGGGCGACCCGCTGCGAGCTTCTCCTTCATCTCGGCGGCCGCCTCGAAAAACTTCGCGATTCCCGGACCCACGCCGCGGTATTTCTTGCCGACTTTTTTGACGATCCCCGCGCCGACCAGATTCTGCAGCTTCTCGTAAGCGCGCAGGCGGAGCATTTCTTCGCCGCCGCTGGCGGAGTTACGAGCCCGCAGGTTGGCATGAACGATCAGGAACAGCGCTTTGAATTCGTAGGTTGTCTTGGCCGAAAGGACCGTCGCCAACTCTTCGGCAACGAGGTCGGGACCGCGCCGGGAAAATCCGTAATTTGTTTTCATGCGTTCCTTTCGCAGATATCCGGAAAAAGTCGAGGATTCATCTTGGTTCCGGCCATAAATCTGGCTTACGCGGCTACCTTTTCGGCCAGCCAGAGGTCGAAATCCACCACCGCCGCGCCCGCCTATCCCTCCGGGTCGTCCAGAATCGCCTGCAGCCGCGCGCCGAGCGTTTCGGGAAATTTCGCCAGCCAACCCGCATCCACAAGGCCCACGCTTGCGAGGTCGCGCAGGTGCATGCGGTCTTTGTCGCAGAAGGACGTGAGCTTCATGCGCAGCAGGTCTTCCAGCGGGATGAGTTCAAAGCCATCTGCTGGCTCCGTGCGGCCCAGTTCGGGCGTAGGTTCGATGGCGTCCGGCACGGCGCGCTCGCCCGCCCAGAGGATATGGACGGCATCGCGCACCTTCGCGTCCGGGCCGTCGAGAAAGACATCCAGCGCGCCCGCCCGGCCCAGCGACGTCACGCGGCGGTGGACGAAACCCGCCGCTTCCAGCGCCGCCCGCGCGCGGTCGGAATCGGCGCGGCGCAGCAAAATATCCACGTCCCGGGTGTTTCGCACCGCCGCTGTATCCACGCGCGAAACCCACGCCGCGACGGCATTGCCACCGACCACCGCGTAGCCGACGCCGGCCTGCGCGAGCGCCCGCGCAGCCCGTTCGAGCCGACGGCGGACGTTTTCGATGCCTTGTTCCATGCGTGGCCAGGAGACAGGTGCCAGAGTGGTCTCTGTCATAGTGGCGGGAGCGTGCCACAGGCCCGCTGCACCGCCAATCCGCCAAGAGGTCCGCAGTTGTCCCTTCCGCGTAAGCCGCCTAGATGGCGCCGCTCGTTTTCGCATGAAACTCACCTCCACCCTCGCCGTTTCCGCCGCGCTCTGCGCGCTCACTCATTCCGCGACCGCGGCCGAGGCGCCGCCGGATTACCGCTTCCAAGTCGAGCGGTTGATCGAGGGCATCCCGCAGCCGATGGGCCTCGCGCTCGCGCCGGATGGCCGCATCTTTTTCAACGAATACGGCGGCAAGCTGAAGATCTACCACCCGAAGACGCGCGCCATCGTCGTGGCTGGCGAACTCAAGATTTTCAAGGATCAGGAGAACGGCTTCCTCGGCTTCGCGCTCGATCCGAAGTTTTCCGAGAACGGCTGGATCTACTGCCTCTACTCGCCGCCGGGTTTCGACGGGCAGAATCTTTCGCGGTTCACGATGCAAGGCGACACGCTCGATCTGGCGTCGGAAAAGCTGCTGCTGCAATACGACGAGCAGCGCCAGCAATGCTGCCATCACGGCGGCACCGTGGCGTTCGCGCCGGACGGCTGCCTGCTCTGGTCGGCGGGCGACAACACGCATCCGCACGCCGACTCGAACGGCTACGGCCCGCTCGACGAACGCCCGGGGCGCGAGCCGTGGGACGCGCAGAAATCTTCCGCAAACACGATGAGCCTGGCGGGAAAAGTGTGCCGGATCCGCCCGAAGCCGGATGGCACCTACGAGATCCCGGCGGGCAATCTTTTCCCGCCAGGGACGCCCAAGACGCGGCCCGAAATCTACGCGATGGGCTGCCGCAATCCGTGGCGCATGTCGGTGGATGCGCAGACGGGCTACGTCTATTGGGGCGAGGTCGGACCGGACGCGAACGACGACGGCCCGCGTGGGCCGCGCGGTTACGATGAGATCAATCAGGCGAAGAAAGCCGGCAACTTCGGCTGGCCATATTTCATCGCGAACAACCTCCCCTACGCCGACTACGATTACGCCACGAAGAAGCTCGGACCGCTTTTTGAGCCGCTCCTCCCGATCAATGAAAGCGTGAACAACACCGGCATCCGCGCCCTGCCGCCGGCGACGCCCGCGTTCCTCTACTGGCCGTATCGCAAGCCGGACAAATGGACCGAATTTGGCGAAGGCGGACGCACGGCCTGCGCGGGGCCGGTCTTCCACTGGAAGCCGGAGTTTGAAAAGACCAACGGGTTCCCGAAGCACTTCGACAACTGCCTGCTGTTCTGGGATTGGGAGCGGCCGTTCATCAAGTGGGCGCGGCTCGACGAGAAGTCGGATCTCGTGGGCTTGGAGCCTTTCACCGGCGCGGTCGTGGCGTCGCGGGCGGCCACCCCACTGGCGAGCGGCGCGACGAAGATCAAGCGCCCCGTCTTTGCCGTCTTCGGCGGCGACGGCCAACTCTACCTCATGGACTACGGCGAAGCGTGGGGCGCCAACGGCGACTCGCAACTGCTGAAGATTTCCTACGTCAGCGGCAACCTCCCGCCGGTGGCGAAAGTGCAGCCGGATTTCCTCGCCGTGAGCGATGCGCCGGACGGGGAGAAAAAACTCTCCGCTAAGGACTCGCGTGACCCCGACGGCGGCGCGCTCACATTCAATTGGACGCTCCAACCCGGCGGCAAACCGCTCGGCACCACCGCGGAAATCCCGGTGACGATCAAGGAGCCGGGCAACTACGTCGCCGAGGTCCGCGTGACCGACGCCCAAGGAGCCAGCAGCACCGCCCGCACCCGGCTCAACGTCGGCAACCGCGCGCCGAAGGTCACCTTTCTCGAACCGAAGGACGGCGCCACCTACACGCCCGGCCAGCCCATCAAATACCGCCTCGCGATCAGCGATCCCGAGGACGGCGAATCCTCCGCCAAGCCCGACGAACTCGGCGCGCGCACGCTCGTCACCGGCGCGTTCCGCCGCGACGACGGCAAGGAAGAGCCGCTCGACCCCGGCATCACGCGGATGAAGCAGAGCGACTGCTTCAACTGCCACGCCGCCGAGCAAAAAATCGTCGGCCCATCGCTCGTCGAGATCGCCACGAAATACCGCGGCCAGTCCGGCGCGCTGGAGCTGCTCACGAAAAAAATCCGCGAAGGCGGCAGCGGCGTCTGGGGCCCCGTGCCGATGCTCCCGCACCCGCAGCTCACCGACGACGAAATCACGATCATGCTCCGCTGGATGCTCGCACTCGAACCCGGCAAAGGTGGCCCCGCCCTCCTGCGCGGACTCGCTGGCGAAGTCACCACGCCCAACCCCGGCAAACCCGAGCCCGGCGGCTTCGTCCTCGAAGCCACCTACACCGACCTGGGCCGCGCCCCGGCGGGCGAGCTGAGCGGACGCGCGATCCTCACCCTCCGCCCGCGCTGAGCGCATCTTTCCCATTGGCAAACGGGAGCCGCCACCTAGTCTCCGCGCCCCTATGAAAACGTTCAAAATCGCAGTCCTGCCCGGCGACGGCATCGGCCCCGAAGTCATGGCGGAAGCGCGGCGCGTCCTCGCCGTCGTCGAATCAAAATTCGCCCTCAAGTTTGACCTCACCGAGGCCCGGGTAGGCGGGATCGCCATCGACGTGGACGGCCACGCTCTTCCGGCGGAAACGCTGCGGGTGTGCGGCGAGGCGGAGGCCATCTTGTTCGGCTCCGTGGGTGGACCAAAGTGGGAGTCGCTGCCGCCAAACCAGCAGCCGGAGCGGGCCGCGCTGCTCCCCTTGCGGAAACATTTCGGGCTCTTCGCGAATCTCCGGCCGGCGGTCTGCTTTCCCAAGCTCACCCACGCCTCGCCGGTGAAGGAGGAAATCATCGCCGGCGGCTTCGATGTCCTCTGCGTGCGCGAACTGACCGGCGGCCTCTACTTCGGCCAGCCCAAAGGCATCCGCGAGGAGAACGGTGAGCCGGTGGCGGTGGACACGATGGTTTACAAAAAGAGCGAGATCGAACGCATCGCGCACGTGGCCTTCAAGGCGGCACTGACGCGGAACCAGCGCGTGACTTCCATCGACAAAGCCAACGTCCTCGAGAACGGCGTGCTCTGGCGCAAAACCGTGACGGAAATCGCCGCGCAATATCCCACCGTCACGCTCAACCACCTTTACGTGGACAACGCCGCGATGCAGCTCATCCGCAATCCGAAAGGCTTCGACGTGGTGCTCGCGGAGAATCTTTTCGGCGACATCCTGAGTGACGAAATGGCGATGATCACCGGCTCGCTCGGCATGCTACCCAGCGCGTCGCTCGGGTTGAAAGAGACGCCGCTCGGGCGCTTCGGGCTGTTCGAGCCGAGCGGCGGCACCGCGCCGGACATCGCCGGGAAAGGCATCGCCAACCCCATCGCGCAGATTCTCTCGGCCGCGATGATGCTGCGTTACTCGCTCGGCGAGCACGCCGCCGCCGAAGCCATCGAACGCGCCGTCCGCCAGGTCATCGACGACGGCCTGCGCACCGGCGACATCTTCAGCGAAGGCAACCGTCGCGTCGGCACCCGAGAGATGGGCGAGGCGATCGCGGCGGTGGTGTGAGTTTCCGGCGGCTCGACGCCGGGTGCCGACGAGTCCGCCAACTCACGCCGAGAAACTCTCCCCGCAGGAGCAGTGCGCCACGGCGTTGGGGTTGGTGACCTTGAAGCCGCCTTTTTGCAGGTCGTCGCTGTAGTCGAGTTCCGAGCCGCTGACGAAGAGCGCGCTCTTCGGATCAATGACCACGCGCACCCCGGCGGACTCCACCATGATGTCGCGGTTCGCAGGCCCATTCACGAGGTCCATCTTGTATTGCAGCCCGGAGCAGCCGCCACCGATCACCGCCACGCGCAGCGCCCCCTCGGGCCGGCCCTGGCGGGTCAAAAGCGACGTCAGTTTCACACCGGCACGATCGGTGATCTTGCAGAGCTTCTCGTTGCCAATCTTGTATTTGATTTCGGGTGTCATGAGTCAGTGAACGAGCGCGGTTTCAGCGGTGCGGGTGAGGTTTTCCGCGGCGATGGCGTCGAGTTCGGAAAGGGTGCCCACGTGGGAGAAGCGGGCGCGCAGGGCTTTGGCGTCGGGCATGCCGCGGGAGTAAGCCATGAGGCGGGAGCGCATGGAGTGCATGGCGGCGGCTTCGTCGCCGCGCCGGGCGACGTGGAGCGCGCAGTGGCGGCGGATGTGCGCCCATTGCGCTTCGAGCGGCGGCGGCGGGAGCAGTTCGCCGGTGGCGAGGAAGTGTTTGATCTCCGCAAAAATCCACGGCGCACTCATCGCCGCGCGGCCCAGCATGACGCCGCGGACGCCGGTGTTCATGCGGCTCGCCACGTCGCCGGCGCTGGCGAGGTCGCCATTTCCGATCACTGGGATGCGCACGGCGGCGGCGGTCTGCGCGATCACATCCCAGTCCGCCACACCGCTGTAACCCTGCTCCTTCGTCCGGCCATGCACGGCCACGGCGGCGATGCCCGCGTCTTCCAAAATCCGCGCAGTCACCGGCGCGTTGACCGTCTCCGCGCTCCAGCCGATGCGGATCTTCGCCGTCACCGGCACCGGTGCGCACGCCCGCACCACGGCGCGTGCGACCTTTTCCAAAAGCGGGCAGTCGCGCAGCAGCGAGGAACCGCCGTTCTTCGAGACGATCTTGTTCACCGGGCAGCCGAAGTTCAGGTCGATGAAATCCGGCTGCTTCCACTCGATGACGAGGCGCGCCGCCTCGCCGAGATGCTCCGGGTCCGCGCCGAAAAGCTGCACGCCGAGCGGGCGCTCCGCCGGCTCAAATTCGAGATACTCCAGCGTGCGTTCATTGCGCCGGAAGATGCCCTCGGCGCTGACGAATTCCGTGACCATGACATCCGCGCCGTGCTCCTTGGCGAGCTGTCGGAACACGGTGTCTGTGACCCCGGCCATCGGGGCGAGGTAGAGCGGAAAGCGGTCTTGAAACCAAGGAAGCATGCGGCGCGGAAGATACCCGGCGCACGGCTCGCGTCCACACCGCAAGGCTCCCGCCCGGAGCGCATGCGTCCCGCTTGACCCGCCGCCCGCCGCGCCGCGAGACTTCACGCCCCGATGAACGAAGTCACCATCCGCGTCCCTGCGACCACCGCCAATCTCGGCCCCGGCTACGATTGCCTCGGCGTCGCGCTGCAAATCTACAACCGCGTGACCGTGGCCCGCGCCACCGAGCCCCAGGCCGATGCGATGGCCGCGGCGGCGGCGGAGAAATTCTTCGCGGCGAGCGGCGGCACACCCTTCCCGTTTTCGTGGAAAATCGCGGGCGATGTCCCCCGTTCACGCGGCCTGGGCAGCAGCGTCACGGTGCGGCTCGGCCTCCTCCACGGACTCAACGAACTCGCTTCCCGCCCGCTGTCTGCCGACCGGCTTTTCGCGCTCTGCGCGGAACTCGAAGGCCACCCAGACAACGCCGCGCCTGCGGCGTTCGGCGGCTTCACGGTGGCCGGCGGCATGGAGGTCGCGCGCTTCACCGTCGCGCCGGAGTTGCGCTTCGTCCTGCTCATCCCGGACTTCGAGGTTGCCACGCCCGCCGCCAGAAAAGTCCTGCCCGCGCAACTCGACCGCCTCGCCGCCGTGCAAAGCTGCGTCAACGCCTGCCGCATCACCGCCGCCTTCGCCGCGCAAAACTACTCCCTGCTCCGCGGCGCCTTCGCCGACCAACTGCATCAGCCATTCCGCGAAAAGGAACTCATCCCCTTTCTCAGCAAAGTCATCGCCGCCGGCGAGCAGGCCGGCGCGCTCGGCGGCTTCCTCAGCGGCAGCGGCTCCACGATCTGCTGCGTGGTGGAGGAAAAGGATGAAGGCGGAACGATGAAGGATGAAATCGCCGCGGCGATGCACACGGCCAGCGGCAACGCCGGCGCCCGCATCGTCATCACCCAGGCCGACAACACCGGCGCCGTCGTCCTCCCATGAGCGCGCGCTTCATCCTTCATCCTTCACCCTTCATCCTTTCCTAAGCCGTGCGCCAAAGGCTGGACGAGTTCGAGCAGTTCGCCACCGACGTCATTCTTGACCGTCGTTACGGCAAGCGCGCCGCCCTGCTGCGCTGGTTTCTCTACGTGCTGAGTTGGCTCTTTCGCGGCGGCGTGCAGACGCGGCTTTGGCTGTACCGACAGCGGTTTATCCGCGAGCACTCGCCCGCATGCCTCGTCATCTCGGTCGGCAATCTCACCGTCGGCGGCACCGGCAAAACGCCGGTCGTGGAAAAGTTTGCGCGCACCCTGCAGGATCGCGGGCGGCGGGTGGCCATCCTCAGCCGCGGCTACAAAGCAAAGCGCCCGCCGTTTTTCCGCCGACTCCAGCGCAAGTGGCTCGGCATGGAGCGCCGCAAGCCACGCATCGTCCACGACGGCACGCGGCTGCTGCTCGACAGCCGCTTTGCCGGCGACGAGCCCTACATGCTCGCGAAGTCGCTCGGCGACATCGTCGTGCTCGTGGACAAGGACCGCGTGCGCGCCGCGCTCTACGCCATCCGCGAGTTGAAATGCGACACGCTGATCCTCGATGACGGCATGCAATACCTCACGCTCAAGCACCGGCTGGAGGTCTGCCTGATCGACGCGCAGGCGCCGTTCGGAAACGAGTTCCTGCTCCCGCGCGGCACGCTCCGCGAGCCGCCGTCGAACCTGCGGCGCGCGAACTACATTTTCATCACGAAATCCCCGGCCTCCGGCAATGCGGCGCTGATCGAGCGCCTGCGCCAATTCAATCGGACGGCCGAGATCATCGAGACGAAACACGAGGCGCTCTATCTGCAAAATCTTTACGTCGTGGAAGACCGGCTCCCGCTGGATTTCCTCGCCGGGAAATTTGTCGCCGCCATCTCCGGGATCGCGCGCCCCGAGAGTTTCGAGGAAAAGCTCACCGCGCTCGGAGCGACGCTCGAAATCACGAAGCGCTTCGCCGATCACCACCGCTTCACCGACGAGGAACTGCGCGAGTTTTCCGACCGCTGCGCGCGGCGCGATCTGGATTGCATCGTGACCACGGAGAAGGACAGCGTCCGGTTTCCGGGAAAATTCGAGGGGCTGGATGTGCCGGTCTACTACTTGCGCGTAGAGATCGGCATCCTCAGCGGCGGCGGGAGTTGGGACGATCTCGTCGCCCGCATCTGCGAGCCGCCCGCGCCGAAGAAGCGCGAGCATTTCTTCGCGTAACGTCCCCTCACCCGTCATCCTGAGCGGAGTTCCCGGCGGGCGCAGGCGGGGGGAATGACGAATG
>CAIQUL010000246.1 GCA_903874975.1 uncultured Chthoniobacter sp. | reverse complement strand
GCTCTGATGATGAAGAAAAAGATCAGCGCAGCGATGATGCACAAGGGAATGCCGAAATCGGCGGCGTAGCCCAGCCAGGTGTTGTGCCAGGCCGAGCCCATCGCAAACGGAGCGCACTGCAGTTCGATGTCTCCACCTCGGGTGGCATACTGAGCACTCAATGCTTGACCGACGCTAAGATCAATCTTGTAACCTTCTCCGATCCATGGAGCTAGCTCAATTTTCTTGATCGCCTGCCTCCGGAGTTCGGTGCGGAATTCATCCTTTCCTCCCTCATAGCCAGTTCCGAGTTTCGCATCCCATTGGGCCGGCAGGACGGACAAGGCGCGCTGGACGATCAAAGGGAACCGGAACAACTCGCCGTGGCCCGCGACGATGATGCATCCGGCGAGGATGGCTCCACCCACCCAAAGCATGAAAAAGCCCCATTCCCGCCGCATGAAGGCGGCCAAAATAGCCAGCATCGGAACGGTGGCAATCGCTTGCCTCTTGCCGCTGAACGCGATCAAAACGACACACAAACCGAACCCAAAGACGGACCAGAGCCGATGCAGGGAAAACAGCTCCGAAGGCCGATAGCGGGAGAAACCAAGGGTGATAAGCAAAAGCGGCACGATCGCCAGTGACTGGTGCCAGGTGTAGAAAGAATCCAGGTCCACTGAAAGGTCCACATAGGCACCAAAGGAACTTGGTAGGAAATACAAGCCGATCTGGTAGACGGACGACAGGGCGCTTCCAATGAGAAGCAGAAGCAGGATCCATTTGCAGTCCTTCTCGGTGATCTCCTGGTTGGCCATGATGAGGAAAGCGGCGAGGGCCATCAGGATCTTCGCGTAAAACCGCGCCCCGCCGAGTCCCGCGCCTGAATCGGCCAAGCCGCTGAAGCCGATCGGGTTCAGGAAAAAAATGAAAGCCACCCAGCCAACATAGAGGAGAAAAGGAGCATGTTGGGCCCGGAACAGCGTGAATTTCTGCCGCCTTACTGCGAGGCGGACCAGAAGCGCCACGGTGCAGAACACGGCTACGACCTCCGGCAGTTCCAGCAACCGGCCGCGAATGGGAAAGGCGGGGAGCTGCGCCGAGAAGGCAAAGGGGATCAGCATCCAGTATTTTTCCCCGAGCATCAGAACCAGTGCGACGGCCACGATGGTCGCCATGATGAGGGCTACTTGGATACTATCTCCCGTGCCGGCGGCGGCGGCGAGGATGGCGGTGAGGATGAGGGCACCAATCAGCGCTACGATGACGTGGAGTCGGGCGGTGAAGAGGTGCCAGAGGGGGTTGTCTTGGAGCATAAACGGCTGAGGAGCGGCGACTGTACCGGGGGTTGCAGAAAAATAAACCGGATTTCGCAAGGCCCAGCGTGCGAGAGATCGGTGGCGACCATGAGGAGCGGCGCTCACGGAATCAGCGGGACGTGTTTCCTCAACAGCCGGTCGCCAGAGCGAAATCATTTCAACCAGCCGCGCGCACCCATCTGGCCCGAGCCGGCAGCGAAAACCGGCGCACCCGGAGGACAGGGTCGTCACCTTCCACGCCACGGTGGGGCCGAAGAGCGGCACCAATTCCCAGCCGGAGCGGACGATCTCCAGGGTGGACGGATCGCGCATTTCCCGGTGAGCGTCCCTCCGGCGCACCGCAAAGTGCGCGGCGCGGATTCACGGCTCCGCGGAGAGGGCGGCGAGGAGGCGGAGGCATTTGGGGCCGGGGAAGACGCCGGGTTCCATTTGGTTCATGACGTAGGCGAAGGCGAGGCCGGTGTCGGGGTCGGCGAAGGCGTGGCTACCGCCGGCGCCGGGGTGACCAAAGGCGCGCGGCGAGGGGCCGAAGTGGGTGCGCGTTTTCCGGCCGTGGGCGTCCACGGGGTCGCGCATGAAGCCGGCGGCGAAAGCGGTTTCGCTGTGCAATACGCGGTCGGGACCTTGGGTGAGGGTGGTGGTCATCCAGTCGAGGGTGGGCGGCTCGAAGAAGCGCCGCCCTTCCCACACGCCGCCGCTGGCGAGCAGGGCGTAGAATTTCGCCAGACCGCGCGCGGTGCCGATACCGCCGAACGCGCCGAAGGAGGCGGTGCGGGCCTCGGGCGTGTTCATGGAGGCCACGCTGTGCAGGCCGCGGGGGGAGGCAAAGGCGCGGACGGTGAGCGAGCCGGGCGTGGCGAAGGCGGTGTAGAAGGGGTCGCCTTTGGGCGGGGCGGTCTTGGCCGGGAAAATGGCGGACGCCTCGGCGAGGCGTTCGGGCGGGAGGCCGATCCACACGTCGAGGGCGAGCGGCTCGGCGAAGTGTGCGCGCCAGTAGTCGCGGAGGGTGGTCGCGGTGAGCCGGCGGAGGAGTTCATCCACGAGATAGCCGAAGGTGCGCGGGTGGTAGCCGTGCCCCTCGCCGAGCGGCCAGGCGGGAGCCTCCGCAGCGAGGGCGTGGGCCACGGCCGCGTGGTCCTGCGCGTCCGCCGGTTGCGTGAGCGCGGGGAGCCCGGCCTGATGCGAGAGCAGTTCCGCGATCGTCACCCCGTCTTTCCCGGCCTGCGCAAACTCCGGCCACACCTCGGCCACGGGCGTGAGCGGCGCGACGCCATGCTCCTGGCAGGCGTGCAGCAGACACGCGGCGGCCAGCCCTTTCGTCGCCGACCAAAACAGCACGGGCGTCTCCGCGCTCCACGGCTCCGTTTTCGCGCGGTCGCGGAAACCGCCCGCGAGCGACAGCACTTCGCGTCCTTCGTGCCACACGCACACCGACGCGCCGAGTTCACCGAAGGCGGCGAAATTTTCGTGGAAGAGCGTGGTAAGGTGTTCGGTGTGCATAGGTCAACAGCGTGTCATCCCGAGAAATCGAACGCACGGTTGTGATTTTGGGTGCGCGAAGAACCGGAGGAGGACGCGCACTTCTTCCACTCTTCACGCGAGGATTTCCCGCACGACCTTCCCGCTCACATCGGGCAGCCGGAAATCGCGCCCGCTGTAACGATCCGTGAGCTTTTCGTGATCGCGCCCGAGCGTGCCGAAGCCGCTGGCGAAGCGGTTCAGTATTTGGCGGCGGG
This sequence comes from uncultured Chthoniobacter sp., assembly GCA_903874975.1. Taxonomy (GTDB): domain Bacteria; phylum Verrucomicrobiota; class Verrucomicrobiia; order Chthoniobacterales; family Chthoniobacteraceae; genus Chthoniobacter. The sequence continues at coordinate 20,967 of CAIQUL010000246.1, read as the reverse complement.
AGATGGGCATATTCAGCGGGAATCAATCACCGGGCGGCGGCTCGACGGACCAGCTGCGACAAATTTTCCGGGCAAGATGCGTTTTTACTTCGGTGTGACGGGGCACGGCTTCCTTGCGCCCGGTCTGGGGATTCATCCAAATCGAGTGACTTCCACCTTCGCGAAACGGCACGCATCCGGGATCTTGCCAATGGCTCAGCCGCGCACGGCGCTTCATGGAACAGCCACGACCGCTTCCTCGGCGGCGGGATCCAAACGGAAGGCTTCGTCCCGCGCGGTTTCGAGGAGCAGCTTGTTCGCGCGGGCGAGGTCTTCGAGGCACGCCTCGCGCGTCTCGCCCTGACCGTTGGCCCCGGGGACTTCCAGGCAGGTGGCCCAGTAACCGCCTTCGTGCGGCTCACCTTTATGAATGACTGCCGTGAAATTTTTCATGGGTGCTAGTCTAGATACAGGAACTCTTTCGCGCAAAGCAGCACCTGGCAAAGCGGCTCCCACGCGGCGGGCGGATCTGACCTGTCGCGGGCGGGCGCGGCGATCCCAAGCATGGCGGCGAGGCCGTTCATCGGGGCACGGCAAACTAAGCAGCACGCCGGGGCGTTGGTTAGCCAAAAGCCGGCGCATGAAAAAAATTACCTGAGCCGCATTTGTGCGGTTGCAAAGCCCCCGGGCGGACTGCTAAAGCACGCGGCTCTATGTCAAACCAACCGCAAGCCCCACAGCCAAGCCTCCAGCTCAAATACGAAAACTTCACCGCCCGCTACGCGAACCACGCGCTGGTCAGCGTCGGCGCCGAGGAAGTCTATCTCGATTTCACCTCCGGTATCGTCGCCGACCGCCCCGGCGTGTCGGTGATGCCGATCCACACGCGCATCGCCATGACGCCCTCCGGCGTCGTCCGCCTCGCCCAGCTCCTCCAGCAGACCACGGCGAATTTCCAGGTCGTGCAGATTCCGCCGCCGACCACCCCGCCGACGCCCGTCGAGCCCGCGCCGGTCGAATAACCCCGGAGCGCGGCCCAAACCGCGCACCCAACCACTAACCAAACCCGCCGGTCAGCGCGCGCCAATGCCGCCTGACCGGCGGGTTCGTTTTTGCCCGGAAGCGCGCGCCGGCACTCCCCACTTGTCACCCGCGCCCGCATCCTCCACCTTCCGCCCACTATGACGCAGAAAAACTCCGGCTGTCTCTGGATGCTCGCGGGCTTCGGCCTTTGTCTTGGGCTCATCTTCTTCGCCTTGGTTTTCTCCGTCGGCGCGCTCGGCATGCGCAATCCCGTCAAACCATCTGCGGCGAAATTCGAGGAGGCGGTGGTCATGGACGCCAAGCCTCAGGCCGATGGCAAGGATGCTCCGGGCAAGATCGCACTCATCCACCTGCGCGGGATCATCAGCAGCATGGAGCCGGGCTCGGTGGGCGAGACGATGGTCGATGATCTCAAACTCCAGCTCGAACAGGCCGCGCTCGACGACAAGGTGAAGGCCGTGGTGCTCCACGTGGATTCCCCCGGCGGCGAAGTCACCGCGTCGGACGTGATCTACAACGCCGTGTGCAAAGTGCGCGACGGCGGCTTCGGTCCCTCGAACAAGAAACCGGTCGTCGTTTACATGGGCTCGCTCGCTGCGTCCGGCGGCTATTACGTGGCCTGCGGCGGCAGCCATCTCATGGCGAATGAAACGACGCTGACCGGTTCCATCGGCGTGATCATGCAGACGCTGAACTACCGCGAACTCATGGGCAAAGTCGGGCTCGAGGCCGTCACTTTCAAAAGCGGGGCTTTCAAAGACATGCTCAGCGGCTCCCGCGAGATGCGGCCGGAGGAAAAGGATTACGTGCAAAAGATGGTCATGGACACCTACGGGAAATTCGTGGGCATCGTGGCCCGCGAGCGGAAACGGGACGAAGCCGAGCTGCGCAACGGCCTCGCCGACGGGCGGATCATTTCCGGCCGGGACGCGAAGGAGGCCAAGCTCATCGACTCGCTCGGCCAGATCGAAGACGCCTACTCCAAAGCCATGGAGCTCGGCAAAGCCAGCGGCGCGACGATCATCCGCTACGAGTCGCCGTTCCATTTTGGTCGGCTCTTTCGCGTGCTCGGGCAGAGCCAAAAATCCAGCGTCGAGGTGAACGTCATGAAATCCCTCATGCCGAAACTCGAAGCCGGGCGGCTCTACTTTCTCCCGAGCTTCTATGTGCCCTAGCCCTTGCGGCCGGAAGGTATGACTCCCGTCGCGATCGGGCTCGGTTTCGCCGCGCTCGCCCTGGCCGTGAAGGTGCAGGCGGAGGTCGTCCACCGCATGCGGACGGACGGCGGCCAGGTGCGAACCGAAGGATGGCGCATGCCGGACGCCCTCGTGGCCCTCGTGCTGGCCGTGGCTTTTGTCGCGCTCGGGGTCGGCGCGGTCCTGCACCGTGGGGCCGCGAGCGAGGCGGTGAAAATCGAGCAGGTGCTGCCGGGTTCGCTTTTCTTTCCGGTGCTCGTCATCGGCGTCGCCGCCTTTCTGCACTACCGCGGCCTCCGCCTCGTCCCGGCGCTCGGGCTCGATCGCCTCGGGCCGGGGCGGGTCATCGGCTGGTCGCTCGGGCTCGTCGTCCTCGCCTTCATTTTTGCCGGGGCAGCCAATCTCGTGACGCTCGCCGTCATGCAGGGGCAGGCCGAGCAGCAACCGCTGGTGAATCTCTTTCGCGATGTGGCCCGGCGGAATGACATGGTCGCGATGGCGAAGATTTTCTTCGCCGGTGTCATCCTCGCGCCGGTCGCCGAGGAGTTCATCTTTCGCGGCTTTTTCTATGGCGTGGGCAAGCGCTATCTCGGCCCGCTGGCCGGCGGCTTCGCCTCCGCGCTGCTCTTCGCCGCCTTTCACCTCAGCCTCACCGCCGTCGGCGGGCTTTTCGTCCTCGCCGTCTGCCTCACCCTCGCCTACGAGCGCACGGGCTCGCTGCTCGTCCCCATCGGCATGCACGCGCTCTTCAATTTCACCAGTCTCTGCGTCGTCTGGCTCAGCGCCAAAGGCGTCGTCCCCCCGCTGTGAAACTCTCCGACCTCGGCGAAAATCGCGTCGTCGCGGAACTCACCCGCGCCCTCGCGCTCGGCGCGGATGTCCGGGTCGGAGCGGGCGATGATTGCGCGGTCATCGGCCGTCCGCGCGACCGGCACTGGCAGTTGTTGAAAACCGACGCCGTCATCGAGGGCGTGCATTTTCTCCCCGACGAAGATCCGCGCCGCATCGGGTGGAAAGCGCTGGGCCGCGCGGTCAGCGACATCGCCGCGATGGGCGGCGAACCGCGGCACGCGCTCATCACGATCGCCGCGCCGCCCACGACCAGCTTCGCCCGCGTGCGCGGGATTTACGCCGGGCTGCGCAAGTCCGCGCGGCGTTTTGGCGTGAGCATCGTGGGCGGCGAGACGGCGCGCTCACCCGGCCCGCTTTTCCTCAACGTCGCCCTCACCGGCACCGTCGAGCGCGCCCGCTGCATCCTCCGCTCCGGTGGACGCCCCGGCGACGCGCTTTACGTCACCGGCCGGCTCGGCGGCTCGCTCGCGGGACGGCATCTCGACTTCACCCCGCGCCTCGCCGAGGCCCGCTGGCTCACCGCGAATTTTTCTCTCCACGCCATGATGGACCTCAGCGACGGACTCGCCGCCGACCTTCCCCGCCTCGCCGCCGCCAGTCGCTGCGCTTTCACCCTCGAAGAATCCGCCCTGCCGCGCACCGCCGGCTGCACCGTGGCCCAAGCCGTCACCGACGGCGAAGATTACGAACTCCTTTTCGCCCTCGCGCCCCGCCAAGCCACCGCGCTGGAAGCCGCATGGAAACAGCGCTTTCCCCGCCTCGCCCTCACCCGCATCGGCGCGCTCCGTCCAAAATCTGAAATCAGAAATCTGAAATCTGAAATCCCTGATGTCTTCGATCATTTCCGCCAGCGCTGAAGAAACGGTCGCGCACGGCCAGACCGTTGCCGCCACGCTCCGGCGCGGCGACGTCCTCGCGCTCAGCGGCGAACTCGGCGCGGGCAAGACGCACTTCGTCAAAGGTCTCGCCACCGGACTCGGCGCGCCGGTCAGCGTGACCAGCCCCACTTTCACGCTCATCCACGAATACGCCGACGGGCGGCTCCCGCTCTACCACTTCGACTTCTACCGCCTCGACGACGCCGACGCGGCGCTCCGCATCGGGCTCGACGAATACCTTTTCGGCGACGGCGTCTGCGTCATCGAGTGGGCGGAAAAATTCCCCGCGCTCCTCCCGCCGCACACCCGCTGGCTGCGCTTCACACATCGCGACGACGGCGCGCGCGCGATCGAGGAATCCCCTGCCCCATGACCATCCTCGCCATCGACACCTCGACCCATCACGGCACCGTCGCGCTGCTCGTGGACGGGGAACTCCGGCTCGACGAAACCTTCACCGCCGACCGCCGCACCAGCGCCGCGCTTTTCCCGGTCCTCGAACGCGCCCTCGCCGCCGCGCCCCGCTTGAATCAAGTCGCCATCGGCCTCGGCCCCGGATCGTATGCCGGCGTCCGCATCGCCATCGCCGCCGCGATCGGGCTGAAACTCGGCCTCCGCGCGCAACTCGTCGGCCTGCCCTCCGTGGCGGCGCTCGAAACCAACGCGCCCGCCTACCTCGCCATCGGCGACGCCCGCCGCGACACGTTTTATTTCACGCACGTCGAGGACGGCCTTTGCACCGCCGGTCCGCTCCTCGCCACCGCCGGCGAACTCCACACCCTCCTCGCCGCGCACTCCGCGCTCCCCGTTTTCACCAGCGTCCCGCTCCCCGCTTTTCCCAGCGCGGAAATCGCCCTCCCCTCCGCCGTCCGCCTCGCCCGGCTCGCGCACGCCGGCCGCGGCCTCACTGCCACCGGCGACCTCGAACCCATCTACCTCCGCGAGCCGCACATCACGCAGCCGAAGCGATGAGTGCCGCGCCGCCGCCATACCGCGGGCGGCTGGCCCCGTCGCCGACCGGCTACCTGCACCTCGGGCACGCCCGCACTTTTTGGATCGCGCAGGAACGCGCGGCGGCGGCGGGCGGCGCGCTGATTTTGCGGAGCGAGGATCTCGACCAAGCGCGTTGCCGGGCGGAGTTTCGCGCGGCGATGCTCGAGGATCTGCGCTGGTTCGGGCTGCGCTGGAGCGAAGGGCCGGATGTGGGCGGCCCGCACGCGCCCTACACGCAGAGCGAGCGGATGGCGCACTACACGGCGGCGTTTGAAGAGCTGCGCGCGCGCGGCGTCATCTACCCGTGCAACTGCTCGCGGCAGGACGTGCTCCGCGCACTCGGCGCGCCGCATGCGGGCGAGGACGAGCCGCTTTATCCCGGCACCTGCCGCCCGCGGCGCGGGAAACTCGAAATCCCAAATCCGAAATCCGAAACTCAGCGGGCGGGCGTGAACTGGCGCTTCCGCGTGCCGGACGGCGAGACGATCACTTTCAGCGACCGCGCGCTCGGCCCGCACAGGGAGACGGCGGGGCGTGATTTCGGCGACTTCCTCGTCTGGCGAAAAGACGACCTGCCGAGCTACCAGCTCGCCTGCGTGGTGGATGACGCGGCGATGGGCATCACCGAAGTCGTGCGCGGCGCCGACCTGCTGACCAGCACCTGCCGCCAGCTCCTGCTCGACCGCGCGCTCGGCCTCGCTGCGCCCGCCTTTTTCCACTGCCCGCTGATGACCGACGTGAGCGGCCTCCGCCTCGCGAAACGCGATCATGCCACCAGCCTGCGCGCCCTGCGCGCGGGCGGCGCGACACCGGAAAAACTGCGCGCGCAGTTTTGAGGGCCGGCCCCGCTGCTAGCTGAATGAAAGCTTCGTGACGCCGGCGGCGGCGGCGGCGTTGAGCACATCCACGATGCGCTCGTGCTTGGTCTGCGGATTGGGCCGGATGATGACGGGATTATTGCCGCCAAATCCCTCGACGATGCCTTTCAGCGCGTCGCGCAGGGTGACGAGACCTTTATCCGCCGGAGTGCCGAATGACTTGCTATTCATCGTCACCTGGCCATCGGCGGAGATGTCGATGAGGAGGAGGGTCGGCGGCGGTCCCTGGCCTACCAAGCCGCTCGGCAGGGCGATGTTCAGCTCCCGTTCGTTGACCTGCTGGCCGGACATGGCCATGAAAAAAACCATGAGCACAAATACGACATCCACCATCGGGGCGATTTGAAAGCCCATGTCGCCATCTTCGGAGCCTACGGATCCAGACATTTGTCAGTGAGTGGTAAAGGGTTGCGGGATCACGGCGGGGTATTGGCCGGAGGCGCGGGAGTGCCGTTGTCCTTATCCACGACCGAGAAGGTGACTTTGCCGACGCCGGCGCCGCCGGCGACGATCATGATCGAACGCAGGTAGTCGTAGCGGACGTTGCGATCCGCGCGAATGAGGATGCGCGTTTCCGGAGCCGCGGCCACGGCGCGGGCGAGCAAGTCTTTGAGTTCATCGGCGCGGGCGAACTGTTGCTCGGAAACCTCGATGCTACCCACGTCGGTCAGCGGACTCCACAGGACGTTGACGATGATCTCGCCCGTTTTCGGCTTCGCGCGCTCTTTGGCGTCCTTGGCGACCGGGAGGATGACACCCTCATTGACTTGGAGGATTTCGGCCGTGGTGATGGACATGAAAAAGACGAGCAGCACGAGCAGGATGTCGATCATCGGCGCGATCTGAAATTCCGGCTCCTCCTCGGGCACGAGACGCGTCTGCTGGCGCGTGAGCTGGGTGTGAGAGAGGCGGGCCATGGCCGTGCGCAGATCAAGCCGACCAGTCGAGCGTGGTGCCGCAGTGCGGGCAGGGATTCATGCCGGGGTTGACCGCGCCGCTGCAGACCGGGCAGGCGGTGCTCAGGGCGATGGAGACTTTGCGCACGCCGGGATTGAAACCCGGTGCGGGCGCACCGGCGTCGAAATTTTCGCCGATCTGGACGCCGGCCAGCTCGTCGTAGGGGATGTCGAGGAGCAGCGTGTTCACCACGTCGTCGGCGTGGACGAGGCACATCTGGGAGACGTTGCGGAAAACGTAGTAGGCAACGAAAGCCGGAATGGCGATGAAGAGGCCGCTCGCGGTGGCGAGGAGCACTTCGCCGATCTTGGCCGCGAGCACGCCGGGGTTGCTCTTGATGCCGAGCGCGGCCATCGCCCCCATCATGCCGATGACCGTGCCGAGCAGCCCGATCATGGGGCTGACGACGCCGATGACCGAGAGGTAGCTGTTGCGCACGCGCAGCACCGAGGCCTCGCGCAGGCCGTGCTCGGCCACGGCGGTTTCCACTGCTTCCTTGCCCCGACCGAGGCGGGTGAGCCCGGCTTTGAGGACATTGGCGAGATAGTTCTTATTCGCCGCGCAGGTGGCCCACGCCTCCTGATAGTTCCCGGCGGCGATCGTCTGCTGGAGCGCCTGGACCAGCGGGGGCGGGGCCAGCTTGTCCTTCCGGAGCGACATGACGTTTTGAATGATGAACGTGACCATCGTGATCGACGTGCCGATGATGCAAACCCAGATGAACATGATCAACGGGCCGCCATCCATGATCATATCCAGAACGCTGTGGGGCGCCGGAGCGTCCGCGGCCGCGTCGTCGCCCTCAGCGAGGCCGGTGCCGGAGGCCAGGCAGAGGATGGTGAGGAAAAGAACGAGCGGCAGGTGACGGCGGAGCTTGGACAGGATCATGGTTGGTTTAAGAAAATGGAAAATTACGGAACGGCGATTTCGGGATGCTGTTTGCGGAGACTATCAGCTTTCTCCTGAGCGAGCGCCACGGCCCCGCGATCTTGGTAGAAGATCGTGACGGTGCGCAAATAATCTTCCAGCGCGCCAGCCAGATTTCCCTCGGTCTCCTTGATCTGCCCGCTGACCAGAAAGGCCTGGCTGTAAGCCAGCGCGCTGGCCGCAGGTCCGGCTTTCTCCTTCAGCGCGGCTTCGGTGATCGGGCTGAGCTTTTGTTTGGCGACCGCCACGTTCTTTTTCGCCAAGGCGATGCGCGCGCCGATGACCTCGCCCTGCACCGAACCGCCGGCGGGATAGGCTTTGGTGAAAGCGCCATACTCGATTTCCGCCCGAACCGCGTCCTTGAGCGCGAGGTGGATCTCCACGAGGAAAGCCGACGCCTGCTGCGCCCACGGCGAGCCCGTGCCGGGAAGTCCGCGAAAGCGATCGGTCACGTTCTTCACCAGGCCGAGCGCTTTGCCGTAATCTTTCGCCTGATAAGCCTGATAGCCCGCCGCCCACTCCGGCGGCGCGGCCATCCGCACATCGGAAATCTGCGCCAACTGGATGGGGCGATCCCCCGCCTCCGTCCTGATGACCAGCACCGGCCCACTGATCGCCACGACTTTCACCCGCTGGGGCACCCCGGCGACCACGATATCGGCATCCTGCTGGCCAAAAGCTCCCGCCGCGAGCGACAAGACGCTGCCCGCGGTAAATAGAAGTTGCTGAAAAGTGGCGGGGAAACTTAGCTTCATCGGCTCGGCGGGCGGCAAGCTAGTGACGCCCCCCGGCGAACGCAACCTCGAAACTTCCTATCATGCTCAACCGCCTCATCCGCCGCTATCAGCAGCCGCTCCTCATCGTTTTCACGGTGTTGATCATCATCGCCTTCGTCGGATTTTTCGACCAGAGCGGAGCCATGGGAAAACTGGGCGCGAACCACGAGGCCACCATTTACGGACGCTCGGTGACGGAGGTGCAGATGCAGCGCGAGGCGCGGAAATTTTCGCTCGCGCAAAAGCTGGGCATGCAGGAGCTGCTGATGTCGGTGGTGGGCCGGCCGCAGAGTGAAGAGGCCGCGATCGAAAACTTCATCTGGAACAGCATGGTCGTGCGCCACGAGGCGGAGCAGCTTGGCCTCAGCGTTTCCGAGGATGAAGTTTTCGCCGGAGTCCAGGCTCTCCCCGTGTTCCAAACCGGCGGCGCTTTCGACCCCAAGAAATACGGCATGATCGTCCAGAGCGCCCTCCCCTCGATGGGCTTCGACGAGAAGCAAGTCGCGGATCTCGTGCGCGACGAACTGCGTTTGAAAAAGCTGAAAATGCTCCTCGGATCCACCGCCGCTCCGGCACCCTCGGAAGTGCGGGCGATCTACGACCAGCGCTATCAGAAGACCGAAGCGTCCGTCGTCCGGTTCAAGCTCGACGACTTCCTCGCCAAGGCCACGAGCCCGGATGAGGAAGTGCAGAAGCTCTTCGAGACGCGGAAGGGCCAGCTCAAGTCCGAGGAAAAGCGCAAGGTGCAGGTCGCCACGTTCGTCCTCGCCACCACCGACAAACCGCTCGAAGGCAAGGCGCGCGCGGAGGAACTCGGCCGGCTGGGCAAGGCGGCGGAGGATTTCTCCGTGGCGATGACGGAGAAGGGCGCGGACTTTGCCGCCGTCGCGGCCAAGGCCGGCGCGAAGGTGGAAGAAGTTCCCGAGTTCACCCGGCGCGATGTCCCGCCCGCGCTCGGCGGCGCGCCCGACGTGGTCGCGGCCGCGTTTAAGCTCACCATGAAAGAGGCCGTCAGCGACATCATCACCACCGAGCGCGGCTACTACGCGCTGCGGCTGACCGGGATCAGCGAGGTGCGCCCGCTGACCCTCGATGAAGCCCGGCCGCAGCTCGTGGAGCAGATCAAACGCGAGCGCGCCCAGGAGGCGCTCAATCTCAAGGCCGCCGAGGTGCGCACCAAAATCGACACCGAACTCAAGGCCGGTCATGGCTTCGCCGAGGCCGCCACGACCGCCGGGGTGAAGGCCGAGGTCTTCGGGGCATTCTCGCAGGCCGAACCGAAATTCGACGGCGCCGACGCCCGCGAAGTGATGATGGCCGCGGCGGAGCTGAAGGAGGGCGCGCTCAGCCCGTTCACCCCCACGGCCACGGGCGGCGTCCTCATCCGCGTGGATAAGCGCCCGCCGATTGACGACTCAAAATTCGCCGCGCAGAAAGAATTCCTCGCGGACAATATTTCCCAGTTTTCCCGCGAGACGATGTTCATCGAGTGGCTGAAAAACCGCCGCACCGAGGCCCGCGTGATGGTGCCGAAGCGCGGCTGACGCCCGCCGTTTTCCGCCGCGAGAAAATGGACGCGCCGCCCGCGGTCGAGGAGATCTTCGACGACGCCAATGGCGACCTCGCGCTCGGCGACCTCGCCGCCGCCGCCACGAAATACGCGCGCTGCACCGAACTGGCGCCGGACTTCTCCGACGGCTGGCACGCCCTCGGCATGGCGCTGATGAAACTCGGCCGCTACCCCGAAGCCATCGCCGCCGGCCTCCGCACCGTCGAGCTGCGCCCCAACGACCAGCTCGCCTGGTCCAGCCTCTCGCTCTTTTACGTCCGCGCCGGCATGATCCCCGAAGCCGAGTCCGCCGGCGCGAAAGCGAAGATCCTCGGCTGGGGCGGGAAGATCAAAAAGCCCGCGTGAGTTTGCCGCGCCCGCGTGCTAGTTTCCGCACCATGTCGATGAAAGAAACCATCCATCAGTGGGTCGATGCCTTCCCGGATGACCACCCCGGTCTGCGCGAGCTTTACGAGGAGGCCAGGCTCAGTCTGGCAATTGGCGAGGCGGAGCAGGACATCGCCGAAGGCCGCGTTCTCACGCTCGAAGAGGTGAAGCAGAGAATGGAAGAGAAATGGGCGAAGCGACGTTCCGCGTAGATTTCTCACGCCGCGCGCAAGCCGATCTCGACGATCTCAGTGAATACTGGGCGGCGCGTGAAGAAGCGTGGCGCGGCGAAAAGTATCATCGCGATTTAGTCCACCGGGCCGAGGTCGAACTTTCCGATGCGGCGAGCGCCCGCCGCGGGCGGAGCGCAAAAATCACCGATTGGCCCGAAGCCCGCGAAATCGTAGCCTTCGGCGTCTATCGCATCATCTACCGGATCGACGAAGCCGCGGCTGTGGTGCATGTCCTGCGGTTCTGGCACACCCATCGCGACGATCGACCCGCCGGTGCCTGATGCCGGGCGCACTACTCCCTTTCCATGTCCAAACCCTTCTTCATCACCACCGCCATTGATTACACCAACGGCGCGCCGCACATCGGCCACGCTTACGAGAAGGTGCTCGCCGATGTCCTCGCGCGTTATCACCGGCTGAAAGGCGACGACGTTTTCTTCCTCACGGGCGTCGATCAGCACGGGCAAAAGGTCCAGCAGTCGGCGGAAAAACAGGGCGTCGAGCCGCAGCAATTCGTGGATGAAATCACGGCGAAGTTCGTCGCCTTGTGGGACAAACTCGACGTGCAATACACCGGCTGGGCGGCGACCACCGACCCGCTCCACAAGGAATGTGTGCGCGCCAATTTGCAGAAGCTTTGGGACGACAAAGACCCGGCGACCGGGCAGAGCCGCTGGCTTTACAAGAAGTCGCAGCGCGGCTTTTACAGCGTGCGGCAGGAGCAGTTCCTCACCGACAAAGAGCGCGGCCCCGACGGGCAGTTCGGCTCCGAGTGGGGCGTGGTCGAGGAGCGCGACGAGGAGAACTTCTACTTCCGCCTCACCCAGGACCCCGCGACCGGCCTGCCCGGTTGGGACCCGAAGCAGTGGCTCCTCGATTTCATCGCCAAACGCAGCGCCGAGGAAAATCCGTTCGTCGTCCCCGACTTCCGCGTCGCCGAGCTGCGCCACGCCGTGGAGAAACTCGACGGCGACCTCTGCATCTCCCGCCCCGCCTCGCGGCTAAAGTGGGGCATCCCCTTTCCCGAGACCTTCGGCGCGGGCTTCGTCACCTTCGTCTGGTTCGACGCGCTCGTGAACTACATCACCTTCGTCCCCGGCCACGATCCGAACTACGCCGAAAGGATGAAGGGCAGCGTGGAAGACGGGCCGCCTCCTTCCTCATCCGCCGCAGGCCCAACTTCTTCATCCTTCATCCCTCATCCTTCATCCTTTGCCTCCCTCTGGCCGCCCCTCCACGTCATCGGCAAAGACATCCTCATCCCCGCCCACGGTGTCTATTGGCCGGTGATGCTGAAAGCGCTCGGCTTTTCCGACGACGAGATGCCCACCCTGCTCGTGCACGGCTGGTGGAACATCGCCGGCGCGAAAATGAGCAAGAGCCTCGGCAACGTCATTGATCCCGACGCCCTCGCCGACAAATACGGCGCGGAAGCCCTGCGTTACTACCTCATGAGCGACATTGCCACCGGCAAGGATGCAGACTTCAGCGAGGAAAGGCTCATCCAAAGTTACAACGCCGCGCTCGCAAACTCGCTGGGCAATTTGCTGAACCGAACCCTCAGTATGGCGGGAAAGTATCGAGTGGGAAAAGTGAGACAATCACCGGTCGAAGAATGGGGAACGCCCATGCCGCCTGCACCTTCCGATGCTCCGGATGCTGTAAAGCATATGCCTTGGCACAGCGGATTCGATGCTCCGGGCGGCAAGGTCTATCCCGACGATTACTCAAACTCCTTCAATATGGCCGTGACGGCCTACACGGGTCACATGCGCGACTCTGCCATTCAATGGGCTCTCGAACAGGTCGTGCAACGGGCGACTTCTGCGAACCAACTGGTTGATACAGCGGCTCCTTGGAAACTCGCAAAGGATCAGACGGAACGAGGCAAAGCCCAACTCGACATCGTTCTCTATTCGCTCGCCGAGTCCCTCCGCATCATCGCCATCCTCATCTCCCCCGTGCTCCCGCGGGCCGCGCACGGCATCTTCGATCAGCTCCAGTGGAAACTCGACGCAGCCGGTCACGAATCCCGCTTCCGCCTCGCCGACGCCCCATGGGGCGGCCTGCCCGACGGCCACACCCTCGGCCAGCCCACTCCGCTTTTCCCCCGCATCGAAGCGCCTGCCGCCTAATCCCCAAGACCGAGGCCGGGCAGACCGAGCCGCACTATCAGAGGGCTTGCACGATGATCCGCGCCTCATTAGCGCCGCGACATGGACATCGACTCGATCACCAAAGTCGCGCGCCAGCACCTCGAAGACATCTGGAAGGAGCACCAGGATGGCGGTGCCCCGCGCTGGACGCCCTCGGAGAGGTATCGCTCCTACCTCGTCGGCATCCCGCCGAGGTAGGAGCGGGCGCCCGGCGCTCGGTCGGTCTCCGCTGGAAGAAGGATTCGCTCGTCAGGACGCCTGCTTTTCGGTGTAGCTTGGAGCCCGCTCAATCGCCCGCGACGACGCATGATTTCCGCACCAGAACCCAGCACGCAGTTTCACACCGACGCCGACCGCACGACGGCGGATGAGCCGCGGCGGGCGGCGGTGCGGAAGGCGCTGGGGAATTACAAGGTGGCGCGGGGGAAGACGGAGAGCGCGTTCACGAGTTGGGAGCACGCGCGGGATGCGGCGGCGGCGATCAAGTATGAAGGGGTCAACCACCTCGACAAATACCTGCGCGAGTTTGAGGAGAAGTTCACCGCGCGGGGCGGGAAGGTTTTCTGGGCGAGCAACAGCGCGCAGGCGCGGGAATACATCCTCGGGCTGGCGCGGGAACGGGGGGTGAAATCCATCGTCAAATCGAAGGCGATGACGAGCGAGGAAATCCACCTGAACGACGCGCTCGAGAAGGAAGGCTACGCGGTCGTGGAGAGCGATCTCGGCGAGTTCATCCAGCAGCTCATGCACGAGCCGCCATATCATTTCGTCTTCCCGTGCATGCACCTGAAGCGCGAGGAAATCAGCGCGCTTTTCGAGCGCGAACTCGGCTCGGCGAAGACCGATTCGCCGGAGGAGCTGACGATGATCGCGCGGCGGTTCATGCGGCGGCACTACATCGACGCGGACATGGGCATCTCCGGCGGGAACTTCATCGTCGCGGAGACGGGGATGATTTCGATCACCGAAAACGAAGGCAACGCGCGGCTGACCACGGCGCTGCCAAAAATCCACGTCGCGCTCATTGGCATCGAGAAAATGGTGCCGAAACTTGCCGACCTCGCGCTGCTCCTGCCAATGCTCGCCACCGCCGGCACGGGACAGCACCTCACCTGCTACAACTCGATGTATGGCGGCCCGCGCCAGCCCGGCGAACTCGACGGCCCGGAGGAATTCCACGTCGTGCTGCTCGACAACCATCGCACCCGCCTGCTCGCCGATCCCGAGCAGCGCGACGCCCTCCACTGCATCCGCTGCGGCGCGTGCCTGAACGTCTGCCCCATTTTCAAAAACATCGGCGGCCACGCCTACGGCACCACGTATCAGGGGCCGATCGGCTCGGTCATCACGCCGCACTTCCGCGGCTTGCAGGACTGGAAACATCTCAGCGGCGCGTCCTCGCTCTGCGGCGCCTGCACCGAGGCGTGCCCGGTGAAGATCGACATCCATCACCACCTCCTCCACAACCGCCGCAACGCCGTGCAGGAGCAGAAAGTCTGGTGGGAGCGGCTGATCTGGTTCGGTTACGTGGAGCTGATGAAACGCCCGTGGGCTTTCAAGATCGCGATGCGTCTCGCGCCGCTCGGGCAGAAGCTGCACGCGCTGGTGCTGGGCACGCGGCTCGATCCGGTCGGCGCGTGGACGAAGACGCGCGCGTTTCCCCAGGCGGCGGCGCAGTCCTTTCACGACTACTGGCAGGAGCGAAAGGCGGCGCGGAAATGAACGGAGACCGCGCAGCGCTGCTGGCGCGCGTGACCGAGGCGCTGCGCGTGCCAGCACCGTTGCATCACGAGAAACCGTCGAAGCCGGCGACGCACTCCGTCACCGCGCCGTTTCGCGAATGGCTGCCGCCGGTCGGCGCGAGCCCGGCGGAGCAGGTCGCGCTGTTTGCCAAGCAGTCCGAAGTCTTGCGCACGGAGTTTCTCGAATGTCCCTCACCCGAAGCCGCCGCGCAGCACCTTGGCAAACTCGCGCAGGGGCACGGGTGGAAACGGCTCGCGATGCACCGCGGGCGCCTGGCCGATACCGTGGCCGCCAGCCTCCCCGGCTCGCTGGAGCTACTCCGCATCGACGGCGGCTACGAGAAAAACGCCCTCGAAGCCTGCGACGCCGGGCTCACGGAATGTGAATCGCTCGTCGCGCAAACCGGATCGGTGTGCGTGACCGCGCGGAGCTCCGGTGGGCGCGCGCTCAGCGTGCTGCCGCCACATCACATCGTCATCGCCAGCCGCGGGCAGATGGTCCCCGACCTCGCAGCGGCCTACGAGCATCTCGCGGGAAAATACGGTGCGACCTATCCCAGCTTCATCTCCTTCATCAGCGGACCCAGCCGCACCGGCGACATCGAGCGCATCCTCGTCCTCGGCGCGCACGGGCCGAAAAAGCTGACCGTGCTGCTCATGCCGTAGGGCCCCCTTTTTTTCCACCGGCCCCGGAAAAACCTGCACTCGGCGGGGGTCGAACCCACAACCTCTGCCTTCGGAGGGCAGCGCTCTATCCAGTTGAGCTACGAGTGCGCGAGCGGCGGAAGTTAGGACCGCACCGGGCCGCTGAAAAGGGGAAAGTCGGCCCGGCCGGCTATTGCAAAGCGGCCAGCAGATCGTCGAGCGAGACGGTGGCGACGGCGGTCACCTTGTCGCTCATGGCGAAGGGCAGGACGAGGTCGCGCCCGTGCAGCAGCGAGCCGCAGCTATACACGACATTCGGCACGTAGCCTTCGCGCTCGTTGCCTTCGGGCGAGAGCAACGGCTGGCGCAGGCGGCCGATGACCTTCGTCGGGTCCGCGAGATCGAGCAGCGCGGCACCGATGCAATATTTCCGCATCGGGCCGACGCCGTGCGTGATGACCAGCCAACCGGCCTCGGTCTCGATGGGCGAGCCGCAGTTGCCGATTTTCACGGACTCCCACATTTCGGCGGGGCGCAGGATGACCTCGGGATTGCTCCAGTGGTGCGGGCTGTCCGAAAACATGATGAGGAGATTCTCGTCATCCTGCCGCGAGAGCATGGCGTAGCGGCCACCGATGCGGCGGGGAAAAAGGGCCATGCCCTTGTTCTGCACGGCGTTTCCGTTCAGCGTGAGCACGCGGAAGTGGAGGAAGTCCTGCGTCTCGATGAACTGCGGCAGGATGGCGCGTCCGTTGTAGGCGGTGTAGGTGGCGCAGTATCGGACCGAGCCGTCGTCGTCGGTGAAACGGACGAAGCGGGCGTCCTCGATGCCGTTGCTCTCGTTCGGCGAGACGGGGAAAATGATGCGCTCGCTCATCGCGAGTTTGGAGGGAAAGTTCAGCTCGTAGTTCGAGTCGGCGAGCCAGCGGCAGCACTCCAGAGTCCGGCGCAGATCGCGGCCTGCGGGTTTCGCTTCGCGGCGCACCCGGGCGACGCTTTCGTCGAGTTGCTGGAGGGTGAAACTTTCCGCGAGGGGTTCCATCACGGCCGCCGCATGGCCGCCCTCGAAACCCATCTCCTGGAGCTTCGTGATGAACGGCTTCTTTCGGTAGGTGGGGTTCGGCACGATCTCCGGCGCGGCGACAAAACGCGAGGCGGGCTCGACGGTCATGGCGCCATCCGCGGTGAGGATGCCGGTGCGGAATTCGATGGAGGAAATGTGCCCTTCCCCGGTGGCGCGGAGGCTCATGACAAAGCGCAGGCTGCCCGCGGGGACGCCGCTCTGATCGGGATGCGGCACCATCGAGGGATTGAAAAGCGCGGCGGATTCCAGCGCGTACTCGCCGGAGAAGCTCGCCCCGATGAGCAACTGCCGCACGCGGGAGAGCGGTGCGGGCGACGTGATCTGCGGGCGGACTTTTTCGTAATGCGCGAGCAGGAGCGACTCGATGTCGAAGTGCCGCGAGGCAAACTCCAGCAGGATCGCCTGCAACTGCGCCTCGGTCTCGGCCTCGCTGAGTGCCAGGGCGCGGGTCAGGATGTTGGCGACGATTTGCGGTTTCCCCGGGATGAACGGGCGGATGATCACGCGCGCGCACTCGGGCTGGAAGGTCACGCTATGGCGGCGGAGCCGGATGGTCTTCATGTGTGTAATGGTTCGGCGACGGGATGCTCGGCGTAGTTCATTTCCGCGAGCGCGAGGTGAAAGGCGAGCGACGACTCCGCGCCCTGGTTTTCATTGATGCGGTCGGCGTGCAGCCCGTCGCTGCAACCGCCCGTGGTGGCATCGTAAAGCGGCAGGCCGAGATCGTTCCGGCCGAGGAACCACTCGAACGCGCGCTTCGCCTCGCGCGACCACGCGGCATCCTGCGTGGCGCGAAAGGCTTCGAGACATGCGCTCACCATCGCCTGCGCCTCGACCGGTTGCTGATCGAAGTCCGCGCGCGCGCCGTCGCGCTGATAGAATCCGTTGCTGCCGATCGGACGGAAGTTTCCCGCCTGGGTCTTCTGGATCGACGTGAGCCACCGCAGCGACTTCAAGCCGATCTCCAGCGCCTCGGGATTCGGCATCCACTGGCCGCTGAGGATGAGCGCCTGGCAGAGCCGCGCATTGTCGTAAGTCGCGCTCGGCTCGAACCACGGCCAGTTCTCCGTGGCGCAACTTTTCCACAGCCGCAGGAGTTCCCCGGTGAGGAGCGCGCGGGCGTCGAGAACGGCGGGCGTGATCGGGTAGCCGCGGAGGTACTCGTGGATGCCAAGCAGCGTGAAAGCCCACGCGCGCGGCGAGGAGAAGGTGCCGACGATGGTCAGCCCGCGCTCGAAGAGTTGCACGCACAGGCGGCGATGCCCGGTATTCCGCGAGCGTCCCGCGCCCACGCCCACGGCCCAGAGCGCGCGCGCGTGGCTGTCCTCGCTGCCGGCGTGCTCCAGCCACTGCCGGCCGTGGCTCATGAAATTGCGGAAATGGCCGGTCTGGTTGTTCAGCGCCGCCGCGAGAAATGCGAGGTAGCCGGTCGCGAGCCGGTGCAGATTTTCCAGCGGAGAATCGCCGCCGGTCTCATCGAGCAGATTGCAGAGGATGAAGGCGCGCGCATTGTCGTCCGTGCAGTAGCCTTCGTGAAAATTCGGCACGTTGAAAATCGCGTGCTGAAAAATCCCCGTGCCGTCCGACATGCGGACGATGTGGTCGAGCCGCAGCGGTGGCAGATCGTACGGCCGGCTCGCGAGCGTCCATCCTCCGAAGGCCGCGCGCGGCGCGGCGCGGCGATCCACCCGCGCGCGCTGAAAGGCTTCGAGATAGCGCTGCGCCACCGCGGGCCAGATCATCTCGCGGCCCAGCGCGTAGGCGGCATGGCGCGTCCGCTCCATCAGCACCGGGTCATCGAGGAAGGCGCCCACGGCTTCCGCGATGGCCGCCGGATCGCGAAACGGCACGAGTTTTCCGCGCCCCTCCGCGAGCAATTCCTGCGCGTGCCAGTAGCGCGTGGAGACGACCGCCTTTCCCGCGCCGAAGACATACGCGAGCGTGCCCGACGTGATCTGCTGCTCGTTGAGATACGGCGTCACGTAAATGTCCGTCGCGCCGATGAACTCCTTGAGGTCGTCGAGCGACACAAAGCGGTTGTAGAAAATGACGTGCTCCTTCACGCCGCGATCCTCGGCGAGCCGCTCCAGACTCAGCCGGTAGCTCTCGCCTTCCCGCGCGACGAGATGCGGATGCGTGGCGCCGAGCACGAGATAAACCACCTGCGGATGCCGCCGGACGATTTCCGGGAGCGCCTCGATGACATGCTCGATGCCCTTCCCAGGTCCGAGCAACCCGAACGTGAGCAGCACCCTGCGTCCCTCGACGCCAAACTGCGCCTTGCAGGAGCTCGAGTCCGCGAAGGGAATGTCCGGGATGCCGTGCGGGATCACGTCCACCTTCGCCTCCGGCACGGCGTAGATTTCGCGGAGCATCGCCGCGCCCTGCCGCGCCATCACCACCACGCGATCACTGCGCCGCACCACCTCCTCCATCACCTTGCGCTGGGCCGGGCTGGGGTCGCGCAGCACGGTGTGGAACGTCGTCACCACCGGCATCCGCACCTCCTTCAGCAGCGCGAGTAGGTGACTCCCCGCCGCACCGCCGAAGATGCCGAACTCATGCTGGACACACAGCACGTCCGCGTTGTTGAAGTTCAAAAAATCTGCCCCGCGCCGGTAGGAATCCAACTCCTTCTCAAACACTTCGAACCGCACCCGCAGCGGATACCGGTAGCCCTCCGCGCGATCGTTCATCGCCCCCGCGAAACATTCCGCGCCCGGCGCCGCGGCGGCCACCGCCTCGCACAGGTCCGTCGTGAACGTCGCGATCCCGCAACGGCGCGGCTCGTATCCACCGAGGAAAGCAATCCGCGTCGCAGGCGCGGAGTCTATGGAAGACCTTTCGATGCCCGGCACCGTGGCAGCTTCGCCCCCGGATACAATCTCCGTGTCGGAGGCAGCTGACCGGCGCTACTTCAGCTTCGCCTTGGCCGCCGCGACAGCAGCGGTGGCTTTCTCGATCTCGGGCTTGCCGTCCTGCACGAGCTTGTCGGCGGCGGCGTATTCGGGCGTGCCGGCGGTAAGTTTGCCGCGGGCTTCGCGGCGTTTGACGATTTCGGCGTTGAGGCCGTCGAGTTTTTTCTGGGCCTCGGCGACCTCGGCTTCCACGGCTTTGTTCTCCGGCTTCGGCGGGGTGGCGGCGGCGACAGCGGGCTTCTTTTCCTCGGGCTTAACTTCCGGCTTGGCGTTGAGCTTGGCGATCTCCTCGGCGGTCAGACCTTTCACGACGTTCACTTTGGGCAGCGCTGCCTTCAGCGCGGCGATGCCGGCGTCGGTGACTTTCGTTTCGAAAACGTAGAGCGACTTCAGATTCGGCAGGGCCTTGAGCTGGGCCAGGCCGGCGTCGGTGACGGCGGTGGCGTAGACGTTGAGGTAGGTGAGGTTGACCAGCCCTTTGACGTGGGCGAGGCCGGCGTCGGTGAGCGGGGTTTTTTCCAAATGGAGGACGCGCAGGTTTTTCAACCCGGCGAGCTGCGCGAGGTCGGCGTCGGCGAGTTGCACTCCGGCGAGGTCGAGTTCCTGGAGGTTCGTCACGTCCTTGAGCGCGGCAAAGATTTTCGGGTCCGGCTTGTCCTTGCCGAGGCGGACGAGGACGGTGCGCCAGTTCAGCCCGGCGGCCATGGGGCGCGCGTCGATGCCGAGCTTCGCGAGCGCGGCCACGGCGGCGGTTTCCGCAGCGGTCGGGGCGGGCCCGGCGGCGGGCGCGGGATCGGCGGCGAAGACGCTGGTCGTGGTGAGGAGGGCGAGGAGGAGCGCGCGGATTTTCATAGATGGAGGGGGCGAGCATTAGCCAGCGCCCGCCGGAGTGACAACGCCAATCCGGCCCGCCGCAAGTGGCGGTGCGGGACTATTTCTTGGGCAGGGCGTCGAAGGCTTTGAGGACGTCGGCCGCGTGGGAGTCGGTGGAAGCGCCAAGCATGTTCCAGACGATTTTGCCGTCCCGGACCATGAAGGACTGGCGCTTCGGGATCCCGAGCAAGTGCGGCACCCCGAAGGCCTCCGCGACTTTGCTGTCAGTGTCGGCGATCAGCGGAAAGGGAAACTTCTGCGCCTCGGCGAATTTTTTCTGCGCCTCCGGCTTGTCGCCGCTCACGCCGAGCACCTGGATGCCCTTGGCCTGCAAGTCGGCCCACGAGTTGCGCAGGCTGCAGCCCTGCTTGGTGCAGCCGGGTGTAGCGGCTTTCGGGTAGAAATAAACGAGCGTCGTTCCCCGGGCGTATACGTCCTTGAAGTTCACGGTCTTGCCGTCCTGATCCACGGCGCTGATCTCCGGCGCGGCGCTGCCGACAGCCAGCGGCGCGGCTTGGGCAAAGGAGGCGAAGCCAAAAAAAGCGAGGAGTGCGGAAAAGGTCGGGAGTTTCATGAGGCGCGCCGAGGTAATCCCGGCACGGCGGGTTTATTAGCGGGTCCGGCCGGGGGATGCTGCGGGCGGGTCAAGCGGGGCCATGACGGAGCAGCCGGGGCGGGCCTCGTATTCGGCGTTGATGACGAGGCCGCGTTGGGAGGCATTCGAGGCGCCGAGCCCGCGGCGGATGAGGTTTTGCAGCAGGGTGAACGACGATTTTGCCACGCCCTGAAAACCGGCGCAACGGACGATGACGGAGATCGGGGCGGCCATGATTTTCGGACCGCCGGTGCGGCCTTTGAGATACGTGCCGCCCGGCCCGACCAACGCGATGTCATAAACTT
>CAIQUL010000245.1 GCA_903874975.1 uncultured Chthoniobacter sp. | reverse complement strand
GCCGCGGTGTTCGTGTCGGCAAGTCCCAGGCTGCTTTACTGGCGCAGTTCGATCGCCTGTTTCTCCTCCCGCGCGCCCTCTACGGCCTGCGCGTTCCCGCGATTCGTGAGCCCGCAGCGCCGAGGTGGCGGAGGAGAGTAGGGTGGTCGGCAGATGGGCGAGCAAAGGACGGCGGTGCCCCGGCACACCCACTCCGCACACAGCAACTCCGCTTGCGCGAGCACCGTCTGCACCGCCTCTTCCTGCAAGTCCGGCGGGTAGCCGTGTTTGTTCAGGATACGTTTCACCATCACTTTGATCCGGGGGCGGGCGCTTTCGCGGAGGGTCCAATCGTTCCACTCGGTTCGCTCCGCTCGGCTCGTCGGGGTCTGCGGCGTTGGCCCCGGCGTAGTCGCCCTGGCCGGCGAGGAGCTTGGCGCGGTGTTCCTCGAAGGTGTCGGAGATGTATTTGACTCGCAGGCCCCTGCTCGCCCTACGGGTCACGCTGGCGCGTGATCTGTCTCGCTCCGAAAGGCACGCCGGTTTGGCCGTCCTCGGAGAGGCGGGCGATGATTCGGAAGCGGGCGAGGCTGGTGAAGGGCTCGTTGGCGCAGGTCTCGCCGAATTTGCTGGAGAGTTCCTGGGCGTCGGAGCGGCCGACACGAAACACGGCGCGAGGATGGCGGCAAAGGCGGATTAAGAACTGATCGAGCGCGGGTCCACCATGCGGCGCTCGGCGGCGCTGAGGTAGGCGGCGTCCACGAGGGCCATGGTGTGCAGATTGTCGCGCCCGCTGATGGCGGGCTCGCGGCCGGTTTCGAGGGCGATGAGGAGTTGGCCCATCGTGCCGGCGAAGGCGTCGGGGAACCAACTCTCCGGCCAGCGCGGCTCGTGGAAGGCGGCGTCGCCTTTCGCCGCGTAGCGGATGGTGGAGGGGCTGGTGTAGGGGTCTTTGCACCAGCCGATGTCGCCGATGGCGAGGCCGTTGAGTCCTTCGATGCGCCATTGGATGCCGATGTCGCCGGGGCAGCCTTCCTTGGCAGGACCGGTCCAGGTGTCGTCGATGACGACGCAGCGCAGGCCGCCCGCGTATTCGAGGATGGAGGTGCAGATGCCGTCGGTGTGGGGAAAAGTCGTGCGCGGATCGGGGCGCGTGCTGCAAAAGATTCCGACGGGTTCGCCGAACCAGTAGCGCAGGCAGTCGAGGTGGTGGATGGACATGATGCGCAGCGTGACCCAGCCGAGTTCCGCCTGCCACGGCATCCAGTGCGGGATGCCGCGCATGTCGATGGTGGCCAGCACCGGTTCGCCGATGGTGCCGTTCGTGAGCAAAGTTTTCGCAGCGCGCACGGATTGGTCGTAACGCATGTTTTGATTCACCGCGAGGGTGATGCCGGCGCGCTCGCAGCATTCGACGGCCTGCAATGCTTCGGCGTAATCCATGCCCAGCGGTTTCTGCGCGAGGATGCCTTTGACGGTGTGGCGTTCGCAGGCGGCCTTGATCAGCGCGAGCTGGCGGTCGGGCGGAACGGCGATGTCGAGCACTTCGATCGTCGGATCGTCGAGCAGCTGCTCATAGGTGTCGCAGACCTTCGCGATGGCGTGGCGCTCGGCGGTCCTGGCGGCATTCTCCCGCGTGCGCGATGCGATGGCGACGGGATTGAAGCCCGCTTTGCGATAGCTCACGAGATGGCAATCGCTGACGATGAACCCGCTGCCGAGGATGCCGATGCGGAAGTCTTTTCTCGCAGGGAGCGGCGGATGGATTTCGAGGTTCATGAGTTGAATTCGGGATGGGAGATGCGCGCAGAACGCGTTGCCATACTTTTGCAAACTCCCGCCTGGCGATCAAACAATCTTCCCACGGCGCTGGCCAAGTGCGGATGCCGCGGCCCCCGCGCGGAGGCGCGGCGAGTACGGTCCAGGGTATCGGTTCGTCGGCCCGATGAACGGCACGAAAGTGCAGGTGGTGGTGCAAACCGGCGAGGAACTCGACTATCCGGACGGAATCGCCGCCACCCTCAAGCCGCGCACCATCACTCACGGCTCCGCACTCGTCCGGTAGCCCGCCACGAACTCCCGCCGGAACGCCGCGAACGTCCCCGCCTCGATCTCCCGGCGCATCCGGGCCATCAGTTCGAGGTAAAAGTGCAGGTTGTGCAGCGAGATCAGGCGCAGCCCGAGGATTTCCTCCGACTTCACGAGGTGCCGGAGATAGCCACGTGAAAAGCCCCGGCACGCGGCGCACGCGCAGCCTTCCTCGATCGGCCCCGCGTCCAAGGTGAACTGCGCGTTTTTCAAACTGATCGTCCCCCGCGCGGTGTAGGCCGTGCCGTTGCGGGCCAGCCGCGTCGGGAGCACGCAGTCGAACATATCGATCCCGCGCGCGACCATCTCCACGAGCTGCGGCGGCGTGCCGAGGCCCATGGCGTAGCGCGGCTTTTCCGCCGGGAGAAAGGGCACGCTGTATTCCACCGCGCGCATCATCTCCGGCTCCGGTTCGCCCACGCTCACGCCGCCGACCGCGTAGCCATCGAAGCCCAGCGCCACCAATGCCTCCGCCGAGTGTCGGCGCAAATCCTCGAAGCTCGATCCCTGCACGATGCCGAACTTCATCCCCGGCGTCGGGACTTCCTTGCAGCGCGCCGCCCAGCGCAGCGTCCGCTCCAGGCTCTCGGCCACCTTTTCATGCGGGCAGGGAAAAGGCGGGCACTCGTCGAAAAGCATCGCGATGTCGCTGCCCAGCGCCGCCTGGATTTCCATGGCCTCGCGCGGCCCGAGGAACATCGGCGAGCCATCGATGTGGTTTTGAAAATGCACGCCCTCCTCCGTGATCTTGCGCAGCTTGGCCAGCGAGAAGACCTGGAACCCGCCCGAGTCCGTGAGGATCGGCCCGTCCCAATTCATAAACCGATGCAGCCCGCCGAAGTGCCGCATCACGTCCATGCCGGGGCGGACGAAAAGATGGTAGGTGTTCCCGAGAATGATCTGCGCACCGACCTCGCGCAGCTCCGCCGGCGCCACCGCCTTGACCGTGCCCTGCGTCCCGACCGGCATGAAAATCGGCGTCTCGATCACTCCATGATTCGTCACCAGCCGCCCGCGCCGGGCCTTCGTTTCGGGATCGGTTTTCAGCAGGGTAAACATCGGGGCGCGCAGGATAGCGGGGCAACGTCTCCGCGCAACCCTCGCCGGGAACTCCGCTCAGGATGACGGATGAGGGAAACGCTGGCGTGGCGGGCGGCATTGCGCGGGATCCTTGATCGGCTATGGTGCGCGCCCTTTCCTCAAAGATGCCCAAAGTTTTCCTCAAAACGTACGGATGCCAGATGAATGAGCGCGACTCCGAACAGGTCGCGCGCATGCTCGTGGCGCGGGGGCATGTGCTGACGCCGCACGAAAAGGAGGCCGACGTGGTGCTGCTCAATACGTGCAGCGTGCGCGATTTGGCGGAGCAGAAGGCGCTGGGGAAAATGGGGCTGCTGGGTCGGCTGCGGGCGAACAAGCCGGAGATGATTTTCGGGTTCCTCGGCTGCATGGCGCAGTCGCGCGGGGAGGAGCTGGTGCGCGACATCGGGCACGTGGATCTCGTGGTGGGGACGCAGAAGTTTCACAAGGTCGCGGACTACGTGGAGGAGCTGCTGGAACGGAAGCGGGCGGTGCGGGAGCAACTGATGGATGACGCGCGCTTTTCCATCGTGGATGTGGCGGAGGAGGCGGGCTCGCAGGAGACGATTCGCGAGCACGTGCTGAAGGAGAAGCAGGCGACAGCGTTTGTCTCGATCATGCAGGGCTGCAATATGCACTGCACGTTTTGCATCGTGCCGAGCACGCGCGGGGCGGAGCGCTCGCGAGGGATCGCGGAGATCGTGCGCGAGGTGGAGGAGTTGGTGGCGCGCGGGGTGAAGGAGGTGACGCTGCTCGGGCAGATCGTGAATCTTTTCGGGCGGCATGAGCTGGAGAAGGTGGGCGGAAAATCGCCATTTGTGCAGTTGCTCGAGGCGGTGCATGCGGTGGAGGGGTTGCGGCGGCTGCGCTTTACGTCGCCGCACCCGATCGGCTTCCGCGAGGACTTGGTGGGCGCCTTTGCCGAGCTGCCAAAGCTGATGCCGCACGTGCATCTGCCGATGCAGTCGGGTTCGGATCGCATCCTCAAGGCGATGCACCGCGGCTACACGGCGGAGAAGTATTTCGCGCTCACGGAAAAGCTCCGCGCGGCACGACCGGACATCGCCATCACCACGGATGTCATCGTCGGCTTTCCGGGTGAAAGTGAGGCGGACTTCGCGGCGACGCGCGAGCTGGTGGAGCGCGTCGGCTTCGACAATGCGTTCATCTTTCGCTACTCGCCGCGCCGCGACACCCCGGCGGGGGAGATGGGCGAACAGCTTTCCGAAGCGGTGAAGGAGGAGCGCAATCAGGAGATCCTCCGGCTGATTGATGCGTCGGCCATCGCCAAGGGCGAGGAGCTGGTGGGCAGGATGGTGGAGATTCTGTGCGAAGGCCGGAGCCGGACGAATGAGGACCGGCTGATGGGGCGTTCGCCGGGGAACAAGATCGTCATTTTCGACGGCGACCCGCGGCATATCGGCGAGGTTTTCGACGTGCGGATCGAGCACTCGAGCGGCTTCTCACTCTACGCCGATCCGGCGGTGCTGTAGCGCGGCGCGGAATTTTTCCGCACGAATCCGCGGGCGGGGCACACGGGCTGCTTGGCAGGGAGGGAAATCATCCACCATCCATGAGCCAGACTGCCACCATGTCCGCTGTCGAATTTGCCCCTGAACCAACGAAAACTCTCGCGGAGTCAGCTCCGGTGCCGTTGCGCGTGGTTGAGCCAACAGACGATGCGACACCGAAGAAAAAGAAGGTGCTCCTGCTCGAGGACGACCCGGCCTTTGGCGAAATCATGACGGATTTTCTGACTGAGAGCGGCTTCGAGGCGGCCTCGGTGTCGAACGGCGTCGAGGGCGTGCATCAAGTGCTGGCCGGCGATTTCGAGGTGATCCTCTGCGACATGATGATGCCGACCCTGCCCGGCGACATGTTTTTTCGTGCGGTGGAAAGGATGCGCCCGCACCTCTGCGACCGGTTCGTTTTCATGACCGGGCATCGCCACAACCCCAAGGTGAAGGAATTCGTGGAAAGCGTGGACGGCACGCTTCTCACGAAGCCGTTTCATGTGGACGATTTGCTCGAAATGGTCGCCTTCATCGAGGTGCGGCGGATGTTGATCGCGGCGTAGTCCTCGACCCGATGCGAGTCCTCGTCGCCGATGACGACCGCGACATGGCGGCAGCGCTCGCAGACTGCGTGCAAGCCTGCGGGCATGAAGTCGTGGATACCGTCACCAGTGGGGGTCTCGCGGTGATTCAGAGTTTCGCGCGGCACGCGCCGGATGCCGTGTTGCTCGACATCCTGATGCCGCGCTGCAACGGCCTCACCGTCTGCCACGCGTTGCTCAGCCGGGCGCCGAAGACGCGCGTGATCTTCATTTCGGGGAGCGTGGATCGCGTTCACCCGTTCGTGGAATCGTGCGGGTCGGTGGCCTGCCTGAGTAAGCCAGTCAGCCTCATTGAACTCCGCGCCGCATTGGATGCGCCCGCGGAGTGACGGGCGGCACGCGGGCTGCGGAGAGGGCGGTGCGCGCGTCGTGGCGCGGTACATTTCGCACTTTCTAAATTCGCCCGCTTCCTGCCTATTTCTCCCCGATGTCCTCCGGCTCTCCTGAACTCCTCCAGCTCGCCCTTTTCGGCGGAGCCGCCGTGCTGGTCGCGGTGAAGGCGTGGCACGGTTGGCGGGTCGGCATCGTGCGGCAGGTGCTCGGGGTGGTCGCGCTGCTCGTGGCTTATCTCGTGGGTTACTTCGGCGGCGGCATGGTCGGCGCGGCGCTGCATCACGTCATTGATCTGCCAGAGAATGTCCTCGCCGTCGCGGGCGCAGTCGGCCTCGGCTTCGTGATGTATTGCGCGATCACGCTCGTGGGCTCGATCCTTTTCAAAAAAACCGCGCAGCAGAGCGTAACCATCGTCCGCCTCGGCTACGGGCTCTCCGGCGCATGTGTCGGCGCGATCTACGGGCTCTTCCTCGTGTGGATCGCCATCCTCGCCATCCGTCTGCTCGGATGCGTGGCCGAGACGCAGCTCGCGGTCGCGAAAAATCCGCATCTCACGCTCGGCAAGGGCCCCGCGACGCCCACGCCCAAACCGACGCCGCCGAGCGCCGTCGTGCGCGGTCTTGCGGACCTGAAACACTCGCTCGAAAGCGGCACCGCCGGCGCCATCGTCCAGCAGGTCGATCCGATTCCCGGCACGCTTTACGGCATCCTCAGCAAGCTCGGACAGATGGTTTCCAGCGAGCACAGCGTGAACCGCTTTCTCAGTTTCCCCGGCGTGCAACCGCTCCTCGCGCACCCGAAGGTCGCCGCCCTCCAGACCGACGAGGAAATCACGCGCGACATCATCCAGCGCCGCTACCTCAATCTCATGCGCAACCCCCGGATCATCGCCGCCGCCAACGACCCCGAGATCGGCGTGCTCATGCGCGACTTCGAGTTTGAAAAAGCGCTCGATTACGCGATCAAGCCGCCGGCGTCGAAGAAGTGAATGGTGATCGGTGAACGGTGATTGAAGTTGCCGTCCGCGCCTTTCTTTCCAATCACTATTCACCGCTCACCACTCACCCTCCCCATGCTCATCCCCACCATCGGCCTCGAAGTCCACGTCCAGCTCAAGACCCGCAGCAAGATGTTCTGCGCCTGTCCCGTCGAGTACGGCGCCGGCCCGAATGCGCACACCTGTCCCGTCTGCCTCGGCTACCCCGGCGCACTGCCGGTGATGAATCTGGAGGCGCTGAAAATGAGCGCGCTCACCGGCCTGATGCTCGGCTGCACGGTGCCGGAAGTCTGCAAGTTTGACCGCAAGAATTACTTCTACCCGGACATGCCGAAGAACTACCAGATCACGCAGTTTGACGCGCCGATCTGCTCCGGCGGCGCGGTGCCGCTGCACGATTTCGCGTATCCGAAAGACGCGCAGAAAAGTATCGCGCATCCCGGAAAAACCGTGCGCCTCACCCGCATCCACATCGAGGAGGACGTGGCGAAGTCGCAGCACTTCGAGACCAGCACGGGCATTGATTTCAACCGCGCCGGCACGCCGCTCATGGAGATCGTCAGCGAGCCCGAGATCGACACGCCGGAGGAGGCTTTCGCCTACCTCACCGCGCTCCAGCAGATCCTCGTCTATGGCGGCGTGAGCGACGCCGACATGGAGAAAGGCCAGATGCGCTGCGACTGCAACGTGAGCGTCCGCCCCGAGGGTCAGGCCGAACTCGGCGTGAAGATCGAAATCAAAAACATGAACTCGATCAGCGGCGTGCGGCGCGCGCTGGCCTACGAGATCGAGCGGCAAACCGCGGCCGTGCAACGCGGCGAGACGCTCATCCAGTCCACGCGCCGCTGGGACGACGACGCGGGCCAGACCTTCCAGATGCGCGTGAAGGAATCCTCCCACGACTACCGTTACTTTCCCGATCCCGATCTCCTCCCCGTGCGGACGAGCGTTTTCATGGACGAAGTCCGCTCCCGCCGGCCCGAGCTGCCCGCCGAGAAACGCGAGCGCTTCGTCCGCGATTTCGGCTGCACCGACTACGACGCCAGCGTGCTCGCCAGCGACCAGGCGCTCGCCGCCTACTTCGACGCCGCCGCGCAGGGCGCGACCAAGCCGAAGAACGTCGCCAACTGGATCATCAACGACCTCCTCAGCGCCCTTGCCGCCGCCGGGAAAACCGTCGCCGACTGCCCCATTTCCGCCCATGCGCTCGACGAGCTCGTGAACCTCATCGACGCCGGCACGATCAGCAGCTCGCAGGGCAAAACGGTCTTCGCCGAGATGTTCGCCAGTGGCCAAAGCGCCGCGCAGGTCGTCGAGGAGAAAGGGCTCAAGCAGGTCAGCGACGTCGGTGCCATCGAGGCGCTCTGCGACCAGGCCATCGCCGCCAGCGCCAAGGCCGTGGCCGAATACAAAGCAGGCAAGATGCAGGCGATCAATTCTATCAAGGGTCAGGTCATGAAACTCTCGCAAGGCAAAGCCAACCCCGTCGTCGTCAGCGAAATTTTGACCCGCAAACTCGCCGAATAATTCCTCGCCATGAAAACTCCGCTCCTTGCTTTCACCCTCTGCCTCGTCCTCGCCGCCGGTGCCGAAGCCGCGAAAAAGCGCGGACGCCGCCCCGGCACCAGCACCGTGCCGCCGAAATCAAAAATGATCGTTCTCCCTGCGCTCCCGGCCATCCCGCAGGTGCGCGACAAAGCGGGCGACGGCAGCGAACTCATCACCACCGACATCGGCGGCCTCGACCTCCAGTTTTTCACCAAGGCCATCGAGACCGGCACGATGATCGCCATGCTCGGCAAGATCGCCAAGACGCGTGCCGAGGCCGGCGTGATCAAGGATGTCGGCTCCGCGCTTGCGCACACGCAGGCCGATGAAAACCGCCAGCTCATGAAGCTCGCCGCGCTCAAAGGTGTGACCCTTTCGACCGAGCCGCCCACCCGCCAGACCGAAGCCAACGCCGAACTCGACAAGCTCACCGGCTCGAATTTCGACAAGGCCTGCATGGACCGGATCATCGCCGCCAGCAAGGAATCCGTCGCGGCCTACGAGATCGCGGTCGCGTCGAAGGACGGCGACATCAAAGGCTTCTCCGAGCAGATGCTCCCGATCTCGAAGGAAAAACTCCGCCTCGCCGAAAAGATGACCGGTGCCGGGACCAAGGCCGCCAAAGCCCTCTTCCGCACCGGCGCAAAACCGGCCGGAGCCCCCGTGGTGCCGCCCGTCCCGCCCGCGCCGGAAACCGAGCCGCCGAAAAAGTAGCGGCTGTTCGGCGCGACAGCGTTTTCGAGTGCGCCAGTGCTCCCCAAGCATTACCCACAAGTCTTGATCACAGGAAAACCCCCGAGGGCGGCGGCGGGTGAAGGCAAAGGAGGCACTGGTACGAACAGTATTTTCTGTATGCGGTCCGCGGATGCCTCCGCATCCCGCCTCCTGTTATGAGGCTTCGAATGCCCAACGTCACTGGGTGGAAAACGAGTTCAGAACCTTGGATCTCGGAGACCCGCGCAGGGTGCGGCGCTTAAAAAGGATCGCCTTTGATTTGCTCGCGCAGCCGGGGGCCTCCATCCCGCGGGCCAGCGGGGACTGGGCGGGGGCCAAGGGCGCGCGCAACCGCCAGTCCGCGGGGCAAAAGGAGGGTCGAAAATGGCTGCAGAGCGCGACGGCCAGCGCGCCGGCCGCGACCGCGCCCTGGAGCGTGGCCGTACTGCGGCGGCCCGGGCAAAAGGCGCCCACCGCCACGCTCGCGATCCGCTGCACGCAGGTGCGCTTTGCGCCGCCCGCGCATCAGGCGAAATATCGCGGCCAGACCTAGGAGATCACCGCCGTGCGCCGCTCCAGCGAGCGCTGGCAGATCGAGCTCTGGCGCGGCCTCCAGTGCCTGCACGACATCTCCCTCGCTGGGCAAATCTTCACCAAGGCCCCAAATGTTGTGGGTAATGCTTGGATCTGGACAAGGACTTCGGAAAATTGCGGGAGGGCGGAGGGATGAAGCGGATTGTTCGCCGGTGCCGTGACCGAAATTTCCGCCTTCATCCTTCATCCCTCATCCCTCATCCTTGCCCCATGAACTCCGGCTTTCTCGACAAGCTCATCGAACGCCTCAACCGCGTGCGCCCGGAAGAGGTGCAGGGCTATTTGCTGCGGTTGGCGGATGAAAAGGGGTTTCTCGAAACGATTTTTAACGCCATCCACGAAGGAGTGATCGTGACGGACTTGAAGGGGCGGATCAATTACGTGAACCGCGCGGCCTGCGAGCTGTTCGGGCTGGAGCGGGAAAAGTGCATGGGCGAGCCGCTGAGCGACCGGCTGCGCGGGCTGGAGTGGGACAAGCTGGTGGACGCGGGGAAGATGATGAGCCGGGACATGGAGGTGTTTTATCCGCAGCACCGGTTCGTGAATTTCTACGTGGTGCCGCTGAGTCTCGATCCGCCGACGGCGCGCCGCGGGGCGGCGCGCGAGCTGGTGGGCTATGCGGTGATCCTGCGCGACACAACCGAGACGCGGCGCTCCACGGAGGAGACGATCCAGAGCGAAAAACTCACCGCGCTGACGCTGCTCGCGGCGGGCGTGGCGCACGAGATCGGCAATCCACTGAACTCGCTGCACATCCATCTCCAGCTCATGGAGCGGAAGCTGCGCAAGGTGCCGGCGGGACCGCGTGGAGAATTGGAGAAGGCGCTCCAGGTGGCGCAGGATGAAATCACGCGGCTGGACTCGATCGTGCAGCAGTTCCTCGGCGCCATCCGCCCGGTGCGATTGGAGAAAAAGCTGGAGAATGTGAACGCGCTGGTCACGGAGTCGGTGACGTTTTTGCAACCGGAGATCGGAGACCGGAACATCCTCGTGGAGCAGGAGCTGAGGAAAGACCTGCCGCTCCTCGAGGCGGACCGCAATCAGCTCAAGCAGGCGTTTTACAACGTGCTCAAGAATGCTTTTCAGGCCAT
Source organism: uncultured Chthoniobacter sp. (assembly GCA_903874975.1). Taxonomy (GTDB): domain Bacteria; phylum Verrucomicrobiota; class Verrucomicrobiia; order Chthoniobacterales; family Chthoniobacteraceae; genus Chthoniobacter. Next base: position 72,129 of record CAIQUL010000245.1, on the reverse strand, counting down.
GAGGAGCGGCGGGATCCTGCGCATCCGCACGAACGTGGACGACCAATTCCTGACCGTGAGTTTCGCCGATACCGGCGGCGGAATTTCGCAGGAGGACATGAGCAAGATATTCGAGCCGTATTTCACCACCAAGGCCAGCGGGAGCGGGCTCGGGCTGCTCATCGTGCGGCGTATCGTGCGGGAGCATGGCGGCGAGATCGACCTCATGAGCGATCAGGGCAAAGGGCTCACGCTGACCATCCGGCTCCCGCTGCGGCATCAGGTGGCGCGGATGCTGGAGGAGGGGACGCGGTGAAAAGTAACGTGGACTTCAGCCCACAGGACCACGCGACTTTGGACTAGAGTCCAAGCTATTTTCCCCACGCTTGCCAGTGCCGGGGGGGGGCGCTAGATGTCCCGTCCCCGATTTCCCCGTGAATCCCACCATCCTCATCGTTGACGACGAAAAGCACACCCGCGAAGGGCTGCGCGCGTCGTTGGAGGACAGTTTCGAGGTGTATATCGCGGCGGACATCGGCGGCGCGCTGGGGGTGCTGGAGCGGGAGACGGTGGACCTCGTGCTGACGGATTTGCGCCTCGGCGGGGAGGACGGCATGACGCTCGTGGACAAGGTGCTGGCGCGGCCGCATCCGCCGATGGTGATCCTGATGACGGCCTACGGTTCCGTGGATGCGGCGGTGGAGGCGATGAGGCGCGGGGCGTATGATTTTGTGACCAAGCCGCTGAACATCGACCGGCTGGAGATGCTGATCCAGCGGGCGCTGCGGAGCCGGAAGGTGGAAAAGGAAGTCGTGGAGCTGAAGCAGGTGGTGGAGAAGAAATTCGGGCTGGAGCGGCTGATCGGCGACTCGCTGGCGATGGAGCAGGTCTTTGACACGATCAAGCAGGTGGCGCCCACGCGGGCGACGGTGCTGATCCAGGGTGGGAGCGGGACGGGCAAGGAACTGGTGGCGCAGGCGATCCACGCGCTGAGCGGGCGACCGAAGGCAAAATTCGTGGCGGTGCATTGCGCGGCGCTTTCGCCGCAGCTTTTGGAAAGCGAGCTGTTTGGGCACGAGCGCGGGGCGTTCACGGGCGCGGTGGAGCGGCGCATCGGGCGCTTTGAGCAGGCCAATGGGGGCACCATTTTCCTCGATGAAATCGGCGAGATCGACCCGGCGACGCAGGTGAAGCTGCTGCGCGTGCTGGGCGAGGAGCGCTCCTTCGAGCGCGTGGGCGGCAACGCGCCGATCAAGGTGGATGTGCGTCTCGTCGCCGCCACGAACAAGCATCTCGAAAAGATGGTCGCCGAGGGGAAATTTCGCGACGACCTCTTTTTCCGCCTGAGCGTGGTGCCGATCACCATGCCGCTGCTGCGCGAGCGGAAAGAGGACATCCCGCTGCTCGTCGCGGCGTTTCTGAAAACGTTCGCCGCGGAGAATGGCAAGCCCGTGCCGGAGATCGCCGCCGACGCCATGCAAGCGATCCTGCGCTACGACTGGCCGGGCAATGTGCGCGAGCTGCGCACCGCGATCGAGCACGGGGTGGTGATGATGAAAATCGGGCGGATCACGCTGCGCGATCTGCCGGCCTTTGTCCGCGAGGCTCCCGCCGCCGCCGGCGGCCTGGGCGCGGGAAAATACACGCCGCAGCAGGGGAGCCGTTTCAATTTGCACGACACCGAGCACCGACTCATCCTCCAAGCCCTCGAAGACACCGGCGGCAATGTGACCCATGCCGCCAAAAAACTCGGCATCAGCCGACGCACCCTCCACCGCAAAATCAACGAACTAAAGACCCACGAAAATGGCGACCGAAACTAAGATCCAGGAATTCGTCCACAAACTAGAGGAGGGCGGGTGGGTCAAAAAGGTGAAGTTTTTGGTGATCCTGTCAGCCGTCTTTTTTAACCTCTATTTGTGGTTTTTCCGGGTGCCCCAGGACGCGGGCTTCAAAGGGCTGTCGCACGAAAAGGCCATCGAGCAGGCGCAGATCTCGCGCGAAATTTCCCGCGGCCACGGTTTCACCACGAAAATGATCCGACCGGCGGCGCTGTGGCTGTTTCAGGACAAGATGCAGAATTTCCCGGTGAACGCGCAGCCGGACATCTATCACGCCCCGCTGCATCCTTACATCAATGCCGGCGTTTTTAAGGTCATGGATTGGTTCAACGAGAAGTTCAAGGAGGCAGGCAAGTCGGGCGGGATGGCCTCGTGGGTGACCTATGAAAAGGTGATGAACACCAGCATTTTGATCTACGCCTACGACAAGTTCATTGCGGGCGTGCAGGTGCTGTTTTTCCTCCTGGCGGTCCTGGTCAGTTATTACACCGCGCGCCGCCTGTTCGATGACCGGCTCGCCGCTTTGGCCGCGTGCCTGATGTTGATTTGCGAGCGGTTCTGGCAGTTCTCGATGTCCGGGTTGCCGCAGATGCTCCTGCTGTTTCTGTTCAGTTGCGCGGCGCATGCGATGGTCCGGGCGATCGAGCGGAAAGCCGAGGGCAAGTCCGCGTTGGGGTGGCTTTCCACGGCGGCGGTCTGCTTTGGCCTGCTCGCCTTGAGCCATGCCCTCACCATGTGGATCTTTGGCGGCGCGCTCGTTTTCGTGGCGTTGTATTTCCGCCCGCTGGGCCGCGATGTGGCCATCATGGCGGTGATATTTGGCGCGATGTATACGCCTTGGATGCTGCGCAACTACGAGGTTTGCGGCACGCCGGTGGGGCTGGGCTGGTATTCCGGCCTGCACATCCTGCGGGGCACGGAGGCGACCCTCATGCGCGGTCTGGAGGTGTCGTTGAGCGATCTTTCACCGCTGACCTTTCGCAGCAAGGTCCAGGCGGAAACCGTGGCGCAGATGGGCTCGCTCTACGATTTCCTCGGACAGGTGCTGATGGCTCCGATCTTCTTCATCTCGCTCCTCCACCTCTTTAAGAAACCGGAGACGGCCGATTTCCGCTGGGCGCTCCTGCTCATGTGGCTGTCCGCGGTCGTCGGCATGTCCGTTTTTGGCATGCCCGACCGCGGGGGCCTCCCGGCCAATGACCTCCACGTCCTCTTCATCCCGCTGATGATTTGCTACGGCCTCGCCTTCGTCCTCGTCCTGTGGACCCGGCTGGAGATCAATATCAAGCTCGTCCGCCTCGCCTTTCTCGGCGTCCTCTTTTTTCTGTCGGCGCTGCCCTTCATCGACGCCACGCTCCAGAGGATGCGCGGCGGCGGGATGCCGGTGGCTTGGCCGCCTTACGTCGCGCCGTATATCGCGATGATGGGTGGGGAGCCGGATAAAGGGTGGGTGAAGCCGGAGGAAGTCATCGCGTCCGACATGCCGTGGGCCGTGGCGTGGTACGCGGATCGCAAGAGCCTGTGGCTGCCCAAAACGATCCAGGACTATATCGTCCTCAACGACTACAAGGCGCTCAAAGGCAGCATCGTGGGCCTTTACCTCACCCCGGTTTCGGGCAACCGCGGTTTCCTCAACGACATCATGAAAGGGGAATACCGCGAGTGGGCGCCGTTCATTCTGCGGAACGTTCAGGCGCGGGATTTTCCGCTTAAAGTTTCCACCGTTATGCCCATCGACAACGAATGCATTTTTTACTCCGACCGCGACCGCTGGACGCAGCGGGAGGACTAAAAGTTTGCGCCAAATTTCCGCAACTCCAACAATCTGCTGATGCCTGCAAAACCCGCTGCCGAACCGACCCACACCTTTGAGACCGCCATTGGCCGTCTCGAGGCCGTGGTCGAGGAAATGGGCTCGGACAAACTCCCGCTCGAAGACCTCATCAAGCGCTACGAGGAGGGCATCCAGCTCGTGAAAGTCTGCGAGCAAAAGCTGCAGGCCGTCGAAAAGCGCGTGGAAATCCTCATGCGCAAAGCCGACGGTGACCTCGCGCTCCACCAGTTCGACCCCGAGAAAAAACCCGTCACCGGTCCGCGCGAAGACGTCAGCCTTTTCTAGTTTCACCACATGCCCAAGCCGCTCCTGCCCTCGATCAATTCGCCCGCCGACATTAAAGTCATCGCCGAGCAAGACCTCCCGCAACTCGCGCAGGAAGTCCGCGACGAACTCGTCCGCGTCCTCTCGGACGACAACCCGACCTCTGTCGGCGGTCACCTCGGGCCGAACCTCGGCGTCGTCGAACTGACCATCGCCCTGCACCGCGTCTTCGACACCCCAAAGGACAAATTTGTCTTCGATGTCTCCCACCAGGGCTACGTCCACAAACTTTTCACCGGCCGCCGCGAGCGCTTCGGCACGATGCGCCAGTACGAGGGTCTCAATGGCTTCCTCCTCCGCTCCGAAAGCGAGCACGACTGCTACGGCGCGGGCCACGCCGGCACCGCCCTCAGCGCCGCGCTCGGCATGGCTGTGGGGCGCGACCGCCGCGGCTCGGATGAAAGCATCGTCTGCGTCGCGGGCGACGCCGCCTTTACCTGCGGCGTCAGCTACGAGGCGCTGAACAACGTCGCCGACTCCACCAAGAAATTCATCGTCGTCCTCAACGACAACGAGTGGTCCATCGCAAAAAACGTCGGGGCCATCGCCACCTATTTTAACAAGATCGCCACCCACCCGACCTACGCGCATCTGCACGACAAAGCGGCGAACTTTGTCGAGATGCTCGGCGGCAAGTTTGCCAAGGACTTCGCCCACAAAATCGAGGCGGGCGTGAAGAACCTGCTTCTCCCCAGCGTCATCTTCGAGGACCTCGGCCTGCGCTATTACGGCCCCATCGACGGCCACGACATCCCGCTGCTCATCCGCACCTTCGAGTTTCTCAAGACGCAAAACGAGCCCGTGCTCCTGCACATCCTCACCACCAAAGGCAAAGGCTACCCGCCCGCGCTGGAGAAGCCGGACAAGTTCCACGGCCTCGGCAAATTCGAGCCCAAGACCGGCGCGACCGCCGCCGCCGGCTCGCCCACCTACTCCGAGCTTTTCGGCAAGACCCTCGCCAAATTCGCCGACACCAACAACAAGCTCTGCGCCATCACTGGCGCCATGCCCACCGGCACCGGCCTCGTCCATTTTGCCGCCAAACATCCCGACAAATACTTCGACGTCGGCATCGCCGAGGAGCACGCCGCCCTCTTCGCCTGCGGCCTCGCCACCCAGGGCTTCAAGCCTTTCCTCGCCATCTACTCCACCTTCATGCAGCGCGCCTACGACATGATCGTGCATGACATGGCGCTGCAAAATCTCAACGTCGCCCTTTGCATGGACCGCGGCGGGCTCAGCGGCGACGACGGCCCCACCCACCACGGCCTCTTTGACATCGGCTATCTCCGCCACATCCCGAACCTCGTCCACATGCAGCCCAAGGACGAAGACGAATTCGTGGACATGCTCTGGACCATGGTCCACTACACCGCCGGCCCCATCGCCATTCGCTACCCGCGCGGCGTCGGCACCGGTGTCGTGCCCAAAGACCAGCCGAAACTCCTCGAAATCGGCAAAGCCGAAGTCGTCAAACACGGCACCCGCGTCGCCTTCATCGGCCTCGGTGGCATGTGCCAGATGGCCGAGCAGGCCGCCGCGCAGCTCGAAGCCCAGGGCATCTCCGCCGCCGTCATCAACCCCCGCTGGATCAAACCGCTCGACACCGGCACCCTCGAATTTTTCGCCCGCAGCGTGGATGTCATCTGCACCCTCGAAGACCACGTCCTGCACAACGGTTTCGGCTGCGCGATCATCGAGCACCTCAACGACGCCGGTATCAAAACTCCCGTCGTCCGCGTCGGCTGGCCTGACCAGTTCATTGAGCACGGTGCCGTCGAGATTCTGCGTAAAAAGCACGGCCTCACCGCCGAGGCGGCCGTCGAGAAAGTCCTCGCCGCCCTCGCCGCGAACAAGCCTGCCCGCGGCCCCGCGCAGAGCGTGGCGTAGCGATTGCCAGGAAATTGCTTTCGCGCCCGCCGCACCGGGGACGGATAGAGCGCGGACGGGCGTCGGGGAGTGAGGGGCTCGAGCGCAGCAATTACCCCCGAACTGGCCTGCGGCAACAGCTTTTTCGCCCTAAGAGCCTGTCGGACTGAGTTTATCGTGTTGGCGACGAGCCTCGCCAGCGCGGCGCGGGCGGCGCAGTGGCGCGGCGGATCGCTGGCAAAAAATGCGCGAGGCGGGTTGAAAAACGGGCGGCGTTCGGGGGAGGAGGGCGTTTTTTCCGAAGGCGGCCTCCGGTTTTGCTCGGTTTAAGCCGTCATCGCCGTCGGCCGCAGGGTGTGGAGTCGTTTGAGGTTGTAGGCCAGGCAGATGAGGTTCCATTCGCCGCTGACTTTCTTTAAGCCCCGCAGCAAAAACTGCCGAAAGCCGCGCGCGCTTTTGATGATGCCGAAGACGGGCTCGACGGTGCAGGCCCGCCGCCGGTAGCGGGCTTTGCCTTTCGGGGGTCCGCAACTTTTCGGCCATGGCGATGAGGATGGGGTCGGTGGGAGTTTGTGGGGCTTTGATTTTGTCCAACGGACGCCAGTCGTAGCGCCGTTCGGCGTGGGCATCTTCGCGGTGGACGCTGATGTAGAGATCAAGTCCGGAGCGGTCGCGACCGAGGCGCTCGATGGTGGCTTTGTCGGCGTAGCCGCAATCGACCAGGGCGGCGGTGGGCGTGCCGAGGCTCGGGGGAATGGCGGCGCGGTCGGCTGCGGTCTCGCCCACGGCGGCGGCGCAGATGCTCACGCGCTGGCCGACGATGAGTTGGCTGCCGTCGGCATCGACGATGGCCTGGGCGTTGTCGCTTTGGGTATAGCCCTCGCGTTTGCTTTTGCGCATGAGGCGCGCGTCGGGGTCGCTCAGATTGATCTGCTCGTCGGGCTCGGGCGTGTCGCGCGGGGGCTTGGGCTCGGGGCCTTTGGCGGAGCCATGCCTCTCGGCGCGCGCGTCGTGCAGCGGCACATCCTTTACCTGAGCGAACTCAACGACGCGCCGGGCTTCGGCGTGCAGATACGCCTCGAGGCCATGCGCCTGGAGCGTCCTCGGCAGTGGGGTGCCTGCTGGTTGTTCACGGAGTTGTGGGCGCAGCTCCAGCTCGATGAGTTCTGGAGGTCGCTCCTGCCCGATAGTCGCGAGGGCACCTCATGATATCATACGCTGGTTACTTTGTGCGCTTACCGGCTGATCGACCCAGGCAGCGAATTGCGGCTGCACCGGCTCTGGTTCGAGCAATCGGCGATGGCTGACTTACTCGAAGAAGACTTCCCCCTCGCCGCCAAAGACAACCTTTACCGCGTGCTCGACAAGCTCCTCGCGCACAAGGCCGCGCTCTTCAGCCATCTGCAAGCGCGCTGGAAAGATCTCTTCGGCGCGAGTTTCGACGTGTTCCTTTATGACCTGACGAGCACTTACTTTGAGTGCGAGCCCAAAGGCAGCGCGGGCGCGTGGACTTTACCTTCACCCTCGACCAAGAGCGCCTGCGCACCGCCCGCCGCCGCGAAGGCCGCTACCTTTTGCGCAGTAACCTCACCGACCCCGACCCCGCAAAGCTCTGGCAGATGTATCTCCGTAATTACCCAAGTCGAGCAAGCCTCCAAAAATCACGGCGATGTAAAATATCCGCGCCCCTGTGAGGCAGACCCAGCCCCCAAAGCGCGGCTCGACGCCTTGGTTTTCAGAGAACAGCCAATGCGGCGCCTCGTGAGTAGCGAAGATCGGGCTAAGAGCCTGTCGAAATACCTGCGGCGCGCCGTCCTGACCTCTTTCTCCTGCTCATGCTCTTGCTCTACGGCAGAGGTGAAAGCGCCGGGAGCAAGAGCAGGAGCAAGACAAAGAGTAGGAGAAGCAGCGTATTTCAACAGGCTCGCATTCGATCGAGGTGCTCCTGACCCCGTTCCTAGGCTAGGCGCGTGTCGGCCAAACAGGGTGCAAAAGATTTTCAAAAAAAGTTTTGACTCGCTCGGGGGAATTTGGGACTGATTGGGCCTGTTCGGGGTGAATCGGGTTTTCAGCTCGGGCCAAATCTTTTCATGTCGAACTCCATCCAGAACTCCTTAGAGGACTCCCAAGGTCCCGTCTTCAGCGGGGAGTTCCGCCATAAGATCGAGGGGAAAAACCGGATCACCATTCCGTCGGCGTGGCGGTTTGGGGAGGAGGTGGAGTTGTTCATGATCCGCAGGACCCTCGAAAACTGCATCGCGGTGATGCCCCGGTGTGAGGTTATGCGGATCAAAAAAGGGGCGGATGCCATGGCCCCTGAGGATCGTGCGGAGTTCCTCCACACGTTTGGCCGCAATCTCCGGCAGGTCACGCTCGACAAGGGGGGGCGCATTTCCATTCCCGATGAGTTTTGCCAGCGGCTCGGCATCGCGGGCGAAGTCATGCTCTCTGGCTCAGTCGATTCGTTCAACATTTGGAACGTCGCGGACTTTGCCGCAACGAATCCCGAAAACGAGATCCAGCGGACGAAGGGTTTGCGGAGGCACGGCATATGATCGCGGTTGCGGAGACCTTCAACCAACGCGCGGGGGATACCATGACAAAATTCTCAAAACCGCGCGGGCACGAATACCACGAAGCAGTGATGCTGGCAGAGGTCGTGAAAGCGTTGGCGCCAGCACCGGGGCGGATCATCGTTGATGGCACGCTCGGCGGTGGCGGCCATACGGCGGCGTTGCTGGCGGCAGGCGCGCGCGTCATCGGGCTCGACCAGGATCCCGCGGCGCTCGCCTTTGCCGAGGCCCGGCTGGGTTCCGGAGGGGAAAATTTTCGTGCGGTGCGGGGTAATTTCGCGGACATCCGCGTGCTGCTCGGCGGGCTGGGGGTTGGGCAGATCGACGGCGCGCTGCTCGACCTCGGGGTTTCCTCGCACCAACTCGACACGCCGGAGCGCGGCTTCAGCTTCATGCGCGAGGGACCGCTGGACATGCGTCTGGATCCCGACGGGCCGATCTGCGCCGCCGACCTCGTGAACACGATGTCGGGCGAGCAGATGGAACGCATTTTCCGCAATTTCGGCGAGGAACCCGCGGCGCGAAAAATCGCCGCTCGCCTCGTGCGCGACCGCATGGTCAGTCCGTTCACCACCACGCGTCAGCTCGCGGAGGCCGTGGAAACGGTGGTGCCCCGGCGCGGACCCACCCACCCGGCGACGCGCGTTTTCCAAGCGCTGCGCATCGCGGTCAACCGCGAACTGGACGTATTGGCCGCGGGGCTTGCGGAAATATCCGCCTTGCTTGCACCTGGGGCACGACTCGCCGTGATCACTTTCCACAGCCTCGAAGACCGCATCGTGAAGCAGTTTTTCAAGGCGCGGACCGTCGAGTTTCTCGATCGCCCAGAGTGGCCCGCGCCGCGGCCCAATCCCGATTTTGCATTTCACGCCGTGACGCGGAAGCCGATCACGGCCAGCGAAGCCGAGCAGCGGGCCAACCCACGGTCGCGCAGCGCCAAGCTCCGCGTGGTTGAAAGGATGTCCCATGGCGGATAACCGCCGGCGCTACGCCAATACAATACCGGTCGTGAGGTTTCTGATCATCGGGATGATTTGCATCACGGTCTGCGGGGCTGGCCTCGGTTACCTCTGGTGTCTGCATGATGTGAACGCCACCGGAGAGAAGATCAAAGAGCGCGAGGTTGACTTAGTTAAACTGCGCAACCGCAATGAGGGATTCAGAACCAGCATCGAAATTCTCAGCTCCGCCGCGCAGCTCGAGACGGACTTGAAGAAGGGTAAGTTTAAGAAATTCAATCTCGAACGCATCGGCGTTCTCGACCAGCAGCACCTCGCAACGGTCGTGAAGATGGCCCTTCCGCAGCAGCCGGGAAGGGGAGACCTGCGGACGGTGGTGAATGAAGTGAAACGCAAATGAACCGCGCAACTCGAAAGCGCATACTCGTGACCGGCATCACTTTGGCGGTCTGCTTCACCGGGTTGTCCGCCAGGCTCTTGTACGTGCAGGTTTCACAGCACGAGCATTATCTGGAGCTCGGCCGTCGCAAGCATGAGACACGCAAGATTCTGACGAGTTCACGTGGGTCAATACTCGACTCGACGGACCAAGTGCTGGCGAGTAATGAGCCGGTCAAGGACGTGATTGTCGATGCCTCGAACGTGAAAGAGCCGGAACTGCTGGCTGGCTTGCTGGCGGACGCGCTCAATCTGGATAAGGCCGAACTGCACGCGAAGTTTGTCAAAGAGAGTTATGACCCGAAGCTCAAGAAAATGACCCGTTCGCGGTATGTGGTGGTCCAGAAAAATGTGAATGAGACGGTAGCCTCCGGGATTTTAGCGAAGCTGACTGCACTAAATTGTGACCGCCGTGACTGGAACCAAATTCGCGGGGTGGCATTCGAACAATCGGCACGGCGCATCTGGCCGAATGGAGAGCTCCTGTGCCACGTTTTGGGCTACGTGAACAGCGCGAATTTTGGGATGGACGGTATCGAACGATCGTTCAACCGGTATCTTCAGGGAACCAACGGCTTTCGTGATATTGAACGCACGCGCACTGGGGTGGAGATCGTTAGTTACCGGGGTGAGGAACGCGCCGCCAGCAATGGGGGCAATGTGCGCCTGACGATCAACATGAGACTCCAGACGATCGTGGAGGAGGAACTTAATTCGGTGGTCGCAAGATACCGCCCCAAGAGCGCAACCGTCATCATGATGGATCCGAAGACGGGTGGCATTCTCGCCATGGCCAACCGTCCCAATTTCAATCCTAACAAACAAAAAGGCGTTGAGGAATCCGTCCGTCTTAACCTTGCCATAGCAGCTCAGGTCGAACCGGGCTCAACGTTTAAGATTGTCACGATGGCGGCCGCCCTCAACGAGCGAATCGTATCGCTGACGACTCCGGTTCCATGTGAAAATGGCTATTGGTCTTGGTGCAAACTTCATGATCACCATGCCTATGCCTCTCTCACAGTCAAAAACGTTTTGGTTCACTCCAGCAATATTGGCGTGGCGAAACTTGCTTCCAAATTGGGGGAACAGAAGTTCTCCGATTACATTTACGGCTTTGGATTCGGTCAACGAACCGGGGTTGCCCTTCCGGGTGAGATCAAAGGTGAGATTCATCCGATCAGCGATTGGACACCGATTTCCATCACGCGGATGCCGATGGGTCACGAAGTCGCAGCCACGCCGATGCAAATCGTGACTGCGATCAGTGCGATTGCCAATGGTGGGAAGTTAATGACCCCGCAGATTGTTCAGGACGTAACCGATGAGTCGGGAAATGTGAAGGAGTCATTCCCACCGCTCTTGGTGCGACAGGTAGTGTCCGCCCAAGTTGCGCGACTGGTCACCGAAGCGCTGATCGAAGTAACCAGTCCGAAGGGAACGGCCAAGGCTGCCCAAGTGCCTGGCTTTGTCGTGGCCGGCAAGACCGGGACAGCACAAAAGCTGGAAAATGGACGGTACGTGAACGACAAAAGCGTGTGTTCGTTTGTCGGATTTATGCCGGCCGAGGCTCCGGCGTTCGCGCTGTTAGTTCTGGTTGATGAACCGCGGGAGACGCGTCACAAAGCTGTCGGTGGATTGGTCGCGGCACCGGTGTTCTCGCGCATCTCCGAAAGGGCGGCGCACAGTCTGGGATTGGCTCCGACTGAGTCGATCAAATCGCCCATGATCGTTGCCAAAGTGGAAAAAGTCGGGAGGGATTTTCGCAGACCATGAAACTTGAAGCGCTTCTTGCCAAAATTGCCACACTCAAGGTCGAGGGGCCTGTAGACCGCGAGATCGCGGGGCTCGCCTATGACTCGCGGAGGGTGAAGTCGGGCACGATATTCGTCGCCCTCTCCGGAGCGAAGGTGGATGGTTCGCAGTTCGTGGAGCAGGCCATCGCGGCCGGGGCGGAGGCCGTGGTGAGCGAGACCGCGGAGTTTCGGACGCGGGCAACCAATGTCACCGTCGCGGATGCGCGGTTCGCCCTCGCGGATCTGGCTGCCACATTTTACCAGCATCCAGCCCGCGCTTTGAAGGTCGCAGGTGTCACTGGCACCAATGGCAAGACGACAACGACATTTCTTCTGAAGCACGTGTGCGAGGTGACGATGCATCGCTGCGGCCTCATCGGCACGGTTCGCTACGAGGTCGGGGATCGGATTCTGCCAGCGGCCCGCACCACACCGGAGTCGCTCGAATTGCAGGAGCTTCTCTGGCAGATGCGCTCCGCTGGCTGCAAGGCCGTGGCCATGGAAGTTTCCTCCCACGCCTTGATGCAGGCGCGTGTTCGCGGGGTGGAGTTCGACGTGGCGATTTTTACAAACCTGACACAGGACCATCTCGACTATCACAAGACCCTGGAGCAGTATTTCGAGGCGAAAGCGAGCCTCTTTACGGGACTCGTGGGACAACCGAACAAAAAGGGTAAAGCGGTAATTAACATCGACGACCGACATGGGGCGCAACTCGCGGGACGCATTGGGAAGGATGTTCCTGTTGTTACTTACGGGGTCGGCGCGCGGGCGGATTTTCGCGCGAGTAACGTGCGAATCGACTTTAACGGAACAAGCTACCAACTGGATGCTGGCGGGAAGAGCTACCTCGTGCGGTTGCCACAGATCGGGCAGTTTAATGTCTATAACTCGCTGGCCGCGATCGCCGGTGCGCATGCGCTTGGCGTGGAGGTGCGGAGTGCGGTGCTGGCGCTGGCCACTGCGCCCGCCGTGCCCGGTCGTCTGGAGGCCGTGCCGGCACAGCGCAATTTCCGTGTGTTCGTTGACTACGCCCACACGGACGATGCCTTGCTCAATGTCATTAAGACGTGTCGCGAACTGAATCCCGCGCGTCTCATCGTGGTCTTTGGTTGCGGCGGGAGCCGGGATAAAACGAAGCGCCCGAGGATGGGTGCGGTGGTGGACCTGCACGCCGACTTTTCCATCGTCACTTCCGACAATCCCCGGCAGGAAGATCCGCTGGCTATTATTGACGATATAAAACCTGGCATGACTCGCGGCAACTACGAGGTCATTGCTGATCGCAAGGAAGCCATCTTTAAAGCCATCGCGATGGCGGCTCCACGCGACATCGTTTTAATCGCGGGAAAAGGTCACGAGACCTATCAGGAATTTGCCGATCACACGGAACCCTTCGACGACGTCGCTGTGGCTCGTCAGGCCCTCGAAGCCAAACGCGTGGAGCCTCTCGATTAAAATGAACGCGACCGATTTCCAGACCATAGCCGACTGGAGTGAAGGTCGGCTTGTGGCCGGAACTGCGGCGGACAAAGTCTCCGTCGTCTGTACGGATACGCGGGCCTTGAAAGCGGGTGACTTCTTTGTGGCGCTGCGCGGGGAAAAATTCGACGCCCATACCTTTGTTGGTGAAGCGGCAAAGCGTGGTGCCGCGGGTGCCATGGTCGAGAAGCTGCCGGACGATCTCCCGCCGGGCTTTGCCGTGGTTCTGGTGCCCGACACCCTGCGCGGCCTGCAGTTGCTCGCGGCCTGTTACCGGCGGACGCTGGCGCTCCAGTCGGTCGGGATCACGGGCAGTAACGGCAAGACGAGCACCAAAGATCTGACGATGTCTGTGCTTCGCAAAAATTTCCGGGTGACCGGCACGGAGGGAAACTTGAACAACCACATTGGGGTCCCGCTCACGCTGTTGCGCGCGCATGCGGATGATCAGGTCGGGGTGTTCGAGACAGGAATGAATCATCCCGGCGAAATCGCGCCCCTGGCGGCGATGATCGCGCCGGATGTGGCGATGATTACGAACGTCGGCACCGCGCACATCGAGTTCATGGGTAGTCGCGAAGCGATTGCCTTGGAGAAAGGAATGCTCGCCGAGTCCCTGCAGCCGAGCGGCACGCTGATCCTCAGCGCGCACGACGAGTACTCCGCGTCCATCGCGGCGCGGACCAAGGCGGACGTGGTGCTGGCGGGCATTGGCAAGGGTGAGGTCTTTGCGAGTGACCTGCGCGCGCATTTTTCCGGCACGAAGTTTCTCTTGCACGCCGAGGGGCGCAGCGTGCCGGCCGAACTCGCCGTTCCCGGTGAGCACATGGTGCGCAATGCGATGCTTGCGGTTGCGGCGGGTCGGGTCTTTGGACTTTCGTTGGAAGAATGTGCGGCTGGGCTGGCCGAACTGCGTCTTTCCAAAGGCCGGCTCGAACAGAAAGTCATCCGGGGGATTCAGATCATTGACGACACCTATAACGCCAACCCGGATTCGGTCGGTGCGGCCCTGCGCACACTGGCGTCGATGCCTGCGGCTGGTCGGCGGTTCGCGGTGCTCGGTCGGATGGGTGAACTCGGCGTTGAGGCGGAGCGGGGACATCGCCACGTGGGTCAGGTTGCGGCGAGCGAACATATCGACTGCCTCGTCAGTGTCGGCACCGAGGCGGAGTGGATCGCCGACGAGGCGTGGCGCGGTGGCGTCGAAAAGGTAGTGCGCGCGGCGTCTGCGGAGGAAGCAACTGCGACTCTGCGCGAACTGGCGAAGCCTGGGGATCTTGTGCTGATCAAGGGGTCTCGTTCGGCACGAATGGAACTCATCGTGGAGGGTTTGGAACGGCCATGATGTATTTCCTGCATGAGCTGGTCCTGCGCTTTCCGGAATGGGAGTTTCTGCGCGCGCTCAACGTTTTTCAGTACATTACTTTCCGGGCGATTGCAGCGGCGGTCACGGCATTTCTCCTCTCGCTGTTATGCGGCAATTGGGTCATCCGCCGCCTCATTTCGCTGAAGCTCGGCCAGCCGATTCGCACGAAGGAGGAAGTTAACAAGCTGTTTGAATTACACGGGCAGAAGGCGGGAACGCCGACAATGGGCGGCGTGCTCATCCTCGGCACGGTGATCTTCTCCTCCCTCCTCTGGGCACGGCCGGATAACACGGCAGTGTGGCTGGTGTTATTCACCTTGATCTACTGCGGCGCGCTGGGTTTTTGGGACGATTACCTGAAAGTCGCAAAGAAGAATTCCGCCGGCGTCAGCGAACGCACGAAGCTGGTCGCCCAGGGAATCCTTGCGGCCATTGTTACCGCTTACTTTCTCACGAATCCTGCGATCGAGGTCCAGGCGAGGGAGCTTTTTGTGCCGTTCTCCAAGGACCCGGTCATCATGAACCTCGGCGCGTTGACGTTCTTCTTTTTTGCGATTGTCATCATGGGTTCTTCGAACGCCGTTAACCTGACCGATGGCCTCGACGGACTCGCGGCCGGCTGCACTTGCACGGCGTCCTTTACCTACGGTGTCCTGGCTTACGCCGCGGGCAATTTCAATATCGCGGCCTATCTGGACATTCCTTTTTACCCATTCGCCGGCGAACTGGCCGTGATCTGCATGGCGATGGTCGGCGCGTCGTTTGGTTTCCTTTGGTTCAATTGCCATCCGGCGAAAGTCTTCATGGGTGATACCGGATCGCTGGCTATCGGCGGGATGCTCGGCGTGGTCGCCATCTGCACGAAGCAGGAGATGCTCCTCGTGGTCGTGGGTGGGGTCTTTGTCATTGAGGCTGTGTCCGTGCTGATCCAGCGCTCGTGGTTTAAGGTCACCAAGCGCATGTATGGCGAGGGCCGGCGTATCTTTCTGATGTCTCCGGTGCATCACCATTTCGAATTGATGGGGTGGAAGGAAAATACGGTCATCGTCCGCTTTTGGATCCTCTCGATCATGTTTTCCCTACTCGGTCTGGCCACCCTCAAACTCCGGTGAACGTGACATACAAAAACAAAGCGGTGGCGGTGCTGGGTGCCGGTGAAAGCGGCGAGTCCGCCGCCCTGCTGCTGCGCCAGGAGGGGGCCGTGGTCACCGTTCTGGACACGGGAGAAGAGAACAAGCTTCGCCAGAAGATCGAGACCCTCAGGGCGCATGGCATTCGGGTCATCGCGGGCCTCGCGGCGGACCATGAAAGCAAGCACGGTCATTATGACTGCGCGATTCTCAGTCCCGGCATCGATCCCGCCGTGCCGCTGGTCCAGAATTTCATCGGGCGCGGGATCGCGATGGTGGGCGAGCTCGAGTTGGCTTTTGCAAGGTGCGAATGCCCGATCGTGGGCATCACCGGAACGAACGGGAAGACGACGACCACGCAGCTTGTCGAGCGCATGCTCAAGGCTTGCGGCGTGAGAACAGTGGCTTGTGGAAATATCGGCCCGGCGTTTTCCTCCAAGGTCGGGGAGAGCGCGCACCTTGACATGGTCACGCTGGAGGTCAGTTCGTTTCAGCTCGAAACGATCACCCGCTTTCGCTGCGGGATCGCGGTCTGGCTGGGGTTTGCGCCGGATCATCTCGATCGCTATCCGTCGATGGACGAATATTTCCAAGCGAAAGTCCGCATCTTCGAGAACCAGACCGAGGAGGATTGGGCGGTCATTAATTTTCGGGATGAATTGCCGGAATTGAAGGCGCGGAAGATCACTTTCAGCGCGTATGTGCCCGGAGCGGATTTCGCGTTGCGTGAGGGGGCAATTTTTTTCCGCGGAGAACGCGTGCTGGCGATGGCTGAGGTGCAACTTCGCGGCTCGCACAATGCGGAGAATCTGATGGCTGCGCTCGGCGTCGGATTCGTCCGTGGCCTCAGCTTTGCGCAGATGGTGCCTCCGCTGCGCGAATACCAAGCGCTGCCGCACCGCTGCGAAATCATTCGCACGCTCGACGGAGTGGAATACGTGAACGACTCGAAGGGAACGAATCCGGATTCGGTCGAAAAAGCATTACATTCCGAGACCCGGCCGGTGGTTTTGATTGCCGGGGGCAAGGACAAGGGATTTGAATACGACCCGCTGACCGGGCTCGTCGCGCAGCGCTGCCGCGCCGCGGTGGTGCTCGGCGAAATGGCCGACCGCATTGAAACGATCTGGAAAGACCGGGTGCGGGTGGTCAACGCCGGCCGGTCGCTCGAACGGGCAGTCGCGCTCGCACACGAGATTGCGCAGCCTGGCGACGTTGTCCTGCTCAGCCCCGGCACCTCATCTTTCGACATGTTCAAAAACTACGCCGACCGCGGAAATCAATTCCGCGAGTTGGTCAACGCACTCCAACCTAAATGAAATCACCCAAATTCCTCTCCACGCTTTTCGCCGACCTCAAGAAACGGACCGCGAGCAAGCTGAAGGCCTCGACGGCAGCGGCCATGGACAGTTACGACAACGAAGAACCGACGACGAAGCTTTCGAGCGCGTTCGTGGTCGTGCTCATCCTCCATCTTGTCGCCATCGGCGGTATCTTTGCTTTTAACAGCATCAAGGCCTCGCGCTTGGGGCGTGAACCGAAGGCTGCGCAAACCGGGCAAAACGTGGACAAGCCAGTACTCAAGGCGAATGGGAAGGGGCTGGAGGCAGCCGCGCCGGCAGCCGTCAAGCCGACGCGCGTTGAGACCGCGCAGGTGGTGCCACCGGCTCCGGCGGTCAATCCGAAACCCGGGACCAAGCAGCATCTCGTGAAACCTGGGGATAACCCGACGAAGATCGCTTTCGCCAATTCGGTAAAGACGGAGGAACTCCTCGCGGCGAACAACCTCAAGGACGGGGCCGTTTTGCATCCCGGCGACGTGCTGACGATTCCGAAAGCGACGGCGAAGCCCGCAGCCGCGGAGGCCCGCAAGGTGGATGCCACCCCGGCGAAGCGTGTGGACGCGGCTCCCACAAAGACCACCCCGGGCTTACACATCGTGAAGAAGAATGAAACAGCCACGGCGATCGCAAAACGCCACGGACTGACCCCCGCCGAGCTGCTCAAGCTGAACAAGATTTCCGATCCCACAAAACTGCGGGAAGGCCAGCCTCTGACGATTCCGAAAAAGAAGGAGTGAACGACCGTCCTTGAACGCCCATCGCACCAGCGCCTATCTCATCATCGTTACCGTCTTCGGACTGATTGTCCTGGGACTCGTCATGATGACGAGCACGTCTGCCTACGCGCCGGAGAGCAAGGGCGACCCGATGTTCCTGTTTAATCGGCAGATCAAGGGACTGGGCGTGGGGGGGCTGCTCTGCGCGCTGGCTGCGTGGTTCGACTACCGACTCCTGGGGAAGACGTGGAAGCTGTGGTATGGCATCGCGATCGTCCTGCTCGTCCTCTGCTTCATTCCTCCCATAGGTCAGGAACATTTTGGAGCGAAACGGTGGATCAACATCGGGCACAGGTTTCAACCCTCAGAGTTTGCGAAGCTCGCCGGCGTGGTCGCGCTGGCGTGGTGTCTGGCCCGCGATGAAGTTCCGTCCCGTCGGTTCGTGCGGGGCTTTCTCGCGCCTTTCGCGTGCGGCGGGGGTCTGATGGTTCTCATCGCGCCGGAGGTCGATCTTGGAACTACCGCATTGATCGGTACGACCACTTTGATCGTGATGTTCGTCGCCGGGACGCGCCTTGGTTACATCGGGGCGATGGTGGTGGCGGGCGTCGGCTCCCTCGGTGCGGCCATCGCGCTCGTCCCGGAGCGTGCCGGGCGGTTCCTCGCATTTCTCGACCCTGTTAAGTATCCCGACGATGCCTATCAGGGAATTCAGGCCCTGATCGCGCTGGGGTCCGGCGGTGAGGACGGTCGCGGCTTGGGTCTTGGTCGGCAGAAAATGTTCTACCTGCCCGCAGCGCACACGGATTTCATTTTCCCCATCGTGGGCGAGGAACTCGGATTGGCTTTCACGCTCGGGGTCGTGATTGCGTTCATGGTTTTTGTCCTGGCGGGTTTCCACATTGCGGCGCACGCCCGCGAGCGTTTTGGAATGTTGCTCGGCTGTGGCGTCACGTTGTTGATCGGCTTGCAGGCGGCGGTGAACATCGGCGTGACCACCACGGTCTTGCCCAATAAAGGCATGCCGATGCCTTTCGTCAGTTTCGGCGGAACGAACCTCGTCGTCTGTCTGATCGGTGTGGGAATTTTGCTCAGTATCTACCGGCGGGGGCAGGGCGAAACGGAAGCGAAGCCCGAGCTGGTGGTCCTGCCTGTGAGCGTGAAAAAAGGCAGGAAGATCGTGCGGATGTAGCCCATGAATTTTGTCATCGCGGCCGGCGGGACCGGCGGGCACTTGTTCCCGGGGTTGGCCGTCGGCGAGGTACTGCTCGCGCGCGGGCATCGCGTGATGCTCATCATTTCGGAAAAGGAGATCGACGCGCTGGCCACGCAGGGTCGCGGGGAGTTTCGCATCGAGCGCGTGCCTGGCGTGGGTTTGCACAGCAAGTCGCCGCTCGCACTGCTGCGGTTTGCGCTGAAGTTCCGCGCCGGGCTGAACCAAGTGAAGGCACTCTATCGCGACTTCTCGCCGCACGCGGTGCTGGGCATGGGTGGCTTCACCTCCACGGGACCGATTCTGGCCGGACGAGCCAGAAAGATTCCGACGTTTGTCCACGAGTCGAATGCCATCTCCGGAAAGTCGAACCGCCTGAACGCGCGGCTCGTCACGCGGGTGCTGATTGGGTTCGAGGAATGTGCGCGCACTTTTCCCGCAGGGAAATGCGACGTCACCGGAACACCGATCCGCACGGCGCTGGCGGAGCGGATCGACAAGCCGCGGGCGCTCGCGGCGTTTGGGCTGACTCCGGGGCGTCCGACGCTGCTCGTCATGGGCGGCAGCCAGGGCGCGCAGGGCATCAATCGGGCGCTCATCGACGCGCTGCCGCAGCTCGCCGCGAAGCCGCTCCAGGTCATTCACCTCACCGGAAAGCAGGACGAGCAACTCATGCGGGAGAGCTACGCCGGGGCGGGAATTCCCGCTTTCACCGCGGCGTTCTGCCACCAGATGCGGGAGGCCTACAGCGCCGCGGATTTTGTGATTTCGCGGAGCGGCGCGGCGAGCCTCACGGAGTTGTCGCATTTCGCCCTGCCCGGCATCCTCATCCCGTATCCGTTCGCTGCGGAAGATCATCAAACTTTCAACGCGAAAATCTTTGAACGCGCGGGGGCGGCGACGCTATTACAAGAGCGCGAAACCACCGGCGAAAATCTCGCGAAAAAGCTGTTGTGGTTTTTGGACGATCCCGCCCGGCTGGCTGAAACCTCCACGCGCAGCGCGCAGCTCGCGCCGCACGCCGCCGCCGAGCGGGTCGCCGACACCATCCTCAAATATTGCTCTTAATGGACACAGGCCAGATCCTCGCAGACATCCTCGTTGGCGGTGAATTGAAGATTCACCTGATCGGCGTCGCCGGCTCCGGCATGAGCGGCATCGCCGGACTGCTCATCGCGCTCGGCCACACCGTCAGCGGCTCGGACAAAGCGCGGACCGTCGAAATTGATCGCCTGGAAAAACTCGGGCTGCGCTTTTTCTCCGGCCAGGCCGCGGCCAATGTCGCCGACGCGGACCTCATCATCTTTTCTTCCGCCATCCGCGCCGGCAACGCGGAATACGACGAGGCGCTGCGCACCGGCCGCAGCATGGTGCGGCGTGCGGATGCTTTGGCCGCGATCATGAATTGCAAGAAGGGCATCGTGATCTGCGGCATGCACGGCAAGACGACGACCTCATCCATGACGGCCCATGTGCTGAAAGTCGGCGGGCTGCATCCGTCGCATTACGTCGGCGCGGAGATTCCGATCCTGGGGACGAATGCGAACTGGGATGCGCAGGGTGAGTTTTTTGTGGCTGAGGGTGATGAAAGCGACGGCACGCTGGCGTTTTACCATCCCGAGCACGCCATCGTGCTGAACATCGAGGAAGAGCACCTCGACTATTACGCCGACCTCGCGGCGATCGAGGTGGTCTTCAATCAACTGCTGAGTCAGACGCGCGGGAAGGTCATCTACTCCGCGGACGACAGCCATGCGCCGCGCGTGTGCGGCGGACATCCGGGAGCGATCTCGTATGGCGAGTCGCGCGCCGCTTTCTACCGCTTCGATGACGTGCATGCGAAAGACTTCCAATCGCACTTCCGCGTGCTGCGCGGCGGCGAACCGCTCGGTGCGATCACGCTCAACGTCCCCGGCCGGCACAACGTGAGCAACGCCGTCGGCGTCATCGCGCTGGCTACGGAACTCGGCGTGCCCTTCGCCCGGATCGCCGAGGCGCTGGAGTCCTTCCGCGGCGCGCGGCGGCGTTTTGAAATCAAGTATCGCAGCGACCGCTACATGATCGTGGACGACTACGGCCACCACCCGAGCGAAGTGAAAGTGACGCTGGCGACGGCGAAGAACACGGGCCGCAAGCGTGTGCTCTGCATGTTTCAGCCGCATCGCTTTTCACGCACCCAGAAGCTGAAGGCGGAGTTTGGGCGCGCGTTTCATCACGCCGATGTCGCGGTGATCGCCGACGTGTACGCCGCGAGCGAAGAACCGATCCCCGGCGTGAGCGGGCAGACGATTGTGGATGAAATGATCCGCGAGGGTCACGAGGGCGCGAGCTTTCAGCCGGATCGGAAAAAACTCGCGATCGAGATCGGACGCCTGCTCGAACCCGGCGACTGCGTGCTCAGCCTCGGTGCGGGCAATATCCACGAAGTCGCGTCGCTGCTCGCCGCCGATGTGAAGCAGCTCGACGAACTCCAGACGGTGATGGGCGCGGGCCTGATCAAGCTCTACGAGCCGCTCTCGAAGCACACCACGATGCGCATCGGCGGGCCGGCGCAGTTTTGGGCGGAGCCCGAAACCGAGGAGTCGTTCGCGCGGTTGGTGCGCTTTTGCACGCTCAACGAAATCCCGCTTTTCGTCATGGGTCGCGGCTCGAATCTGCTCGTGCGCGACGGTGGCATCCGCGGCGTGGTCGTGCATCTCGCGCGCGGGGAGTTTAAGCAGGTCGAGGTGCGCGAAGGGCAGATTCACGCGGGCGTTGGGGTGAAGCAGAAGGAGCTGGCCTACGCCGCACGCGACGCGGAGATCGGCGGCTTCGAATGGTTCGAGGGCATCCCCGGCGATGTCGGCGGCGCGCTGCGGATGAACGCCGGCGCGATGGGCGGCGAGACTTTCCGGCAGGTGGTGAGCGTGCGGTTCGTGGATCGGGACGGCAAATTTCACATGAAGACGCCGCCGGAGATGGACGTGCGCTACCGGCACTGCGGGACGCTCGCCAAGAACTACGCGGTGTCAGCGACGTTCTGCGGCCACCCGAGCACGCCGGAGGAGATCGAGAAACTGCTCGAAGCCTCCACCCAGAAACGCCGCACCACGCAGCCGCGCGAGTCGAGCGCGGGTTGCTTTTTCAAAAATCCCGAGCAGTGCCCGGCTGGCCGACTGGTCGATGAACTCGGCCTTAAAGGCACGCGCATCGGCGGCGCGATGGTTTCCGAGGTGCATGGCAATTTTCTGGTCAACGCCGGCGGCGCGACCGCTGCGGACGTGCTCGCGTTGATCGACAAGGTGAAGGAAACCGCGTTGCGCGAACGCGGGATCGCACTCGAAACCGAAGTGCAAATCGTCGGTGAGGAGAAAGGCATTCATGATTGATCTGCAGGGCAGGAAAATCGCCGTCCTCATGGGCGGACCGGGCAACGAGCGGAAAGTCTCGCTCGCCAGCGGCGCGGGCGTGGCCCAAGCGCTGCGCGGTCTCGGCGCGGAAGTGACCGAGGTGGATGTCGCCGGACCGACTTTCGTTTTACCGGCGGGCACGGAGGTCGCGTTCAATGTCATTCACGGGACCTTCGGCGAGGACGGCCAGGTGCAGCGCATCCTGGAGGCGCGCGGCGTGCGCTACACCGGCGAAGGCGTGGCGGGCAGCGAACTCGCGATCGACAAGATCGCCACCAAGCAGCGCTTGCTGGAGCACGGCGTGCCGACCGCGGCGTTTGAAATTTTGCGCGACGGCGCACCGCCGACGCTGCCGCTGCCCTATGTGGTGAAAGCGCCGCGCGAAGGATCGAGCGTGGGCGTATTCATCGTGCGCGATGCGGGGAAAGTCGCCGACGCCATGCGCGAGGCCTGGCAGTTCGGGCGCGAGTTGCTGGTCGAGCAGTTCATCCGCGGACGCGAGCTGACGGTCGGGATTATCGGCGAGCAGGCGCTGCCCGTGGTCGAGATTCGTCCGAAGAAAGACGGCGAGTTTTACGACTTCGCGAACAAGTACAATTTCCTCAACCCGCAGGCCGCCGGGGCGGAGCACTTTTGCCCTGCGCCGCTCAGTCCCGCAGTCACGCGCCGCGTGCAGGACGTCGCGCTCGCGGCGCAGCGCGCGCTCGCCCTGGAGGTCTATTCGCGCGTGGATGTGTTGCTCACGGCCGACGACGAACCGTTCGTCCTCGAGGTCAACACAATCCCCGGCATGACCCCCGTGAGCCTGCTTCCCGAAGCCGCCGCCGCCGCCGGCATCAGCTACGCGGCACTGTGCGCCCGCGTCATCGAACTCTCCCTTTCTCGACCAATCTAAAACTGACCTGATCCAGTGAAAAACAAGCGCATTTCCAGCAGCGGCCAACGGGACATCCTCCGGGTGAAAATCCGGACCGACGAAGAGCGCCGCCGGCGGATTTTTGCCGCGTGGAGTTGCCTTTGGAAATCGGTGGTCCTCGTCGTGGCGGGATGGGGGTTGTGGCAGGGAGGGCGGGAGGGGTGGCGCTGTTTCGTTTGGGAAAACCCGCACCTCCTCGTGGAGCCGCCGTCCGTCACCACGGATGGAAACCTGACGCGGAAAAATATCCTTGAGGTCGCCGGAATCGCCGAAGGGCGAAACATCCTGACCGTCGATCTGGGCAAGGCGCGAGCCGCCTTGGAAAGCCTTCCGCAGGTTGATCGGGCGGAGGTGTTCCGGACTTTTCCAAACATTGTGACGATCAATGTCTTCGAGCGGCAGCCCGTCGCCTGGGTCCTGGCAAAGCGGGGCGACCACCCGATGCGGTCGGCGAGTTCGTTGCTGATCGATGCTCGGGGTATCATTCTGCGTGGGCGCTCGCACGACTCCGATTCCGACCCCTTGCCGGTGATCTCCGGGGTGGAAACCGGAGACCTCGTCCCCGGCCAGCGGGCGGGCCGGGGGGAGATCATCGCCGCGCTCGAACTTTTGCGCCTCAATGCCGACGCCACTCGTTTCCGCATCCGCGGCATCGATCTGGCCAAGCCGTGTCGCCTCGTGGTCAGCGATCAACGGCGTGGGAAGATCACTTTCGGCATGCAGCGGATCGAGGAGCAATTTGGTCGGCTTAATCATATCCTCGATCACATCGAGGCATCGCAGCGGGAACTCCGCACGGTCAATCTTGTGCCCGAACAGAATGTGGCCGTGACGTTTTACGAGGCAGAGTCCGAGGTCGCAGCGGATGTTCCGACGTCCGAGTCGCCACCTCCCGCGCGCGCCATGGAAGCGCCGACTCCCAAGCCCGGAGCGAAGTCGCCCAAACCGGAAGTGGTTGCTCGGCCGGAAAAGGCCGCACTCCCACCTCCGCAGAAAACGCCGGTCGTGAAAGCGGAACGCGCGCCGGAGACGCCCCGTGCGAAGCCCCAGGCGAAATCTCCCGCGCGCCAGCCTGCGCCTGCGGAACGACTGAGAAAACGTTTCACTCTGGATGAGTAACGAACACATCATCGTCGGTCTGGAAATCGGGACGTCGCAAATCTGCTGCGTGGTCGGGGACCTGCGGAGCGACGGCACCATTCGGATCATCGGGGTCGGCACCGCTCCCTCGCGGGGAGTTAGGAAAGGCGAAATCGTGGATTTTGAGACTGCCGGGACGTGCATCCGGGAGGCGCTCGTGGATGCGGAGGAGAAGAGCGACGTGATGATCGGCGCGGTCTATCTCGGCGTTTCGGGCGCGCATATCGAAAGCTTCAACAACCGTGGTGCGATCAACATTCCCGAGCAGCGCGACGAAATCCGCGAGGAAGATTTCGAGGACGTTCAGGCGAGTGCCCGCGAGGTCAGCATCCCGAGCGGCAATTCGCTCCTGCACTCCATTTTGCAGCACTACTATGTGGACGGGCAGGACGGCGTGCTGAACCCGGTGGGCTTGCTCGGGCGCAAACTCGAGGCGGACTTTCACATCATTCATGGCGTCACGTACCGGATTCAAAACAGCATCCGTTGCGTGAAGGAAGTCGGGCCAGAAGTGCTGGAAGTCGTCTTCAACCCCGTCGCCTCCGCACAGGTCGTGCTGGATCAAAACCAGAAAAGTCTCGGTGCGCTGGTCGTGGACATCGGGGGCGGCACGACGGATTTCATCGTCTATGTGGACGGGGTCCTGAAGCAAAGCGGCTGTCTGCCTATCGGTGGCGATCACATCACGAATGACATTTCGCTGGGGCTGCGCATCCCGATGGCGCGCGCGGAAAAACTCAAGATCGGGGAGGGGAGCGCGATCGTCGGGGCGTCGGCTCCGGGGGACATGATCGTGCTCAAGGATGAAACCGGATTCGCCGGCCGCGAGATCGAGCGCGAGATGCTCAACACCATCGTGCATTGCCGAGTCCGCGAAATTTTTGAGCTGCTGAAACGCCGACTCGATGCCGCGGGCAACGTTTCGTATCTCGCCGCGGGCATCATGCTCACGGGCGGAGGCAGCCAGATTCCAGGAATCGCGCAACTGGCGGAGGAGATTTTCGCCATGCCCGCGCAGCTGACCTTTGCCCACGCTGTTTCCGGGGCGACCTCCGCATTTGAAAATCCCCGGTATTCCACGGCCATCGGACTCATCAAATACGCCGCTGCCCTCCAGCCGGAGCGACCCAAAAGTTTGTTCTCCCGGGTCCTGCGAAAGTTGTCTTTTCTCTGGTCATGGATTTTCTGAAACCACCCGCGCTGAAGCCCGAAGACTATGATTTCCCTCGACCGTAACCGTGCCACCGCGGCGCGACAGGATCTGCGCATCGCCATCGTAGGTCTCGGTGGCGCTGGTTCGACCGTGCTCGACCGCCTCGTGCTCGATGGATTGAGCGGGGCGAGTCTCGTGGCGATCAATACGGACGCGCAGGCTCTGGCGGGTTCCGTCGCCGCGGAGAAAATCCAGCTCGGCCGCTCCCTCACGCGTGGTCTCGGAGCCGGCGGTGATCCGGAAATCGGCTTTCTGGCCGCGAAGGAAGCGGTCGGGGAAATTCGGGCGGTGCTGGCGGATGCGGAGTTGGTGATCCTGTGCGTGGGCCTGGGCGGCGGGACGGGCTCCGGCGGTGCGCGACTGGTCGCGGAACTCGCCCGCGAGCAGGGCGCGAAGGTCGTGGTTGTGGCCACGCTGCCGTTTACTTTCGAGGGACGGCGGCGCGCGGAGCAGGCCGAGGAGGCGTTGGCGGCGGTGCAGCGCGACGCGGACCTCACGATGTGTTTTGAGAACGACGGGATGGGCGACGCCGTGGCCCCGCTCGCGGGAATTCAGGATGCGTTTTCGGCCGCCGATCAGACGATCAGCCAGGCGGTGCGCGCCCTCGCGGGACTGGCGCGGCGGCGCGGCTTGATGCACCTGGGTTTTGACGAATTGGCCACCATCCTGCGCTTTCCCAGCGAGGCGGCGCCGCGCTGCTATTTCGGATTTGGCGAAGCCGACGGGGCGAACCGGGCCAACGACGCGCTGGCCCGCGCTTTGAAAAATCCCATGATGGACAAGGGTCGCCTGCTCGACGGCGCACCGAACGTCCTCGTCAACGTCGCGGGTGGATCGGGCATGACCATCAATGAGGTGCAGATCCTCATGGAGGCGTTGAACCGGCATGTGGGCGAGGAAACGCGAATTCTCTTCGGTGTCGCGGTGGAGCCTCAGATGGGGGAAAAAATGAGCGTCACCATTCTGTGCGCCCTGCCGGCCGATCCGGCGGTTGTGCG
This sequence comes from uncultured Chthoniobacter sp., assembly GCA_903874975.1. Lineage (GTDB taxonomy): Bacteria > Verrucomicrobiota > Verrucomicrobiia > Chthoniobacterales > Chthoniobacteraceae > Chthoniobacter. Next base: position 45,613 of record CAIQUL010000245.1, on the reverse strand, counting down.
GCTCCAACCGGCGCGCGAGATCGCCATCCGCCCGGCCTCCACGCGGCGGGCGGAACCGGAGTCCGCCATCGAGGAACCTGCGGCGCCCCGCGACTTTCCCGAGCCCACGGAGGAGACTGCGGACTTCCCCCCGGCAGACGATGAGCTGGAACACCTCCCGGTCGTGGCGTCCGCCGCCCCGGTGCCTCCGCCGAAGCGGACGGAAGCGAAGCAGGAGCAGATGCTCCTCGATCCGGTAGCGCGCGGGCGTTTCGAGCGCAGCGAGCCGACCATCGTGGATGGCCAGGACCTCGACATTCCGACCTTTCTACGGCGGAACGTGAAGGTGAAATAGGCGACCGGGCTACCGCGCCGCGGGATCGCGGTCTTCGTCGAAATCGATGTAGTCGAAGAGCGTCTGGATGTCGGCGCGGTCCGGGATGTGGCTCTCGCGTTTGCGCATTTCGAGGCGCTCGGTCGCTGCGTCGTTCCAGCCGCGTTTGCGCATGAATTCGTTCCAGATTTCGACTTCCTCCTCGCGCGGCTGCCGGCCTTGCGCCACGGACCACTCGTAGATCTCGTCGTCCGTGCCGCCCTGCTTCACGCGCTCGACCAGCGCTGGATATTCGATCCAGAGGAAATGCACGCATCGCTCGTCGAAGCCGCCGCCCAGATTGGTCTGGTAGTCGGCAGGCAGGGTGCCGGCTTGATGCAGGCGGATCTTATCGAGCATGCGGCCAAAGTATTTCAGGCTGCGGATAGCGTCGTGCGGGCTGCGGAGGTTCGGGACGTTCATGGCGGCGAGGCTAGCGGGCGCATCGCCTGCGGACAAGGGGCGTGCTCCATCCGGCCGCCGCCGTCACCGGTGGAGCGACTTGGCTTTTTCGAGGAGGGAGATGAACTCCGCGCGGTAGCCGGTGGCGTCCGCGCCCTGGCCTTCGACGGCGAGTTCATGCACCGAACTCCACGTCGCTGCACCTTTGTGGGGGGAGTCGCGGAGGAGCATCCCGTAGCCAGCCACGGCGGCGGCAAAGCGGAAGTCGCGCGTGGATTTCTCCCAGGTCGCGCCGGCGTCGGTGAGCGGGAATTCGAGGAGCTTGCTCGCGTCGCCGTCGGGGGCTTTGTAGCGGAGCTTGAGCGTCAGGAGTTCGGGGGAGATTTCGGATTTCGGATTTCGGATTTCGGATTTGTCGGCGGCGGGCGTTTGGTATTTGAGCGCATCCACTTTCGCGGGCGCGGGCAGGTCTTTGCCGGCGGGGACGACCTCGTAGAGCGCGGTGACGGTGTGGCCGGCGCCGATCTCGCCGGCGTCCTTTTGGTCGTCGCGGAAATCCTCCTTCGCGAGCAGCCGCTTTTCGTAGCCGATGAGCCGGTAGCCGGAGACCTGCGCGGGGTTGAACTCGACCTGGATTTTCACATCCTTGGCGATGGTCACGATGGTGCCGCTGAACTGCTCGACGAGCACTTTTTTTGCCTCGAGCAGCGTGTCGAGGTAGGCGGAGTTGCCGTTCCCTTTGCCGGCGAGTTTCACGAGCATGGCGTCCTTGAGGTTGCCCATGCCGAAGCCGAGCACAGTGAGAAAGACGCCGCTCTTCGCCTGCTTGGTGATCATCTCGGTCAGTTCGCTTTGGTTGGTCACGCCTACGTTCCAATCGCCGTCGGTGGCGAGGATCACGCGGTTGGTGCCGCCTTTGATGAAGCCCTTTTTCGCGAGTTGGTAGGCGAGTTCGATGCCGCTCGCACCGTTGGTTGAGCCGCCGGCTTCGAGGCGATCGAGCGCGAGGCGCATCTCCGCTTTGTCGTGCGTGGGCTGGAGCACGCAGCCGCTGCTGCCGGCATAGACGACGATCCCCACGCGGTCCTCCTCGCCGAGTTGGTCGATGAGCAGGCCGAGGCTCTGCTTCAAGAGCGGGAGCCGGTTCGCGGGCTGCATGGAGCCGGACACGTCGATGAGAAAGACGAGGTTGCTCGCCGGGCGTTTGTCTTTCGCGATCTCGCGGCCTTTGAGCCCGATGCGGACGAGTCGGTGCGCGGGCGTCCACGGGCAGGTGGCGACTTCCATCGTGGCGGAGAACGGCGCGTCGCCCTGCGGCTGCGGGTAGTCGTAGGTGAAGTAGTTGAGCAGCTCCTCGATCCGTACCGCGCCTTTAGGCGGGAGCTGCCGCTCATTGAGGAAGCGGCGGACGATGGCGTAACTCGCGGTGTCCACATCGATGCTGAAGGTCGAGAGCGGATTCTCGCGCACGGCGAGAAAGGCGTTGTCGGTGCTCGCGTCGAAGGCCTCGGTGTTGGCGGACTCGCGCTGGCGAAGTTCGGCGCCGGGCTTCTCGGCGGCGTCTTTTTCGTGGCGGCGGTAGCTCTCGCCGTCGTGAAGTCCGGCACCTTGAAGATGGGCGGACGCGCCGGTCATCGCGGATTTGGTCTTGTCGCTTTTACCAGCACCACCGTGGCCACCCATGGCGAAGCCCTGTCCGGCTCCGCGCTGAGCTTCTGCTGCCATGATGCTGGCTGGTCGTGGTGGAGGTGAGGGATGCGCGCGAAGGCTCAGGGCACTGTCCAGTGGAGAGCTTCCCGCTGCGGTCTTGGCTGCCGGGATCTCCAAAGCGAACAGTTGGTTTCCGCCAATCGGCGCAGCCGCGCCGGAAGCCGCCGAGTCCGTTTTGGTCGAGGCCGGCATCTGAGGTTCGGCAGCGTTTCCGGCGAGTTTGGTCGGAGCACCTTGGACGGCGGGGACATGTGTCTCGTCGGCGATGGGTTGGGAAGTGCTTGGCGCCGGAGCGGGCGCTTTCGCCATCTTCGCGAGCCGCGGAGATTGCGCTGGCGTGGCGACTTTGGGTGCCGACATCGGCGGAGGCGAAGCGTGCATTTGCTGCGCGATCAGCGCCTGACTCTCGGCGGTCAGACCCTCCGGGGCACTTCCATCCGCCGTGGCTGCCAGGGCAACGTCCGGGACCACGAGCGCAAGACTCGCTCCTGGCTCTGGTTCACGCGGCAGAGTGATCGTCGGACCGCCACTCGTTTCTCCGACCTTGGCCGTGCCCGAAGCGGATTTCCCCGGCTCAAACGCGCGGAAGATCAGCGCCATGGAAACGCCCACGATCAGGCACGCCGCAATCGCCGAGAGCCAGGTGAGGCGGTTGGGAAAGGTGATCACCTTCGCCTTTTCACCCGTGGCACCCGGAGCCGTGGCCGCGAGCACCGTGGCCCGCTGCGCGGCGGTGAGCGGCTGGGCTTCTTCGCCCTGCAACTCGCGACGCAGCAGCGCGGCGAGCGCCTGAGTTTCCGCGCGCTCGGCGGCGGCCGTGGCATCGGCGCGAATGAGCGCCTCGATCTCCGCGCGCTCGGCGGCGGTCAGCTCGTCGAGTTCGCCGAGAATGTGGGCGGTGAATTTCGGATCGTCGGTATTCATAGTGCGGAGCGGAGCGGGAGGTCGAAATCCGCCAGCGGCTGCTCGCGGAGCAGAGCGCGGAGTTTTTTCAGGCCGGCATGGAGGAGAAAGCCGACATTGGTCACGCTGAGTTGCGTGACCTCGGCGATCTCGCGGTAGCTGAGGTCGTTTTGGAATTTGAGGCGGATGACTTCGCGCTGATTCGGGCTCAGCGCGTCGAGCAGATCGAAAATCGACGCGGCGGACTCGCGCTGCTCGAGAAGGGCCGCGGGTCCGGGCGCGGCACATGGGCGGTCATCGGGGAGTTCCATGGGAATGAGGCGGCGGTGTTTGCGGAGATGGTCGAGCGCGCGGCGGCGGGTAACGGTGAAAAGCCAGGCTTCGGGATTCGGCTGTCGGCCGCCGGATGCCGGCGTTCGCGGCTCCGCACCGTTCGTCATTCCACATTCGTCCTTCGTCATTTCCTTCATCCCGCCTTGCGCGAATTTGATGAAGGTTTCCTGCACCACATCCCGCGCAGAATCCAAATCGCCGACGATGCTGCACGCATAGCGGATGAGCGGTCGCTCATAACGGTCGAGCAGGGCGATGAGGTCGGGCGGGTCCGTGGGAGGCATGATGTTTCAATGGCTCAAACGGAGGGCCCGCGCGATTTCTTAGACCGCGGCGCGAAAAGATTCCGCCGGCGGCGGCGACGCGCTGAAGCTGCCTTGCGGCGTTACGAAAACCGCCACGGCAAAGGAGCGGCGCGTCTCCTGCCGCCTATCACCGGCTGCGTAGATCTGCCCGCGCACCCAAGCTCCGGCTTGGGCGCGCACTTGTCCGCGAAGCTCCAGCATCGGAAGGCACCGCAGAGCCGGGCACGCCCCCCGAGTCTGTCACCGTTCCCGAAGCAGAGCTTCGGAACGAGAATGGGGACAAACCGGGAAATAGGGAGCAGGCGACATTTTTTTGACTGAATTTTCGGGTGTCATCCGCTTTTCCGGGCAGCGTCTGAAATCTAGAGCCGCGCAAAAAGTTCCGCGGCGATGGCTTCCGGCGTGGTGGCGGGGCCTTCGGCTTCGGCGGTTTTTGGCGGTTCGGTTTCGGGGCCGAAGAGGATGGCGCGGAGGTGGAGGCGGTCGCCGGTGAGGGTGGTGCGGACGCCGACGGGCAGGCCGCAGTCGCCGGCGAGCAGGCGCTGGAGTTCGCGTTCGGCGCGGATGGCGGTGTGCGTGGCGGGGTGGTCGAGCTTTTGCAAAAGGGCGGTGACTTCGGCGCGGTCGGCGCGGCTTTGCAGGGCGATGGCTCCCTGCCCGATGGCCGGCAGGAGGTGCCCGCCGAGCGGCACGGCGCGGAAGCTCCACGGCGCGAAGTCGAGCGCGCCGGCGGCGAGGTCGTAGCCGAGGCGCTCCAGGCCGGCTTGCGCGAGGATGATGCCAGCGACGCGGTCGCTTTCGCCGAGTTTGCGCAGGCGGGTTTGCACGTTGCCGCGCCATTCCTCGATGACGAGGTCGGGGCGCAGCCAGCGGAGTTGCCGCGCGCGGCGGATGCTGCTCGTGCCGATGACCGCGCCGTGCGGCAGGGCCTCGAAAGTGCGCGCGTCTTTGGCGATGAGCACGTCGGCGGTGGGGGCGCGTTCGAGGACGGCAGTGATGGCGAGGCCGGGAGGGTTGTGGCCGGGCAGGTCCTTCAGGCTGTGGACGGCCACGTCGATGGTGCCGCCGAGCAGGGCGTCTTCCAGTTCCTTGGTGAAGAGTCCTTTTCCGCCCGCCTCCGCGGCGCGGATGAGGCTGAGGTCGAGCTTCACGTCGCCGCGGGTGACGAAAACCTTTTGCTCCACCTCCAGCCCCGGAAGCGCCGCGAGCAAAGCGGCACGCGTCAACTCCGCCTGCGCGAGCGCGAGCGCCGAACCGCGGGTGCCGAGGATGAAGCGCGTCATAGTTTTCCTCCTTCCGGCGCGATCCGCGAAAACTGGTCGCGCGCTCGCAGCGGGTCCACGGCCAGCCAGGCCCCAAACTCCACGGCGTGCCGCTCGATCATCTGCTCGCAGATGGTGAGTTCCTGCCGGCGGACGTTCATGGAGTGCTCGGCGATGGATTGGAGCGAGTCGATGTCATAAAGGTAGACGCCATCGAGGTCATTGACCGCCGGATCGATGTCGCGCGGCACCGCGAGGTCGATGCAGAAAAGCGGACGGGCCGGCCGCGTGTGCATGATCGGCGCGAGTTGCGCGGCGGTGAGGACGTGGTGCGGCGCGGCAGTGGAGCCGATGAGGATGTCCACGTCGTGAAAGCTGCGCTGCCACTCGTCGAAGTGGATCGCGGTGCCGCTCATTTTCTGGGCGAGCGCGGCGGCGCGGTCGTAGCTGCGGTTGGCCACGAAGATGGACTTCACCCCGCGCGCCTGAAGCGCGCCTGCGGTCAGCTCGCTAGTCTCGCCCGCGCCGAGGATCATCACTGTGCAGTGCGCGAGTTTGCCAAAAATCCGCTCGGCCAAGTCCACTGCCGCCGAGCCCACGCTGACTGCGCCACGGGTGATGTTCGTATTCGTCCGCACGTCTTTCGCCACGTTGAAGGCGCGCTGGAAAAGCTTGTTGAGGTGCTTCGCCGTCGCGCCGCTTTCGGTCGCGGAGGCGTAGGCCTTTTTCACCTGCCCGAGGATCTCCGTCTCCCCGAGCATCATGGACTCCAGCCCGCTGACGACGCGGAAAAGATGCCGCACGCTCGGCCCGGTGGCGTGGTGGAAAAAGGCGGCGCCTTCCGGCGGAGCGAGCCGCGCCGACACAAACTCCCGCAGCCCCGCGAGGCCCGCCGCCGCCTGCTCCGCGGCCACGTAGAACTCCACGCGGTTGCACGTCGAGACGACCACGGCCTCGCTCACGCCGGGTGCGCTGCTGAGCTGCCGCGCGACCGCGCCGACCTCGCCATCGGGGATCGCAAATTTTTCGCGCAGCTCGACCGGCGCGGTGTGATGACTGAGGCCGAGGCAGAGGATTTCCATCGGTCAGAGCGCTCCCGTTTCCGTGACAAAGCGCAGCCCGCCGAGCGTGAGCAGCACGGCGCCAAACGCCGCGACCGACAGCCACGCCACGCGGCGCGGACTGATTCGCCGCAACCCGCCCAGCGTCGCGAGCACGCCATAGAGCAGCCAGACCACCACGGACCACGCCGTGAGCGGCGAGTGCGTGAAGACGCTGCCGAGCTTGAAGCCCGCGCCGAGCCCGACGGTGAGCAGCGCGAAGCCCACGATGATCAGCCGCGCGTTCGCGACCGCCAGATCGCGGATCGGCGGGAGGTGATAGAAGATCGAGTGGATGTGATGCGTCTTCAGTTGGCGCTCCTGGGCGAGATACATCACGCCCGCCACGCAGGCCAAAGCGAATGCGCCATAGGCGACGACCGAGATGGCGGCGTGCAGCTCCAGCCAGGCATTGGGCGCGAGCCGCGGCTTCGAGGTCGTGTCCGCGACCAGCAGCAGCGCGCCACTTTGAAAGAGGAAAACCAGCGGCGAGGTGAACGCCCCGAGCAGCGACAGCCGATAGGCCGGGCCGATGAGCAGATAGAAAAGCACCAGCGACCAACTCAGGAAGATGAGCACCTCGAAGCGGTTCGTGAGCGGACAGCGCCCGAGCGTCTCGCCGCGCAGGTAAAGGAACGCCGTCTGGGCGAGGAAGCCCGTGAGGATGGCGATGAGATTCAGCCGCGAAGCCCGGTACACGCGCGCCCGGAGGGCATGCACGGTGTAGGCAAACCCAAACAGGAAACAGAAAGTGGATATGACCAGAAGCAGGCGGTCCATGCGGAAAGGGCGGGGAAGCTATCGGGTGGGTCGGGGTTTGGCAAACGTGGGGCGGTGGAGGAATGACGAATGACGAAGAATGTCGGGCGAAGGTTTGTTGTGCTTCGGATTTCAATCGTCATTCGTCGCTCTTCATTTGCCGCTTGCCCCGCCCAACCCGTCTGCCACAACGCCCGCCATTATGCCGACCACCCTCGACCTAGCCCCGCTCCGCGCCGCCATCCGCGATGTGCCCGACTTTCCGAAGCCCGGCATCCTTTTCAAAGACATCACGCCCATCCTCGCCGACGGCGCGCTGTTCAAACTCTCCATCGACGCCTTCGTCGAGAGCGCCCGTCCGCTCGGGATCGAGAAAGTCGTTGGCATCGACGCGCGCGGTTTTCTCTTCGGCGCGGCGGTGGCGTATGAACTCGGGGTCGGCTTTGTGCCGGTGCGAAAAAAGGGCAAGCTGCCGTTCACCTGCCAGAGCGCGGCCTACACGCTCGAGTATGGGGAGGCGGTGGTGGAGATGCACATCGACGCGCTGCGCCCCGGCGAGCGCGTGGTGCTCATTGACGACCTCCTCGCCACCGGCGGCACGGCGGCGGCGGCAGTGAAGCTGATTGGGAAAATGGGCGCGGAACTGGTGCTGGCGCAGTTTCTTATCGAGCTGGAGTTTCTCGACGGGCGGAAAAATCTCCCCGGCACGGCAATCAAGGCGTTTCTGACGTTCTGAGCAGGGCCAGGTAGTTCGCGGGCCGGAGTGGTCCCCGCCCACCCATCGTCCCATCATGATGGGATTATTTGTTTCTTGCGGCGCGGTGGGCGCTTGCGTCTATTTCTTCACGCTTATGTCCACGCTTCATCCGCTCGAACAGTTGCTCCGCCAGCGCATCGCGATCATCGACGGGGCGATGGGAACGACGATTCGCACTTATGGGATGACGGAGGCGGATGTGCGGGGAGAGCGCTTCAAGGACGTGAAGAAGGACATGCTGAACTGCGGCGACTTTTTCTCGCTCACGCAGCCGAAGATGATCTGCGACATCCACCGGCGGTTTTTGGAGGCGGGCGCGGACATCATTGAGACGAATACCTTTGGCGTGACCTCGATCGCGCTGAGCGACTTTTTCGTGGAAGACCCGCGGGAACACGGTGGGCGGAAGGATCCGGAGTTTTTCCAGAAGATCATCGAGGACAAATTCCTGAACGATCTGTCGTGGGAAATGAGCGAGACCTCGGCGCGGCAGTGTCGCGAGTGGGCGGATCGGGTGGGCAACGCGACGGGACGCCAGCGGTTCGTCGCGGGGGCGGTGGGGCCGATGCAGGTGTCGCTGAGCAATTCGCCGGATGCGGACGATGCGGGTTTTCGCGTGGTCACTTTCGATCAGGTGAAGACGGCTTACATGCACCACATTCGCGGGCTGATCGCCGGCGGCTCGGACGTGATTTTGGTGGAGACGATTTTCGATTCGCTGAACGCGAAGGCGGCGCTCGTCGCGGTGCAGGAGGTTTTTGAAAAGGACGGCATCGTGCTGCCGGTGATGATCTCGGCGGCGGTCGGGCGCGGCGGGGAGACGCTCGTCTCGGCGCAGAAGGTGGATGCGTATTGGGAAGCGGTGAAGCATCTCAAGCCGCTGTCCGTCGGGCTGAACTGCTCGCTCGGGCCAGATTTGATGCGGCCGTTTCTCGAAGAGTTGGCGCAGAAATCCGGGACTTATGTTTCGGCGTACCCAAACGCGGGGCTGCCGAATCCGCTCTCGCCGACGGGCTTCGATCTCAATCCGGAGGACATGGCGCGCTACCTCGGCGACTTCGCGGCGAGCGGTTTTGTGAATATCGCGGGCGGCTGCTGCGGCAATACGCCGGAGCACATCGCGGCGATCGCGAAGGCGCTCGAAAACGTGCGGCCGCGCGAGCTTCCCGACGAGACGAGATTTTCCACGGGCGCGGCGATCCCGCTGCGCCTGTCGGGGTCGGACGGCTTCGTGCAACAGCCGGGCACTTACCTAATGATCGGCGAGCGCACGAACGTCGCGGGGTCGCCGAAGTTTGCGAAGCTGATCAAGGAGGGGAACTACGAGGAGGCGGTGGCGATCGCACGGCAGCAGGTGGAGAACGGAGCCAACGTCATCGACATCTGCATGGACGAGGGAATGATCGACGGCGTCGCGGCGATGACGCGCTTCCTGCAACTGCTCGGCAGCGAACCGGAGGTCGCGAAGGTGCCGTTCATGGTGGATTCGTCGAAGTGGGAGGTGATCGAGGCCGGGCTGAAATGTCTGCAAGGGAAGGGGATCGTGAACTCGATCTCGCTGAAAGAGGGCGAAGCGAAGTTCCGCGAGTACGCGGGGAAGGTTTTGCAATATGGCGCGGCGGTCGTGGTGATGGCGTTCGACGAGCAGGGGCAGGCGGCGACTTACGCGGAAAAAATCCGCATCTGCGAGCGGGCGTATCGCATCCTCGTGGATGAGGTCGGCTTCCCGCCGGAGGACATCATTTTCGATCCGAACATCCTCACGGTCGCGACCGGCATGGAGGAGCACAACAACTACGCGGTCGATTTCATCGAGGCGACGCGCTGGATCAAGGCGAACCTGCCGCACGCGAAAGTGAGCGGTGGCGTGTCGAACATCTCGTTCAGTTTCCGCGGCAACAATCACGTGCGCGAGGCCATGCACAGCGCGTTTCTTTACCACGCGATCAGCGCAGGCATGGACATGGGCATCGTGAACGCGGGGATGCTTGAGGTTTACGAGGAGATCGAACCGGCGCTGAAGGACCTCGTGGAAGACGTGCTGCTCAATCGCCGCCCGGATGCGACGGAGCGGCTCGTGGAGTTTGGCGAGAAGCTGAAGCAGGCGAGTTCGGGCCAAAGCGAGGCCGCGCAGAAAAAAGAGGAGGAGTGGCGCAAGGGCACGGTCGAAGAGCGGCTCTCGCACTCGCTGGTCAAAGGCATCGACGCCTACATCGACATCGACACCGAGGAGGCGCGCCAGAAGCTGGCGAAACCTTTGCTAGTCATCGAAGGACCGCTGATGGCGGGGATGAGCGTGGTCGGCGATTTGTTTGGCGCGGGGAAAATGTTCCTGCCGCAGGTCGTGAAATCGGCGCGCGTGATGAAGAAGGCGGTCGCGTATCTGACGCCGTTCATGGAGGCGGAAAAGGCGGCGATGGTCGCGCGCGGCGAGACCGTGAAAGCGCAGGGCAAGATCGTGCTGGCAACGGTGAAAGGCGATGTCCACGACATCGGCAAGAACATCGTCGGCGTGGTGCTGGCGTGTAATAACTACGAGGTCATCGACATGGGCGTGATGGTGGCGTGCGACAAAATCCTTGCTCGCGCGAAGGAGGAAAACGCGGACCTGATCGGCCTCAGCGGACTCATCACGCCGTCGCTCGATGAGATGGTGCACGTCGCGAAAGAGATGGAGCGCACCGGTTTCAAAATCCCGCTCCTCGTCGGCGGCGCGACGACGAGCAAGGCGCATACGGCGGTGAAAATCGCGCAGCATTACACTCAACCGGTGGTGCATGTGCTCGACGCCAGCCGCGCGGTGCCGATCACGACCACGCTGCTGAACAAGGAGGGCAAAGCGGCGTTCATCGAGAAGCACGACGCCGAATATGAAAAGCTGCGCGAGTTGCACGCCGGGCCGAAGGCGAAGCTGGTCCCGCTCGAAGCCACGCGCGCCAACCGCACGCCGATCGAATGGCGCGCGGCGGACATCGCCAAGCCAGAGTTCACCGGCGTGCGCGTGCTGGAGGACTTCCCGCTGGCCACGCTCCGCGAGTTCATCGACTGGTCGCCGTTCTTTCACACCTGGGAATTGCGCGGCGTGTATCCGTCCATCCTTACGCACGAAAAGTATGGCGAGCAGGCCACGAAGATTTTCGCCGACGCGAACGCGCTGCTCGACGAAATCATCGCGAAGAAGCGGCTCACCGCTCGCGCGGTTTACGGCTTCTTTCCCGCGAACGCCGTGGGCGACGACGTGGAGCTTTACGCCGATGAAACGCGCGCCGCCGTGCAGACGCACTTCCGTTTCCTCCGCCAGCAGATGGAGAAAAAGGCCGGCGAGCCGCACCGTTCGCTCGCGGATTACATCGCCCCGAAAAGCAGCGGGCTGCCGGACTACGTCGCCGGCTTTGCCGTCACGAGCGGCATCGGCTTGTCGGAACTTGTGGAGAAATACAAAGCCGACCACGACGACTACAACGCGATCATGGTCGAGGCCATTGCCGACCGGTTGGCCGAGGCGTTCGCCGAATGTCTGCACAAGCGCGTGCGGGACGAGTGGGGCTACGGCCGAACGGAGAGTCTCACGAGCGACGACATGATCGCCGAAAAATACCGCGGCATCCGCCCGGCCGCCGGCTACCCGGCGTGTCCCGATCACACCGAAAAAGGCACGCTCTGGAAGCTCCTCGACGTGGAAAAAAACACCGGCATCAAGATCACCGAGTCCTTCGCGATGTGGCCCGGATCGAGCGTGAGCGGGCTTTACTTCGCGCACCCGGAGTCGCGCTACTTTGGCCTCGGGAAAATCGACCACGACCAGGTCCTCGACTACGCGCCGCGCAAGGGGATGACCGTCGGGGAAGTCGAGCGCTGGCTCGGGCCGAATCTGAACTACGATCCCGCTCCCGCGACCGGGGCGGCCTAAGTTTTTCCCACTCGCCGGGAATATCCACGCACCCCGCCGTCGCCGCGGCGTGCCTCTTTCCACTCCATGAACTTTTCGCGCCTCCTGCTTTCCGTGTGGCTCCTCCCGTCGGCCCTGTTCGCGCAGACGGTGCTGGTGAAACCGTATGTCCAGCCGGGCAACGGCACCGTGCTGGAAGGCGCGGATGTGAAGGTGATCGCGTGGCTGACGGATCAGACGCCGGGAAATTTCACCGTCGAGTATGCGGTCGAGGGCGGGGCGCTGAAGACGGCGGCGCCGGAGCGCGTGGCGCTGGATTTTCAGGTGGAAAAATCCGCCGCGGTCCAGGCCACGCCCGCAGCGACAGCTGCAGCCACCGCGTCGGGGAGCAGTATTCCCGTGACGCTGGAGGAGGTGACGAAGGACATCATCAAGGCGCTGGCACCGCCGCTTTCGCCGAAGGAGCAGCGGTATTTCAAATACGCGGCCACGCTGACGGAGCTGCCGTTCGATAGCGAGGTGGCGTATCGGGTGCGGCTCGGCGGGACGGTGGTGCGCGAGGGGGAATTCCGCACGCGCGCGAGCGCCGGGAAGACGGTCCGGTTTGTGATGGTCGGCGACCTCGCGCAGGGCAAGGCGGAGCAGAACGCGATCGCGTTTCAAATCTCAAAAGCCGCGCCTGAGTTCCTCGTGGCGCTGGGCGACATCGTCTATTCGGCGGGCCGCGTGAGCGAGTATCTGCATCACTTTTGGACGACCTACAACGATCCGCCCGCGACCAGTGCGAAGACCGGCGCGCCGCTGATGGCGTCGATCCCGTTTTACCCCGTGATCGGCAACCACGACGCGGACACGCTGCGGCTCCCGGAGACGCGCGACGCTTACGGGGCGTTTTATTTTTTCCACGGACCGCAGAACGGCCCCGGCCTCGGTCCGTGGAATCCGCCGCTGGGCAAGGATGCGACAGTCGCGGAGGCTTTTCGCGCGGCGGTGGGCGCGAGCTATCCGGCGCTGTGCGTGTATTCGTTCGACTACGGCCCCGCGCATTTCGTCGTGCTCGACACAAACGGCTACAACACCGCGAGCTTCCTGCAACTCGTGCCGTGGCTGGAGCAGGATCTGCGGGCGTCGCAGCAGCCGTGGAAAATCGTGTGCTTTCACGCGCCCGCGTTTCACACCTCGCCGCAGCACTACACCGAGCAAAAGATGCGACTGCTGGAGCCGGTCTTCGCGGCGGGCGGCGTGGACCTGGTCTTCGCCGGGCACGTTCACAACTACCAGCGCTCGAAGCCGCTGCGCTTCACGCCGAACCCGGCGGTGCGCGACGCGCGCGGGCGGGTGAACGGCGACTTCGTGTTCGACGAGGAGTTCGACGGCGTGACGAAAACCGAGCCGCGCGGGATCATCCACGTCGTCTCCGGCGGTGGTGGCGCGCCGCTTTACAACGCGAAGGACTACGACAAAACGGTGGCGCAACTCGCGAAGGACAACCCCGGCAACTACGTGCCGCTGACTGCGAAGTATATCGCGGACAAGCACTCGTTTTCACTCATCGAGCTGAGCCCGGCGGAACTCGTGCTGAAGCAGATCAGCATCGACGGCGAGGAGATCGACCGGGTGCGGATCACGAAAGGCGCGGCGGCCAAGTAGCTGGGGCTGCGGCCCAAAGCTCCCGGCCCGATAGAGCTGAAATCCAAGCTGCTTTGTGCCGCTCCGCGGTCTTCTCTCTGCCCAAAGGAGGCGGGTCGCCGCGAGTTCCGGGTGGAGCACCCGATCCGGGTGCCTTTGGCGGCGACCCGCCGCAAAGACTGTGGGCGCACGGCTGTCAATGCACCCGGTCATCCCGAAGCGACCCGCGCACCCGTGTCTCTGGCGGGTCGCCGCAGACCGCACTCGGGTCGAGTGCTCCACCCGGAAACTGCGCCACACGTGCGAGGCGCACGATCTGCTTTTTCGACGGAGCAATGAATCCACTCCCATGAAGCCGTGGCTGCGCCGGGCAATCTTCGCGGTGCTGGTGGGCGGGGCCGGCTGCTGGCTCTGGCCGCAGAGCGCGCGGCGGCACCCGCCGGGTGTGCTGATCGCCGCGGAACCCGTGCAGCGCTTGATCGCCGCGCAGCCGCTCGGCGACGTCCACGGTTTCCAACTCACCGCCGTGGCCACCTACGCCATTCAGGCGCGCGTGCTCCGCACGAAGCGCTCCTGGGCCGATACTGCCGACCTCGTGCCCTACGACGTGGCGCTGGGCTGGGGGCCGATGTCCGATCAGGCGGTGCTCGACCGGCTCGACGTCTCGCACGGCAACCGTTTCTTTTTTACGAGTGGCAAAATGAGCCGCCGATTCCGGAAAGGGAGATCGCCTGTCATGCGGCGAACAACCACGTCATCGCCGCCAACCCGCAGGTTGCCGGAGTCATTCGCAAACTGCGCGCCGGGCAGGTGGTCAAGCTGCGCGGCTATCTCGTCAATGCGACCAAGGCGGATGGCTTCCGCTGGCCGACTTCGCTGACGCGGACCGACACCGGCAATGGCGCGTGCGAGCTATTTTACATCGAGGCCGCGGAGGCCGGGAACGACGTGATTTAGGCTCGCGCCACCTGCCGCGCACCGCCACATCATCGCGGCATGCCTCTCGCACCCTGCCGCCAATGCGCCGAACCCGTGGACTCGCGGCTGGCCTTTTGCCCGCATTGCGACGCGCCGCGACCGGGACTGACTGAGTGGCGCGGCGAGGGCTATGAGTGGCGCACGGAAATGCTGTGGATGGGTTCGCCGGTGATTCATGTCGCCTTTGGCAACGGCGCGGATGGGCGCCCGCGTGTGGCGCGCGGGCTCATCGCTGTGGGCCAGCGCGCGGTGGGCGGCATCGCGGTCGGGATTGTGGCGACTGGTTTCGTGGCGATTGGCGCGGTGAGCATCGGGGTATTCTCGCTCGGGATCGTGGCCGTCGCCGGATTGGCGGCCGTGGGCGTGAACGCGATCGCGCCCGTCGCCATCGGCGTGGTCGCCGTGGGCTACCTAGCCGGCGGAGTTGCGGCGCTCGGGTGGAAGATTCTCTTCGCCGCCACGCCGTGAAATAGCGGAGTCGGTGGTGGATCCTGCATTCTCCGGGCTGGAAAAAAGCGCTGGCCCGGCGGCGCGCGCGGTGCTAACTCTCCCGCCTACCGCAACGGAAGGGTGGCAGAGCCCGGTTGAATGCACTCGACTCGAAATCGAACAAACGGTTAAACGTTTCGGGGGTTCGAATCCCCCCCCTTCCGCCACTCTGTAAATCGGCCTTTGTGGGACAAAAGTGGGACAAGGCTCACAATAAGGACGGGGGAGATTATGCTGAACCCCAATTTTAACCGGCTGTTGAAGCTCCGCGCCCTGACGGTGCGGGATGTCGCCAAGCAGATTTTCAGCAACACCAAAGCGGTGGTGCTGGTGCTGGGGAATCCCACGTGGCGGAAACTCGCCGCGGTCCTGACCAAGGATGAGTATGATTGCGCGCGCAACTTCGTGGACCAGCGCCGCAAGGCCGCGGCGGCGGCACGGGAGGTGTGCGAGGCACTGCGGCCGGTGACGGATAACCAATGTCCACCGGACCAGGTGGCGGTCCGGCGGGGCTCGTGCTCATCAAAAACGACCCCGCCTTCAATGCAGCGTGGCCGCGCGCCGTAGTCCCATATCGCGCCGTGCATGGCGTCGATGAACCCACGCGGCTTCCGTGGCTGCCGAACGACGGCACGCGGCATCCCGAACTGCCGCGCGGCACGCCGCACGCGCTCACCCCGCTGCTCACGAAGAATGGCGATGGGCAGACCGTGGTGCAAAACTTCGCCGCTGGAGCACGCAATGGGGAATTCCTGCGCGACATCCGGCCGGTGCTCACGCGCAGCTGCGTCACGTGTCGCGACACCGCGACTGCCGCCGGCAATCTCGTGCTCGATCAAACCGCGAACGTCCCCGGCACGAATGGACGGCCCCCGCTGACCGGCGATTACGCGCGCCTCGCCGCGGATCAAAATGCGCAGTGGGGTCACCCGCCGATCATCGGCAACCGCACTTGGCGGCAGACCAATGCGAGCCGCTACATCCGCGCCTTCCAGAGCCGCCGCTCGCTGCTCACGTGGAAAATTTTCGGCCGCCGCATGGATGGCTGGACCAACGCCGATCACCCACCGAAAGCGCGCCGGGAAACCCCGCGACACTTCCGCTCGGCGCCGATCGCAACGCGGCCGATCTGGATTGCACCGGCACGATCATGCCGCCGCCCGGGAGCGCGGTCCCGCCGCTGAGCGAGGATGAAAAGATGATGTTTGCCCGCTGGATCGACCTCGGCTGCCCGATCACTACCGGCCAGCTCACCAGCCCGCGCCCCACCCAGCGCCCGCGGGGCGCAACCTCCGGCGGCAAAGGTGCAAAGTCATTCCCGCCCCCTTTATCCCCGCCCGACCGGCGAGGCGAGGAAATGCCTACTGGTTTTTCCGCCGCCGGGTTTATCTATCGTCTCCTTTCTCACACCATGTCTTTTCGCCCGCCCCACGCCCTGTGCCTTTTCACCGCGCTCGCCGCGACCGCTTTCGCCGCCGAGCCGCCGGTACCGGCAAAGATCGAGTACAACCGCGATGTGCGGCCGATTCTCTCGGACACTTGCTTTCACTGCCACGGGCCGGATGCAAAGGCGCGCGAGGCGAAGCTGCGGCTGGACATCCGCGAGGAGGCGCTGAAGCCGGCGGAGTCCGGCGAGACGCCGATCGTGCCGGGGAAGCCGGAGAAGAGCGAGGTGGTGCGGCGGCTTTTCACGAGCGACAAGGACGAACTGATGCCGCCGCCGAAGGCGCACAAGGAGCTGACGGGGCGGCAGAAGGAAATTCTCAAGCAGTGGATCGCGCAGGGGGCGGTTTACCAGAAGCACTGGGCCTACGAGGCGCCGGTGAAGGCGGTGATCCCGGCGGGGAAGAAGGGCGTGGATTTTCTCGTGGAAAAACGGCTCGCGGAGCTGGGGTTGAAGCCGTCGCTGGAGGCCGACCGGCGGACACTGATCCGGCGCGTGTCTTTCGACCTGACGGGGCTGCCGCCGACGCCGCAGGAGCTGGAGGCGTTTGTGAAAGACACTGCGCCCGATGCCTACGAGAAGGTCGTGGACCGGCTGATGGCGAACCCGCACTACGGCGAGCGCATGGCTCTCGGCTGGCTGGATGTGGTGCGCTTCGCGGACACCATCGGCTACCACAGCGACAACCCGCACAACGTCTGGCCGTATCGGGACTGGGTGATCCGCGCCTTTAATGAGAACAAGCCCTTCGACCGCTTCACCATTGAGCAGGTCGCGGGCGATCTGCTGCCGGATGCCACCGCGCAGACGCGGATCGGCTCGGCTTTCAACCTCCTGATCCTCTCGACCGAGGAGGGCGGCGCGCAGGCGAAGGATTACGAGGCCCGCGCGGTGACCGACCGCGTGCGGGCCATCGGCTCGGCGTGGATGGGGCAGACGACGGGCTGCGCGCAGTGCCATGATCACAAGTTCGATCCGATCACCGCGCGGGATTTCTACTCGCTCGGCGCGTTCTTCGCAGACCTCCAGGAGAAGTCCATCGGCAAGCGCGACCAGGGCATGGCTGCGCCGTCGCCGGAGCACGAGCAGCAGGTGGCGAAGCTGGATGGGGAGATCGCGGAGGCGAAAAAGAAGGTCGCCGCGCTGGATGGGCAATTCGACGCGGAGCAGAAGACGTGGGAGGCCGGGCTGATGGCGAAGCGCGATGAGGAAATCGCGAAGCGCAAGGCTGCGGAAGCCGCGGAGAAGGAGCAGAAACCGGCCGGGGAAGGGGAGGCGGCGAAGGAATCCGCGAAGGCGAAGGAGCTGCCGCAGCCGGCGATCGTGCTGCCGGAGCTGGAATCCGGCTCGCGGGCTTCGGCAGGGGACAAAAAGACGGCCAAGCAGGTGGCGGATATTTTGGGCAAGGAGCCGAAGGATCGCGGCGGGAATGAGCCGGTGGTGGTGCGGGACTACTTCCGCGCAAAGGTGGCGAAGATCGGCCAGGCGGAGCGCACGGCAGTGGCGAGTCTGGAGGGGCAGCGCAAGAAATTGGACGACAACCTGCCGCGGGTCATGGTCTCGATGAGCGGCAAACCGCGGACGGTGCGCATCCTCGCACGCGGAAATTTCCTGGATGAAAGCGGCGAGGTCGTGAAGGCCGCGCTGCCGCACTATCTGCCGCAGCCGAAGATCGAGGGCCGCGAGGCCACGCGGCTGGACCTCGCGCAGTGGCTCGTGGCGCGCGACAACCCGCTGACCGCGCGCACCGTGATGAACCGGCTGTGGAAGCAGTTTTTCGGCACCGGCCTGAGCAAGGTGCTGGACGACCTCGGCGCGCAGGGCGAGACGCCCGCGAACCCCGCGCTGCTCGACTGGCTGGCGTGCGAGTTCATGGATGGCGGCTGGGATTTCAAGCGCATGGTCCGCGGCATCGTGAGCAGCCACGCCTACCGCCAGGTCTCGACCGTGACGCCCGAGCTGCTCGCCGCTGATCCATTTAACCGCGAACACGCCCGCCAGAGCCGCTTCCGCGTGGACGCCGAGCTGGTGCGCGACAACGCGCTCGCGATCTCCGGCCTGCTCGTCCCGAAAATCGGCGGCCCGAGCGTGCGGCCCTACCAGCCGGATCGCTATTGGGAGAACCTGAACTTTCCCGTCCGCACCTACCAGGCCGACCCCGGCGAAAGCCAATACCGGCGCGGGATCTACACGTGGTGGCAGCGCAGCTTCGTGCATCCCAGCATGCTCGCCTTCGACGCCCCGACGCGCGAGGAGTGCGCCGCCGAACGCAACCGCTCGAACATCCCGCAGCAGGCGCTCGTGCTGCTCAACGACCCGAGCTACGTCGAGGCCGCCCGCGCCTTTGCCGCGCGCATCCTGAGCGAGTGCAAAGGCACGTCCGAGCAGCGCATCGCGTGGGCCTGGCAGCGGGCGCTCCAGCGCCCACCGAGCAGCGAGGAGGCGAAAGCGATGAGCGCCCTTTTCGCCGAGCGTCTCGCCGCCTACCGCGCCGACGTCCCCGCCGCCGAGGCGCTGCTCAAGAGCGGCCTAGCCCCGGTGCCCGCCGACTTGGACAAAGCGGAACTTGCCGCCTGGACGCACGTCGCCCGCGTGCTGCTGAACCTCCACGAAACCATCACCCGGTCGTGAGTTTTTCGGTCCAGCGCAGCGACGCCGAGGCGCGGAGGTTTCTCCACCGCGCGACGCGCGTTGCCGACTCTGCGCCCTCCGCGCCTCTGCGTCTCGGCGTTAAAAATGAAACGCCCCTGCCGGAACGCGCCTCAGTTCACCGCCAGACCTTCCAGCCGCGCGAGCTTCTTCGCCGTCGCGTCGAAGCTCCAAAACGTGTCGCACCCCAGCACCAGCGCCGAGGCCACGTGCAGGATGTCGTAAGTGCGGAAGCCTTCCCGCGCGGTGTGGCGGTGGGTGAGGTCCATAAAGATTCGCTCGACTTGCTGCTCGCTGACCTGGCAGCGGCGGAAGCGGATGCCCAAGTCCATCTGCTCAAAAAAGTGCCCGGTGACCGCGGTCGCAAGCTCTGGCGAGACCCGCAGGAGTTGCGCGCCGTGGCCGGTGGCGCGGGCTCTCCCGCCGCCTCCGCCCACGAAAAGTTAGAGGTCCTTCGACTCCGTTCCCGCTCGCCTGCGCCCACCGGGAACTCCGCTCAGGACGACCGCTCTCTCTAAGCCTACCCCCACCTTCCAGCCTTTCCATTTTTTGAACCCATCCGCCCTCACCCATCTCAACCGCCGCGCCTTTCTCGGGCGCGCCGGCCACGGCATCGGGGCGCTCGCGCTTACCTCGCTGCTGGGTTCGTCCGCCGGGTTGGCGGCGCCGGCTCCCGGCGGGCGCGGGGTGATCCATCCGCTGCCGCTGCCGCAGAAAGCCAAGCGCGTGATCTGGCTCTCCATGGCGGGCGGGCCATCGCAATTGGAGCTGTTCGACCACAAGCCCAAGCTCGCGGAAATGGACGGCCAGCCGATGCCCGCCAGCTTCACCGCCGGCCAGCAACTCGCACAACTCCAAGGCGAGACGCTGATCTGCCAGGGGCCGCAGTTCACATTTCAAAAGTTTGGCAAAAACCAAGCCGAGCTTTCGACCTTGCTGCCGCACCTCGGCTCCATCGTGGACGACATCTGCATCGTGAAGTCCATGACCACCGACGCGATCAATCACGATCCGGCGCACATGTTTATGAACACCGGTTCGCAGATCGCCGGGCGTCCGAGCATGGGTGCGTGGGTCACCTACGGGCTCGGCAGCGAGTCGGAAAACCTGCCCGGCTTTGTCGTCCTGATGTCCACCGGCAAAGGACGCCCCCCGCAACCCGTCGCGGCGCGCCAGTGGAGCAGCGGCTTTCTGCCGTCGAAGTTTCAGGGCGTGCAGCTTCGCGCCAAAGGCGATCCTGTCCTGTATCTGAACAATCCCGCCGGCATTTCGCGCGAGAGCCAGCGCGGCGACATCGCGGCGATCAACACGCTCAACCGCTGGCACGACTCCATCGTTCACGACCCGGAGATCGCCACCCGCATCGCGCAATACGAGATGGCCTTCCAGATGCAGGCCAGCGTTCCCGACCTGGTGGACGTGAGCGGCGAAAGCGCGAAAACCCTGGAGATGTATGGCTGCCAGCCCGGCGACGGCACATTCGCGTCGAACTGCCTCCTCGCCCGCCGCTTGGCTGAGCGCGGCACGCGTTTCATCCAGCTCTATCACCGCGACTGGGACCACCACAGTTTGCTGCGCGAAGAACTGCCGTTGCGCGCCAAAGAAGTGGATCGCGCGTGCATGGCGCTCATCACCGATCTCAAACAGCGCGGTATGTTCGACGACACGCTCATCGTCTGGGGCGGCGAGTTTGGCCGCACGCCGATGAAGCAGGGCGACAAAGGCCCCGCGGGGCGCGACCATCACAACAAGGCCATGTCCATTTGGCTCGCCGGCGCCGGCATCCGGCGCGGCCTCGTCTATGGCGCCACCGATGAACTCGGCTACGCGGCCGTCGAAAACGTCGCCACCGTCCACGACCTCCACGCCACGATGCTGCACCAGCTCGGCATTGCGCATAACCAATTCACCTTCAAATTCCAGGGCCTCGACGCACGCCTCTCCGGCGTGGAAGGGGCCAAAGTCATCAAAAACATCCTCGTATGAATCCACACCTCCTCAGCCACCTCACCCGTCGCGCCTTCCTCGGGCGCACTTCGCAAGGCGTCGGCGCGCTCGCGCTTTCCTCGCTGCTCAGCCCGTCCATCCTCCAGGCCGCCGCGCCTGCACCCACCGGGCGCGGCGTCATCCATCCGCTGCCGCTGCGGCAGAAAGCCAAGCGCGTGATCTGGCTCTCCATGGCCGGCGGGCCGTCGCATCTGGAGACCTTCGATCCCAAGCCGAAGCTCGCCGAGATGAATGGCCAGCCCATGCCCGAGAGCTACACCAAAGGCCAGCAGCTCGCGCAGTTGCAGGGGAAAAAGCTGACCTGCTTCGGACCGCAGCACTCGTTCACGAGATTCGGGAAAAGCGAAGCCGAAATCTGCTCGCTCTTTCCGCACATCGGCTCCGTGCTCGATGACATCTGCCTCGTCCGCTCGATGACCACCGAGGCGATCAACCACGACCCCGCGCACATGTTCATGAACACCGGCTCGCAGATCGCTGGCCGCCCGAGCATGGGCGCGTGGATCACCTACGGCCTCGGCAGCGATTCTGCGGACCTGCCCGGCTTCGTCGTGCTCACTTCGCTGGGTCGCGGCGGGCAGAACCAGCCCATCGCCGCCCGCCAGTGGAGCAGCGGCTTTTTGCCGTCGAAGTACCAGGGCGTGCAGTTGCGCGGCAAAGGCGAGGCCGTGCTCTATCTCAGCAACCCCGGCGGCATCGACCGCGCGCGCCAGGGCGGCGACATCGCGGCGATCAACGCGCTCAACCGTCACCACGACGCGCTCGTCCAGGACCCCGAGATCGCCACCCGCATCGCGCAATACGAGATGGCCTTCCAAATGCAGGCCAGCGTCCCCGAGCTGATGGACATGTCCGCCGAAAGCGCCGCGACTCTCGCGCTCTACGGCTGCCAGCCCGGCGACGGCTCCTTTGCCAGCAACTGCCTCGCCGCCCGCCGCCTCGCCGAACGCGGCGTCCGTTTCATCCAGCTCTACCACAAGGACTGGGACCACCACGGCGGCGTGAAGGAAGGCATCAAATTCAAGGCCGAGGAAATCGACCGCGCGTGCATGGCGCTCATCACCGACCTCAAGCAGCGTGGCATGTTCGACGAAACCATCATCGTCTGGGCCGGCGAGTTTGGCCGCACGCCGATGTCGCAGGGCAATGGCCGCGACCACCACAACAAAGCCATGTCCGTGTGGCTCGCCGGCGGCGGCATCCGCGGCGGCATGGTCTATGGCTCCACCGACGAACTCGGCTACGCCGCCGTGGAAAACGTCACCACCGTCCACGACCTCCACGCCACCATGCTCCACCAACTCGGCATCGCGCATAACCAGTTCACCTTCAAATTCCAGGGCCTCGACGCCCGCCTCTCCGGCGTGGACGGCGCGAAGGTGATCAAGGGCATTCTCGCCTGACCGGAGACCGGCCTGCCCCTGGTGGCCACGCCGTGAAATTCCTCCTCATTCCACTCCTCGCACTGCTTTGCGTCCGTGCTTTCGCGGCGGAAAAGCCAGGCCTTCCCACCGCCCACACCACCCGAAATATCGAGGGCTGGAACATTCGCGTGGACGACCGCCTTTTGACGGGCGACGGCGCGGAGATCGGCGCGCGAGCGCTGAAGCTGCTCGGCGCGCGGCTTGTGGCGATCGCCGTCATCATGCCGGAATCGGCGCTCACGAAATTGCGCGCGATCACCATCCAACTCGACCTCGACTACGGCGGGTTGCGCCCGGCGCAGTATCATCCGGGGGCCGACTGGCTGAAGGCGCACGGCTACGCGGCGAACCTTGTGAAGTGCGTCCACATTCCGCAGGCGGAGGATTTTCTCTCGCCGTTTGAGAACCACCGGATGCCGTGGGTCGTGCTGCACGAACTGGCGCACGGGTATCACGATCAGGTGCTCGGCTTCGACCACGCGAAGGTGAAAGCAGCGTGGCAGAAGTTTCGCGACAGCGGCAAATACGCCACGGTCCTGACCAGCCCCGGCGGTAACCGCGAGCACTATGGCGTAAACAATCCGCAGGAGTTTTTCGCGGAAATGACCGAGTGCTACTTCGGATCGAATGACTTTTACCCTTTTGTCACCGGCGAGTTGAAACAGGCGGAGCCCGAGATTTTCAAGCTCATGGCGGAAATCTGGGGACCACTCCCGCAGGGCGGGCGGCGCAAGGCTGCGGTCGCCCCCAAGACCCCGCCGGGCGACGCTCCGCCGGCTGCCTCGAAGGAGGCGGGCCAGCCAATTCATTTACGATTTCCCCATGAAACTCAGCGCCGTCCCGCTCGCTGTTCTCTGCCTTGCCCCAATGGCCTCGGTCCGCGCCCAAGTGAGTCCTCCGCGCCCGAACATCATCTTCTGCATGACCGATGACCAGGGCTGGGGTGACACCGGCGACAACGGGCTGAAAAAGATTCCGACGCCCGCGCTCGACGCCATGGTCGCCGGGGGCGTGAGCCTCGTCCCGCTGGTCGATGGGCAGATGAAGCAACGGCCCAAGCCCATCGGCTTCTGGCATCACGGCCAAGCGACGCTGGAGGATGGTCCCGGGGGCTGGAGCGACAACCAATACAAGCTGCACAAACGCGGCCCGGACAAATACGAGCTCTACGATCTCGTCGCCGACCTGTCCGAAAAGAACGGCCTCGTCGCGCAGTAGCCCGATGTTTACCGAAAAATGAAAGCTGAGAGGGAAGCGAGGCAGGCTTCCGTCCGGCGGAGCATCAAAGGCGAAGACTATCCGGAGAAAATGGTCTTGGATCCGCCGGGGAAAGCGCCGGGGCCGGGGAAGGCGGCAGAGGGAAAGTAGCTCCGGCTCTTGCTTGCCTCGCTGCTCCCGCCTACCAGACTCCATGCGTTTGCTCCATCCTGCCCCGCTGCTCCTCGCCGTCGCGCTCCTCGTACTCTCAGCCGCGACGGCACCGGCGCTGATCAATATCAACCTGCCGATCGCGAAGATCTACGAGTCCGTGAAAGCGGTCGCGGTGGCGTCCGTGGTCAGCGTGAATCCGGAAAACCGCGTCATCGAACTGAAGACCAGCGAGCAGCTCAAAGGCGCGCCGGTGGGGGAAACTTTCCGCGTGCAGATCGCGGCTCCCGCCGAGTTGATCGCGAAGATCGCCACCGGGCAACCGCTGGTCATCATGGTCGGCGAGGATCTGGGTAAACCGGTGGCGCTGATTCACGTCGCGGATACCTGGCTGCTGGCCGAGGCGCTGCCCGCGGCGACCACGCCCGCGTGGCGGGTGCTGCAGGCGCACGATGCCAAACGCAGCTTCTCTGGGACCACCGCTGAGCTGGTGAAAGTCCTCGCCGGTCTCAAGTCTCCGAAGTAGCCGGACGCAGGGCGGAAGCGGGAAAGGGACACCGTTTTTCCGGCAAAACTCCGCGCTGGACGCCGCCCCACCGCTCCCCTCAAATGCTCCGAATTTCACCCCCGGCGTGCCTCTTGCTCCCCTCCCCGGAGGGCTGCCGCCGGGCCTTCGCATGAAGACCATCCTCATCATCGACGACGACCAGAGTTGCCGCAGTCCGGCTGCGGAGATGCTTCGTCGCGACGGGTGGACCGTGTGCGAGGCGGAGGACGGCGAGAGCGGGCTGGAGATGGCCAGCCGGCATCGTCCGGACGTAATCCTGTGCGACCTGCTCATGCCGCGCAGCAACGGCTACCAACTCATCCGGGCCGTGCGCTCGGACCCGGAGCTGCGGACGGCGCAAATTGTGGTGATGTCGGGGCGTGATTTTGGGTCCGACCGGCAGAGTGCGCGTGAGGCGGGGGCAGACGGCTATTTGGTGAAGCCGATTGAGTTTTCGACGCTGCGGGAGGCGCTGGCCGGATTGGACGTCATCGGGCCGCCCGCGCCCGCGAGGCCGGCGGAATCCGCGCGGGAGACGACCGCGGAACTGGTGCCGACCAACTCGACCGACCGCGCGACGAAAGTGAAGTTTTGGGGCGTGCGCGGGTCCATCCCGACGCCGGGACCGAGCACGGTTTTCTTTGGCGGCAATACCTCCTGCGTGGAGCTGCGGGTGGACGGCCAGTTGATCATCCTCGACGCCGGTTCGGGCATCCGCCCGCTCGGGCTGGCGCTGGCGGCGGAGTTCGGCGACCGCCCGCTCGACCTCCACCTGCTCATCACGCACACCCACTGGGATCACATTCAGGGATTCCCGTTTTTTCTCCCGGCCTACCACGCGAAGAACCGCCTACGCATCATCGGCTACCAAGGTGCCTGCGACGACCTCGCCGCCACGCTCGCGGGTCAAATGGAGAGCTCCTACTTTCCCATCGCGCTCAAGCAGATGGCGGCAGACGTCGTCATCGAAGAGCAGAGGGAATTGCACTTTCAAGTCGGTGCCGTGCGGGTGGAGGCGTGCTATTCCAATCACCCCGGCATCTGCGTGGGCTACCGCGTTTTCTCCAGCAGCGGCTCGGTCGTCTATCTGCCGGACAACGAGTCTTTCAACGAGCGCAGCACCACCGTGCACGGCGAGGCGCTGCCCCGGACCATCGAGGAGAATCTCGCGAAATTCATCGCCCACGCCGACGTGCTCATCACCGACGCGCAATACGGCGCCGAGGAATACCAGCGGCACGTCGGCTGGGGGCACGGCTGCCTCGACGACGTGGTGCGCTTCGCCATCGCCGGCAGCGTGAAGCGGCTCTACCTCTTTCACCATGACCCCGAGCACGACGACCGCACGGTGTCCAGCATGCTCATGCACGCGCGTGAACTGGCGGCCGCCGCCGGAAGCAGCATCCGCATCGAGGCCGCGCGGGAAGGGGAGCAGTTCACGCTCACGCCGCGCCCGATCGGCGCGATGTAGCGGAGAGCCGAGGACCGCGCCGCGCGTTCCCCTTTGGACGGAAACGGGTAAGGTGCGCGCCATGAACATTCGACTCTGCCTCACCGTGCTGCTCGTCGGCGGCGCACTCCGCGCCCACGCGCAATTCCGCACCGCATGGCTGCACGACGAAAAGTATTGGGGCGACGGCCAGGCGGAATTCAATCTCTACGACGCGCAGGAGGTCCGCTACGGCGCGGCCCGCGCGAGCGAGGTCATCCACATCCTCGTGCGCGAGCCCTTTTCCCAGCGCGAGCTGGTGAAGGCCGAGGCGGGCTCGCCGGCCGGCACCTATCCCGTGCTCAAGCTGAACCAAATCCTGCACATCCCCACCGGAATCTACGTCTATCAGCAGATGCACTCGGCCTACTGGCGCGTGGACTCCGGCGCGCTGATCAAAGCCACGCTCACGAGCAACGATTCGTGCGGCAACACCTACAAGGAATTCCGCGCGCTCACCGGCCCGGTGACGCTCCTCCGCGACGGCTGGCGCTACGAGTGGCGCACCTATTGGGAAGGAGCCAGCGCCGGCGCGGTGAACGTCGCCGCGCCGAAGGATGCGGTGTTCTACGACGAGCTGCCGATGCGCGTGCGCACGATGAATTTCGCCCAACCGGGCGCACCCTTTGCCATCCAGCTCGCGCCGAGCGTGGTGCGCTCGAAAAAGGACGACGTGAAGTTTGTCCCTGCGTCGGTTTCGTGGAGCCGCACCGGCAGCTACCTCACGGTGAAAGTGACCGCCGGTGCGCTCACCGACGAATTTCTCCTCGACGGCGAACCACCCCATCGCCTCCGCGAATGGCGCAAAAGCGACGGCGGAAAGCTCACGCTTCGCCGGAGTCTGAAGATTGATTACTGGAACTACCAACAGCCCGACGGAAAAGCGCGCGCCCTGGCGCAGCCGTAGCCGTTGACGAAACGGCTGGCCGCGCTGGTGCGAAATTTCCCCTCCCGGATGCGCCCGCCGGGCAGATTCTCGCCGCACGGCTCCAACGAGCACCCATCGCCAGCAGTGTTTCCCGCCCGGAGTTGTGCCGAGACGCTTTGGCAGAGCCCCACGCCAGAGCCCCACGCCCCAGCGGCGCTTGCGCTTGGGCCGACCGAGCGGGAGCGCGAGCCTGCCCGCGCCGCCCAGCGCCAGTTATCCGCTGTTTTGTGAGGGGAATTTTGGACACGGTTGTCCTTCCGGCCGCGCCGTTCACGACGGGTTAATTCTCGTCAATTTGGAAGCGGAAGAACTCGGCGGGGGCGGAGCGCGGACCAATGAGGGAGTGGATCGCGTTCGGATCCAACGGGAGCCCGTCGTTGCCCGGCACGGCCCACTGGAACCAGTTCACGAGATCGAAGGAGCGGAAGGCCCTGACGCTTCGGTTGCCGAGGCCCGCGAAGTCGAGGGTGGCATTGGCCCCGTCGAGCCGGAGAACAGGCTGCCAGTAACTCGATGGGTTGTTCGGATCCGTGTTGGCGAGCCATTCGTCATGGTTGTCCCTCGTATCGCCATCGGGATCGGCGCCCGGCGCGCCTTCGGGCGATGTGCCGTTGCCGAAGCGCGCGATCCGCCACTGCTGGTAGGTGGTATGGGTCTGCACCTCGGAGGCGATCCAGTCCGAGACGAGCTGCGCCGCCTCGAGATCCAGCTCGTTGGCGGCCAGCGGCGGCATGCGGGTGTAGCCGTTGGAAGCCGAGACGCGGTTGTAAACGACCGAGCGGTTGACGTTCCCGGGGATCACGAGGAGGTGGCCCGGATTGGCGGACCCATCGACCACCACGCCGTTGATCAGGCCCGTCTGGGCCAGAGTGAGGTGGCCCCGCCCATCCCAGACGCCTCCGCCCGTTCCGCCCGTGCGGTGGCAGTAGGAGCAGTTCACGTCGAGGTAGGAACGCACCCGCGCCTCGTGCGAATACCGCGTCTCGTCGGGCCGCACGTGCCGCGGAAGCGAGGCCGGGCTTCCCGTGAATCCGCTGAGGTAGCCCGCCGTGTTCAGCATCCCGAGGAAGTTTCCGGAAATGCCCGCCATCTGCCCGGAGGTATTGAGCTGGCGCGTGTTGAACGAAAGGACGTGGCCAGCCGGCGCCGTGTGGCAACTCGTGCATGCCGCGCGCGAGGGAATCTGCCACACGACGTTCGTGGGTATCGCGTCAACCGTGATGGCGACATTGAAACTCTCGCCGTTGTTTGCGGCGAGGTTGGCCCCGCCCTGCACCCCGCTGTTGATGTTCTCCCACCGGTAGGAGACTCCGTAGGCCTCGCCCGCATTTTTCACGAGGAAACGCGTCTCGAGTCGTCGGCGCGGCGAAGTGGCCTTCGGACGCCGGTCGATCACATTCGCCCCGTTGATGGTCCGGGTGAAGGTCTCCCACTCGGTGGGCATGTCGAAGTGCTTCGCCCAGATCATGCCGGTGGGGAAGGTCCACACGCCATCCTTCGAGTATCCCATCGTGTCGGTGGCGTTCTTGATGAGACTCCAGCGCGTCTTCTCCGCGAAATCCGACCAGAAACGCAGGTTCGGATTGTATGCCACGGCCCCGGGTTGGGGCGTCAGGTCGCCGAGGTCGGCGAAAAAGCCCGTCTTCGTGAGCGTCGCGGGGAAGCTGGAGTCGTCCGCTCCGACCGTGATGCGCTTGATGCTTCCCGTTCCGGCTCCCCCGAAGCCTCCCGCCCCGCGGTCCACCACGAGGATGTCGCCGTTGGAAGGGTCCACCGTGAAGCCCGTCAGCCCCACCTCTCCGGCGAGGCGCTCCACGATCGGCGCTCCAGCGGTCCGTTGCAGCGTCCAGATATGACCGTTGAGGTAGTCCCCGAAAATGAACTTCCCGGTGAACTGCGGCTTGGCCGTGCTCCGGTAGAGCGACCCGGCGATCACCGAAAATCCGTCGAATGCCCCGCCTCCGTGAGCATAGGTGTAGAACGGTTCGGTCAGCGTCGCGGCCGACTCCGGGGCGCCATTGAGCAGTTGCCCGCTGCGGACTCCCGCAAGGTTCGCCTCGCGCCACCCCCAACCGCCGTTGCCGCGGTAAACCCCGCCCCCGTCCACCAGCGGGAAGGGATAGATCGAGAGTTCCTCCCGCGCGCTGCGTCCCACGTCGGCCACCCAGATTTCATCCACCGTGCCGTCCCCGTTGTTGTCCTCCGCCGAGAAGCTCCACGGGTTGCGCTGCCCCATGATCGCGATCTCGGTGCGCACCTGGTTGGGGGTAAGAGCGACCCCGTTGAAGCTGCCGATCCCGCGCCCGTCGTTGGCCACCTTGTCGAGGAACGGATTGTCCGGTGGAATCGAGAAATACGCCTCGCCGCTCGTGCCTCCTCCCACCCGGGGGATGACGAGGTCCGCGTCGTTGTTCGAGCCACCCGGGTCCGCCCCGGGCGCCGGGTTCGGGTTCGGGAAAAAGCTCCCGGGCTTTTTGTCCACGTCGATCCTGATGATCGAGGACCAGACGTTCCGGTCGATATGCTGCGAATTGTCTCCCGCGTCGCTCTGCTCTCCGTTGTCGCCGAAGCCGACGTAGAGGTATCCGTCCGGCCCGAACCGACACTGGCCGATGCTGTGGATGCCGCTGTCGGCGTTCTGGTCGAGCAGCACCACCTTCGAGGCCGGATTGGCTGCGTAGGGCGCAGTCGTCGAGCAAGTGAACCGCGCCACCCGCACTCCTCCCTGGAGAGTGTCATAGGTCAGGAAAATGTACCCGTTGTTCGCCCAGTTGGGGTGAATCGCGATCCCCTTCAAGGCCTTCTCGAACGCGGCAGAGTCCACTTCGGAACGGATATCGAGCACGAGGACACTCGTCGCGGGCGTCTGGGTGACATCCGGGATCAGGTAAACCCTTCCGTCATCCTGCGCGACGAAGAGCTTCCGGGTATCTCCCCGCACGGTGTCGGCGGTATGCGGACCTTGGAAGGTGATTCCCGGAAAGGCCTCCTCGAGCTTGTAGGCGGTGGGCGGTGGCCCGGCCGGCAGCGTCGCGAAGCCGGCGTCGAAACGAAAATTCGTCGTGAAGCTGATCGTGACCGTCGCGCTGGAGGTGAGGGTCCCGGTGAAATTGTCCACCGCATACGTGATCGCGTCGCTGGCCGGCGTGCCGGTGGTGTGCTGGTAGAAAATCGTCCCGTCTGGATGCGCCACCGCAGACCCGTGGGACGGCCCCGAAGTGATCCGCAGCGTCGAGCGCTTGATTCCGCCGGTGTCGTTGGCGACCACGTTGAGACGGAATTTCCCGTTGGCGTGCATCGTGACCGTGTCGTTCACCGCGACCGGCGGCACGTTCGGGTCGGTCCCGTCGAAAAACAGGGGAGCCTCTGCGTTGTAGGCGTCAAGGATCTCCTGGGCGGTTTTGACGGTCTTGAAGACCTGCACGCGCGCGATCGTCCCATCCAGCGAAGCCTGGGTGGTGGCCGGGTTGCCATTCTCGTTTTCCGCCCCGAGCGAGATCGGGTTCGACTCCGCGTGGACGCTGAGGGCCCCGTGAGCATCGACGTTGCTCAGGATGCCGTTGATGTAAACCCGCGAGGTGGTCCCGTCGAAGGTGTAGGCCAGATTCGCCCAGCGCCCCTCGGTGGCAGCGATGCTGGTCCCGTTCATGGTGCCGTAGGGGACATCCTGTGCTCCCCAGTGACCCACCGCACCGAAGTCGGCGCTCAATCCCTGGTGAAAAGCGCAATTCGAGCCGTTGGGCGCTCCGCCGCGGCGCCCCCAGGCCACGATGGTCTCCTCGGTGCCGAGCGCCCCGTTCCAAACCCATGCCCGGACGCTGTGGACCTGATTGCCCGAAAGACCCACCGCAGGGGCGAGTTGCGCGGCCGTCATCTTGTCGCCGCCGTTGAAACCAAGGCCCTGGATCAGGACCCCGGGACTATTGTTCGCCGGGTGACTCGTCGCCACCACCGTGCCCGCCACCGTCGTGAACAGCCCGGCATCCCCGGGGTTGGCGATTGTCGTGATGACAGTCCCGTTCGCCACGCCCAGTTTGGTGGCATCGAGGTTTACGACTGAAACCACAGCCCCAGGGTAATCCGCATCGTCGTTGGGATCGGACCCGGCTGCGACTTCCGCTCCGTCGTTCCAGCCGTCATTGTCGCTGTCCGCATCGCAGGGGTCGGTGCCTCCCGCCAGTTCCTGAAGGTTGCTCAGCCCATCGCTGTCCGGGTCCGCCCCGGCATCCGGCACATTCTTGTCGAGGCAGGCATGCCGGTCCTCGATGGCATCAAGGATCGTGTCGCCGTCCGTGTCGGTGGTGTCCGTGATCCCGTCGAAAAAGAGCGCTTTCTCCGCGTTGAAGGCGTCAAGGATCTGTTGAGCGCTCATCACGGTATCGAAGACCTGCACGCGGGCGATCGTCCCGTCCATGGGGATCGGGGCGGTGTTGGGGTTGCCGTTGTCGTTCTCCGCACCGAGCGCGATGGGATTCGACTCGCCGTGGACATTGAGCGCGCCGTGGGCATCCACATTACTCAGCAGTCCGTCGATATAGACGCACGAGGTGGTTCCATCGAAAGTGTAGGAAAGTTGGACCCAACGCCCGGCGGTGTTGTTGATATTGGTGCCGTTCATGGTGCCCCACCCGACATCGGGGGCATTCCAGTGGCCGACCGCGCCGTAACCGGCGTCCGTTCCGTGGTGAAACCCGCAGTTCGTACCGATGGGCCCGCCCCGGCGTCCCCATGCCACGATCGTTTCGCGGCTCCCGATGACCGGGTTCCAGACCCACGCCCGCACGCTGTGTACCTGATTGCCGGCCAGCCCCACCGCCGGGGCGAGTTGCGCGGCATGCATCTTGTCAGCCACACCGAAGCCGAGCCCCCTGATCGCAACACCGGGATAGTTGTTGGCAGGATGGCTGGTTGCCACCACCTGGCCCGCCACGGTGGTAAATGCCCCCGCCGTCCCGCTGTTCGCGATCGTGGTGACCGCCGTGCCGTTCGGAACCGCCAGGGCGGTGGCATCCACATCGACGATGGCGGCAGTGGCCAGGTGGACAGGCGTCCCTGCCGTCCCGCCTTTTGCGATCGTGTTGACCGCTGTGCTGTAGGGGACCGCTTGGATGGCGGCATCCCTATTGACAACGGTGTCGCCATCGGCCCAGTGGAGGGACAATGCGGCCGCACCGGCAACCGTTATGGAAATGAGCAGGAACCCCGCACGCGAAAAGAAGAACGGGTTTCGATTTCGTCGGGTTTTCATGGCTGCTGGGAACTTGCTTGCGCGCGCAGCGCACCGGCAACGGTCAGAATTGGGATCGGGGTCGGGGGTGAGGGGAGCAGAGCGGGGTAAACTACACGGTTCGGTAAGGGTTGCGCGGCTAACGCAAATTATTTCGCTTGCTCAAAAAAAAACAGGAAACCCGCCAAAACTGCCGGGCTCCGTGATCCGAAATCGATGAGTCGGGAAGCTTGCTTCTGCATGTCTTCGATAAACTTCGCCACGCCGCCCAGCGCCAGTTATCCGCTGTTTTGTGAGGGGAATTTTGGACACGGTTGTCCTTCCGGCCGCGCCGTCCGCACCGCGCTGCGCATGCGCCTGGCTCTGCGTCGGCTCAATGAAGACTGGGCGGAGCGCGGCTGGAGCAGGTTTGAATTTGGCGTCGGGATCAACAGCGGTGAGGCCATCGTCGGCAACCTCGGCTGCGAGGAAAAGAGGGAGGTCTCGGTGATCGGCGACTGCGTGAACCTCGCCCTGCACCGGCGCGGCGAATTTGCCGCCGCCGTGCTCTACCTGGACGCCGCCGAGCGTCTGCTGCCCGGCGACTGGCTCAGCCGGGAATACCTCCGCCGCAGCTGGCGTTTCCTCGCGGAACCGCCCGGCCCCGACTGGACCGGCGTGCATGTGATGGCGCACAGATGAGTGCTGGTTAGAGTCCGCCCGATGCGCCGCGCGATTCTGCTTTTTGTAAAATACCCCGAGCCCGGGCGGGTGAAGACGCGCCTCGCCGCGACGGTCGGGGCGGAGGTTGCGGCGAGGATTTACCGGCGGCTCGTGGCGGCGGTGATCGAGTCGTTGCCGGATGAGGAGGAGCTGGTGGTCGCTTTCGATCCGCCCGAGAAACGCGCGGAGATCGTCGCCTGGCTGGGCGCTGCGCCCGCCGGTCGCCGCGCGGTTTTTCTCCCGCAGGCGGAGGGCGATCTGGGGGCGCGGCTGGAGCAGGCGTTTGCGGAGACGTTCGCGCTGGGGTTTGAAAACGTCGCGGTCATCGGGAGCGACTGCATCGAGCTGACGCCCGCGACTTTCGCCGCCACCTGGCAGGCGCTCGGCTCGCACGATGCCGTCCTCGGTCCGAGCACGGACGGCGGCTATTACCTGCTCGCGCTGCGGGAGCCGTGCGCGGCGCTCTTTCGCGACATCGCGTGGAGCACCGATGCCGTTCGCGCGGAGACCCTGGCGCGGGCGCACGCTGCCGGGCTGCGCGTGCAGGAGCTGGCCGCGCTGCCGGACATCGACACCGAGGCGGACTGGCGGCGGGCGGAGGGAAAAGTTGAGGGTTGAGACTTGCGCGGCACCGACCGAATCTGCCCGCCACTTCGCCATGACTCCTCCACTCGTTTTTGAACCGCTTTTCATGGAACGCGTCTGGGGCGGACGGCGCATGGAGCATCTGCTCGGCAAAAAGCTGCCGCACGGCGAGCGGGTGGGGGAGTCGTGGGAAATCGTGGATCGCGAGGAGGCGCAGAGCGTGGTGCATGAAGGCCCGTTGCGCGGGACCACGCTGCACGAGTTGTGGACGGAGCGTCGCGCGGAAATCTTTGGCCACGGACTCGCCGACACGCCCCGCTTTCCGCTGCTTTGCAAAATCCTCGACGCTCAGGAACGGCTCTCCGTGCAGGTTCACCCGCCCGCCGGTGTGGCCGACCGGCTCGGCGGTGAACCGAAGACCGAGATGTGGTTCATCCTCGACGCCTTGCTCGACAGCGATCTCTACGCCGGGCTGCGCCGGGGGGTGACGCGCGAGGGTTTCCAGACGGCGCTCGAAAACGGCACCGTCGCGGAGCAGATCCACAGCTTTCCCGTGAAAACGGGCGACGCCATGTTCATCCCCAGCGGCCGCATCCACGCCATCGGCGCGGGCAATCTCATCATCGAGGTCCAGCAGAACAGCGACACCACCTATCGCGTCTTCGACTGGAACCGCCTCGGGCTCGACGGCCAGCCGCGCGAGTTGCACGTCGGCGCGTCCATGGAGTCCATCGACTTCACGGACCTCGAGCCGCAGGCCACGCCAGCGCAGCGCGAGACGGTCGCGGACTGCGCGTATTTCCGGGTGGAAAAGTGGGCGCTCGATCAGCCGCGCACGCACTCCGGGCCGGGGTTCGCGATCTTCTCGGTGATCGCGGGCCGGGTCCGCTGCGCCGATCGCGAATTCACCCGCGGCGCTTTTTTTCTCCTCCCCGCCGAAACCACCACCCGCGAAATCCACCCGCTGACCGCCGCCGCCGCCGTGCTGCGGACGACCGTGCCGGGGCAGAGTTAGCCCGGTGCCAGCTCGATCTTTCCCGCCTCAAAATGCCCGACGACCACTCCCACTGCGGCCACGATTGCCCTGACCACCCCATCGATGGCGCGTTGGAAATTTTGCGCGCCGAGGGGCTGCGGGTCACGGAGCCGCGCAAGGCGATGCTCACCATTCTGGCGCGCGAGCACGGGCCGTTTAGTGCCGATGAATTGCACAAGCGGATGGGCAAAGCCGGGTGCGATGTCGTGACCATCTACCGCTCGCTGCAGGCGATGGAGGAAGTCGGCGTGCTACGGCGGTGCGACTTTGGCGACGGCGTGTATCGCTACGAGTTCAACCACGGCGAGCACCACCATCACCACGTCATCTGCCGCGTGTGCCGGAGCGTGGAGACGCTGGACGTGTGTGTGGCCGACAGCCTCGAACGCATGGCGCGGCAAAAGGGTTACCAGAAAGTCACGCACACGCTGGAGGTTTTCGGCGTGTGCCCAAAGTGCGCGGAGTAGCGGCGGTGCGGGGGTGATCCGGCGGGCGGGGCGCAAAGGCGGACGCGTGATGGAGCGGCGCAGTTTTCGGGCGGTCAAACCGCGTGCCTGCAAGACGCAGCACGACGGCGGGGTCGGGTCACGGTTGGTCGCTTCAATCACCTTTAACGCAAGCGAATGGCATTTAGGTGTTGACAGGATGGCGGGTCGCGGCTTTCGTCCGCGCCTCGCCAAACATGAATCTCCGCGCTTTCACCCTGATCGAACTGCTCGTCGTCATCGCGATCATCGCCATCCTCGCCGGGCTCCTTTTCCCGGTCGTCGGGCGGGTGCGGGCGCGGGGCAATGAAACGGCGTGCGCAGCCAACATGCGGCAGATCGGCGCGGCGCTGCTGCTCTACGCGAATGAGCACGACGGCGACTTTCCCCAGACCTCGCACACCACGGGCGTGAAATTCGACCGGGCGTGGATCTTTGCGCTGAAGCCGTATGTGGAGAACTGCGACAAGATCCGCATCAGCCCCGCCGACCCGCATGGCGAGGCCCGGTTGAAAGCGAATGGGACGAGCTACGTCCTGAACAGCTACATTTTCATCCCGGAGATCGGGCCGTTCGGCGAGGTGGGTGCGAGCCTCGCCAATGTCCGGCGGTTGCCCTTCCCGGCACACACGATGCTGGCTTTCAATGTCTCCGACCAGCAGGGCGCTTCCGTGGTGAACGATCACACCCACGGCGAACGCTGGGCGGGCAACTGGACCCGCGTCTGCGCGGACATCCAGCCCGACCGCCATCGCGCGGGGTCGCCCAAGGCCGACCACACCGAAGGCGCGGCGAACTACCTTTTTGCCGACGGCCACGTGCAGGCCATCGCCGCCGCCGAAGTGAAGCGGCAGATTGATCGCGGCGTCACCTTTTCCAAACCGCCGATGGAACCCGGCGACCTCGCCGCTCGATGAAGTCCCGCCTGCTCATTTGCGTCCTCGCGCTCGCCGCGCCGCTCGGGGGGCACGCCTACACCGTCGTCACCGACGAACACGTCGATCTCGAAGTGCGCTACTCCGGCGGCGTGCTCGGCGGCCCCATCCGCGCCGACAGCGGGAGCGTCCCGCGCGACGAAGGATTGCTCTACGACGGCCCGGTGGGCACCACGTCGATCGCGCGCCCGCTAGACCCGATCTGGAATTTCCTCGGTGTCGGAGCCGGGCAGCCCATCTTTTTTTGGCCGCAGAGCAGCGTTGCGGGCCGCATGTATCTGGGCTTCGGCTCGGATGGCGGGGCGATACCGCCGGGGACTTTCCAGAGCTATTTGGAAACCGACCCGCGGGTGAACCTGACGGCGGCGTGGAATAAGATCACGCTGCTGGATGTGCGCTACGAACCGACGCTGGGGGTCAGCGGTTCCGCCCACTTTTCGCTCTGGCAAACCGACGGGGTCGGCGGGGTGGACGTTTGGATGTCCACCTTTGACGGCGGCATCACCAGCACGGATGCCACCTGGCTCATCGAAGGCGGGCACGCCCATTACAACTGGGGCTTCAGCAAGAGCGGCTACTACCAGATCGACTTCCGCTACTCCGGCTTCCTCGCCCCTTCGGGCACCTACATCGAAGGCCCCACGCAGACCTTTCACTTCGGCGTCGAGTATCAGCCGCCGCGCATCCCCACCGACATCGCCGCACGCGGCCCACTGAGCATCATTGGCGACCGCCCGCCGGTGGACTTCCGCATCAATAAAACCGGCACCACCGGGAACATCGAACTGGCCGCCGGCGTCACCAGCATCAGCTCGCTCCAGCAAAACACCGCCACCACCGCCACCGTGAATACGGCGGCGAAAACCCTGCGCGCCGGCAGCATCGAGATCGTCGCCGGAAAAGCCGCGCTGACCATCGGCGCGGCACCTGGCGACGGCACGCTCACCGCCGCCACGGCTGGCGGAAACCTCGTGCTGGACAATGACGACGCGACCGCCGCGCTCACCATCAACGCCGCCATCGCCAACCACACCACCGCGTCCTCCGTCACGAAAACGGGCGTCGGCGAAGTGCATCTCCGCGGCGCGCAGAACTACGCCACGCTCTACGCGAATGAGGGCACCACCCACCTGCACACCGCGCTCGGCAGCGGCACCTCCTCCCTGCTCGTGGCGTCGGGAGCCACGGCAAAAATCAGCGCCAGCCAGACGCTGGCCGCGCTGACCATCGGCGCGGGTGGCACCGTCATCTTCACCAGCGGCGCTCCGTCATTCGCCGGAGCCGCCGTCCCCGAGCCCGGCGCGTGCGCCCTGCTCGCGCTCGGCACGCTCGGCCTCGCCGCCCGCCGCCGCCGTCCCCGTCTTTCTCCCGGAGCATAACCAAAAACCAAAAACGAACCAACAACGACAACATGAAATCCAAACTCATCCTCACCCTCGCTGCCATCTCGGCCACCGCACCGCTTTACGCGCTGCCCACCCTCACCAATGAACATGTCGATATCGGCGTCGCCTTTGACCTCGGAGCCTTCGACCTGCACATCCACGACGAAACCAACGACATCGAATACGCGCCCGACGCGGCCATCCTCGGGGTCGGCACCGCGGCCTACCAGCTCGTCCCGAACAACCCGGCCTACAGCTTCCTCGGAACCCCGGGCGTGGACTACGTCTGGATCCTGCCAAAAGTGCAGGATCCCAACCTCCTTTTCCTCGGCATTGGCAGTGAGGAAATCGCCCCCGGCACGCTGACCGGCAATCAATACACCTTTTCCCTCGTGTCCGTCTCGAACGTGAACGGCGGGAAGTTCAGGCTCTACGATGTGGACGGCTTCAACGTCCCGACCGTCGTTTTCAACAGCGGCGACGGCATCACCGGCGCGGACAGCACCACCCTCCCGACCGGCGATCACGCGCACTTCAACTTTAGCTTCAGCGCCCCCGGCCAGTATGACATCGAGTTCAAAGTCGATGGCCTCGTCGGTGTCACCCCGGTCACCCAGACCGCGACGTACACCTTCGACGTCGTCCCCGAGCCCGGCTCCGCGCTGCTCCTCGCCACCGGCGCGCTCGCCTTGATCGGTCGCCGCCGCCGCGCGTAGGGCAATCGCCGCCCGGCCACCTCGCGGTGAAGACTGGGCGACCCGTTCGCTGAAGGAGCGCTCGGAGCGTCTGCGCGCAGACGCTCCGGGCCACCGAGTGGCGTGCCGCTCCTCGCGGCGGCCGAAGTGAACGCCGCCATCGCCCTGCGACCCCGAGCGCATCCGCACCGTGCCGCCGCGGCGAGTCCGGGAAAATTATGCTTATGAAATGTCTGCTCCACCTGATGCTCGCCCTCGCCTTTTGCGCCCGGGCCGGCGCCGCCGATGCACTGCGCGTCTCCAGCTTCTCCACCATCCTCACGGAAATCGCCACGGAGGTTGGCGGTGGGCGCGTGAGCGTCCACGCGCACCTGAAACCCGGCGTGGACCCGCACGATTTCCAGCCCAAGCCGGATGACCTGCGAACCGTGGCCACGGCGCAAATCGTCCTGCTCTCCGCGAAGCACCTGGAGGCCTACGTGGGCAAACTCAAGGAGGCCACTGGCTCACGCGCGACGTTTGTGGAAGTGGGCGACGCCATGCCTTCGCTCAAGCTCACCGTCGAGCACGGTGACCACTCGCACGACGGCGAAGACCCGCACTGGTGGCACAGCATCGCCAACATGCGCCGGGCGACGAAGATCGTTCGTGACGCCTTCATCGCCGCGAGCCCCGGCGACCGCGCGGCTTTCACGGCCAATGCGGCGCGCTACCTGACTGCGCTCGACACCCTTCATGCCTGGACGAAAGCCAAGCTCGCCGAACTGCCGCGCTCCTCGCGCAAACTCGTCACCTCGCACGACGCCTTCCAGTATTTCGCGCGCGACTACGGCTTCACCATCTACGCCATCGAAGGCTTCAGTCACGCCGATCAGCCGTCCTCGGCGAAAGTCGCGCGCATCATCGCCGCCATCCGCGCCCAGGGCGTGAAGGCCGTCTGTCCCTAGAGCATCGAGAACCCGAAAGTGCTCCGCGAAATCACCCGCGAGAGCGGCGCGAAAGTGGGTCCCGTGCTCTACGCCGACGGCCTCGGCGAAGGCGATGCCCGCACCTACGCCGGCATGTTCCGCCACAACGTCACCGCCATCGTCGCCACGCTGAAGTAGCGACCGCCGCGCCATTCCATTTTCCCGCAACCCACCGCGCACAGAACTCATGACCAAACTCCCCGTCACCGTCCTCTCCGGCTTTCTCGGCGCGGGAAAAACCACGCTCCTCAACCACATCCTGCACAACCGCGAAGGGAGGCGCGTTGCCGTGATCGTCAATGACATGAGCGAGGTGAACATCGACGCCGCGCTCGTCGCGGGCGGCGGCACGGAGCTTTCGCGCACCGAGGAAAAGCTCGTGGAGATGAGCAACGGCTGCATCTGCTGCACGCTGCGCGAGGACTTGCTGAAGGAGGTGCGCCAGCTCGCGGAAGCGGGACGCTTCGATTACCTCCTCATCGAGAGCACGGGCATCAGCGAGCCGCTGCCGGTCGCGGAAACCTTCGCCTTTCAAGAGGAGGACGGGACAAGTCTCGGCGAGCTGACGCGGCTCGATACGATGGTCACGGTCGTGGATGCGTTCAATTTCGCGCGCGATTTTGCGGACGCGGATTATCTGGGCGAGCGCGGCGTCGGTCTGGGCCCGGAGGATGAGCGGACGGTGGTCGATTTGCTCACGGATCAAATCGAGTTCGCCGACGTGATCGTGCTGAACAAGTGCGACCTCGCGGACGCGGAGGCGCTGGGGTTTGTCGAGGGCACAATTCGGCGGCTGAACCCGCGGGCCCGGATCGTCCGCGCCACGCGCAGCGCCGTGCCGCTGGATGAAGTGCTGAACACCGCGCGCTTCGATTTTGAGGAAGCCCGCCAAGCGCCCGGCTGGATGAAAGTGTTGCGCGGTGAGGAGACGAGCGAGGCCGACGAATACGGCTTCTCGTCGTTTGTGTATCGGGCGCGGCGACCGTTTCATCCGTTGCGCTTTTGGAAGACGATTCAAACAGAATGGCCCGGCGTGGTGCGCTCGAAAGGTTTCTTCTGGCTCGCCACCCGACCGCGTTTCGTCGGCTTGTGGAGCCACGCGGGCGGCGCGTGCCAATACAACGCGGGCGGCATCTGGTGGGCCGCGGTGCCGAAGGAGCGCTGGCCCGATGACAAGGAAACGCTCGAAGGCATCTGGTCGCAGTGGGAGAAACCGTTCGGCGACCGGCGGCAGGAGATCGTCATCATTGGCCAGAACCTCGACCAACCCGCGCTCACCGCGATGCTCGACGCCGCGCTCGTGACCGACCTCGAACTGAGCAAGGGCCAGCCCGGTTGGGATCGTTTCAAAGACCCCTTCGCCGAGTGGAAGACGACCGAGGAACTCGCCGCCGAAGGCGTGCATGACCACCACGGCGAGCAACACCTTCACGCGCACTAGCGATCCCTCACACTTCCTAAATCCTAAATCCTAAATCCTAAATGAAGATTCCCGTCACCGTCCTCACCGGCTTCCTCGGCTCGGGGAAGACCACGCTCCTCAACCACATCCTCACCGCCCAGCACGGCAAACGCATCGCCGTGATCGAAAACGAATTTGGCGAGATCGGGATCGACAACGAACTCGTCGTGCAGGCGGACGAGGAAATCTTTGAGATGAACAACGGCTGCATCTGCTGCACGGTGCGCGGCGATCTCATCCGCATCCTCGGCAACCTGCTGAAGCGGAAGAACAAGTTCGACGCGATCATGATCGAGACCACCGGCCTCGCCGATCCCGCGCCGGTGGCACAGACGTTCTTCGTGGATGACGAGCTGAAGGAGAGCTTCCGGCTCGATGCCATCGTGACCCTGGTGGATGCGAAGCACGTGGGCCAGCATCTCGGCGACAGCGCGGAGTGCCAGGAGCAGATCGCCTTTGCCGATGTGCTGCTGCTGAACAAGACCGACCTCGCCACCCCGGCGGAACTCGACGCCCTGGAGGCACGCATCCGCGGGATGAATTCCTCGTGCAAAATCCACCGGACCCGGAACTCCCTCATCGACCTCGATCACGTGCTGAACGTCCGCGCCTTTGACCTCGCGGCGAAGCTCGAACAGGAGCCGGATTTCCTCGTCGAGGAGGTGCCCTTCGAGTGGGGCGGCGTCTTCCGCCTGCCGGCGGGAAAGTCGCTGCTGCTGCTCGCGGCGGGGCCTGATCCCGAGATGGATGTGCTCGTCCTGCCGCTCGGCTCGGGCGGGCACACCAGCTACGAGTCCGCCCGCAAGGCGGCCATCCTCCAGTTCTCCGACGATCCGGTCGCGTGTGCGAGCGGTGGCGCGTTTGCACCCGACTCCCTGGCCCGGCTCGCCATCGGCGCGGACGGCGCGACGTTTGCCATCGAGATCACGACCGCCGGCGACTACGCCATTTTCACCCAGCACGGCCCGGATGAATTCGCGATGAAACTGCGCGCCGCCACGGGTGAAGTCACCCCGTCCGAGCAGCACGCCTACGCGCACAGCCACTCGCACGACGATAGCGTGACGAGCGTGGGTCTGAGCAGCAACCGTCCGCTCGACGCGAAAAAGGCGAACGCCTGGCTGGGCAAACTGCTGCGGGAAAAGGGCGTCGATATTTTCCGCATGAAAGGAATCCTCGACATCGCAGGCGCGCCGGAGCGCTACGTTTTCCAAGGCGTCCACATGCTGATGGACGGGCAGCCGGACCGGCCCTGGAAGCCCGGCGAGACGCGGCGCAGCCAGTTGGTTTTCATCGGGCGGAATCTCGACCGCGCGGAACTCACGGCGGGATTCGCCGCGTGCCACGCCGGATGAGCGCGGACACGGGCTGGTCCTTCGATGCCGGCGATCACATCGCCGCGCTCGCCTGGCTCCCGGATGGGCGCACGCTCGCTGTCGCTCCCGCCGAGGGCGGCATCGTGCTGCTCGACCGCGGCGCGGGAAAAGTGACGCGCAGGCTGGCGGGACACGCGCCGGCGAATTGCGCGCTCTCGGCCGCGGGCGGCCTGCTCGCCAGCGCCGGGCAGGATGGCCGCGTGCGGCTCTGGCGCACCGACACCGGCGACATGGCCCACGAACTCCGCGCCAGCGACACCGCGGCGGACTGGTGCGAGCACGCGCAGTTTTCGCCGGATGGCGCGCTGCTCGCGACGACGGCCGGGCGAACTCTGCGCGTGTGGGAGGCGACGGGCGAACTCGTCTTTGAAAGCACCACGCACGATTCCACCATCGCGGCGCTCGCGTGGCGTCCCGACAGCGCGGGCGTGGGCACCGGCTGCTACAACGGCGCGCAGCTTTTTCGCGCGAAGGACGGCGTTTGGGAGCCGTTCAGCTACGAGGAGCTGCGCTGGAAAGGCAGCATCATCTCGCTCACGTGGAGCCCGAATGGCCGCTACGTCGCAGGCGGTTCGCAGGAGGCCACGATCCAGTTTTGGAAACTGCCCTACCGGGCCGGCGAGGAGCTTTTCATGTCCGGCTACGCCACGAAAATCCGCGAACTCGCGTGGGACGCCACCTCGCGCTACCTCGCCAGCGGCGGCGGCGAAGTCGTCACCGTCTGGGACGTGAGCGGACGCGGCCCGGCGGGGACGACGCCGAAGCAACTCGAAGGTCACGAAGGCCGGGTCACGCAGCTCGCGTTTCAGCATCGCGGCGCGCTGTTTGCCAGCGGCGGATCGGACGGGCGCGTCTTTGTGTGGGACCTGGCAAAGGGCCGGCGGCATCGGCACGAACTGCTGCCGCCCGCCAGTATCGCGGCGTTGGCGTGGTCGCCGGACGACACGGCGCTGGCCATCGGCAGCGCGGATGGGCGCGTGCGCGTGCGGGAGCGCGGCCAGGCATGATCGCGCCGCTCCATTCCCGCGGCGCACCGTCGGTTCCGCCACTGAAGATTTACCGCTATTTTCTGCGCGGCATGGAGCAGCAGATGTGGTTCTTCGGGCAGGACGCGCGGCATGGCGGGAATCTGCTCCGGCGTTACGGCTTTGAAAGTTTCCGCAGCAGCCAGCAGGGCAGCAGCCGCTACCGCATCGCCTGGCGCGGCGCGGTGGTGGAGATGCACAGCTTTTGCGCCGGGCTCTATCGCGCCGACGCGCCCGGCTTTCTCTACATCCGCGGTCGCTCGGGAGCCTTCCGCTACCAGGGGAGCCAGCCGCCGGACCCCGAGTGCTTCTGCCATGCGCCGATCGAAATCCCGGAGCACACCGACGCGTGCGATCCGTTTTTTGCGGCGCTGGGTCTCTTCACGCAGTGGCTGGAGGAGTACGAGGCGTGGCTGGAGAATCTGGTCGGCCCGACGTATCGCGCGCGCCTCTTTCCGCACTGCCCGCTGCCGTGGCTGCCGCCGGAACAAGCGCGGCGGTGGCTGGGCCGGTTTGGCGAGGAACCGCTGGCAACGCCGGTGCCGAACCGCCAGCGTCGCGAACGCGGGCAGCGCCGCACCTTGCCTCATTGGCGATTTTCACCAACCAATCCACAAACAACTCCATGAAAAGCCCCGCACTCCTCGTCTCCATCGTTTCCATTTTACACGTTCCGCTGGCGCTGGCGCAGGCCGCTCCGCCCGCCGCTTCCGGCACGCTGCTCGAGGCGGTGGTCGTCACGTCCACGCCGCTCGAACGCACGCTCTTTGAGCAGGCGCAGCCGGTTTCCGTGCTGCGCGGGTCGCAGCTCCGGCTGGCGGTGCAGCCCACGCTGGGCGAGACGCTGGCCGGGGTGCCGGGCGTCAGCTCCACCTACTTCGGCCCGGCGGCGAGCCGGCCGGTCATTCGCGGGCTGGATGCGGATCGCGTCCGGGTTTTACAAAACGGGAACAACACGCTGGATGCCTCGGCGACGAGCGTGGATCACGCAGTGAGTTTCGATCCCGTGGGCGTGGAGAGCATCGAGGTGGTGCGCGGCCCGGCGACGCTGCTCTACGGGCCGAACGCCATCGGCGGCGTGGTCAACGTGCTCGACCGGCGCATCCCGGACGAGCGGATCGGCGCGCCCGTGCGCGGGAGCATCGAGGGGCGCACCGGGTCGGTGAATGGCGAGCGTGGCGGGGCCTTCATGCTGGAAGGCGGCGTGGGTGGATTCGTCTGGCACCTCGATGGCTACAAACGCGCGACGGACGAACTGCACATCCCCGGCTTTGCGCGATCCGCGCGGCTGCGGCGGCTGGAGCCCCTGCCGGCGGGGGAAAAGGAAGCGCGGGACGTGCTGCCGAACAGCGATCTCCGCACCGAGGGGCTGGCCGGCGGCGCGTCCTACGTCTGGGAGGGCGGCTTCTTCGGGCTGG
The DNA here is from genome assembly GCA_903874975.1 of uncultured Chthoniobacter sp. Lineage (GTDB taxonomy): Bacteria > Verrucomicrobiota > Verrucomicrobiia > Chthoniobacterales > Chthoniobacteraceae > Chthoniobacter. The sequence continues at coordinate 1,590 of CAIQUL010000245.1, read as the reverse complement.
CGTATTCCGGTTTCCACACGAACTACGGCACCGTGGCCGAGCCGACTGTGACGATCGACATGGAGCAGCGCCGCTGGGATTTTCGCGGCGCGTTTTTCGCGCCGTTCGCGCACGTGAAGGCGGTGAAATACAGCCTCGGCGTTTCGGACTACGAGCACACGGAGTTTGAGGGCGCGCTGACCGGGACGAAATTCGAGAACGAAGGCTACGACGGCCGTTTCGAGCTGGCGCATGAAAAGCTCGGGCCGTTCGAGGGCGTGCTCGGCTACCAGACGGAGCACAGCGACTTCTCCGCGCTCGGCGAAGAGGCGTTTGTGCCGTCGGTCGCCACGCGGGTGAACTCGGTGTTTCTCTTCGAGGAAGCGGTCTTCGAGCCGGTGCGCGTGCAGCTCGGCGTGCGCTACGATCAGGTGAGCGTGGAGTCGGAGAGCAGCCCGGGATTCGGACGCGGGAGCGAGCGCACTTTCGACAACGTGAGCGCCTCCGCCGGGCTCATCTACACGCCGGTGGAAGGCTACGCCGTCGCGCTCAATACCGCGTTCACCCAGCGTGCGCCGACGTATCAGGAACTCTTTGCCAACGGGCCGCACGTGGCCACCGCCGCGTTTGAAGTCGGCGACTCCGGGCTGCGCTCGGAGCGTTCGTTCAGCCTCGATCTTTCGCTCCGTAAAAAAACGGGCCGCGTGACTGGCGCGGTGAGCGTTTTCTACAACCGGTTCAGCGATTTCATCGGGCAGTTTGCCACGGGTGAAGTGGAGGACGAGCTGCCGGTCTTCGCCTACCGCGCCACGGATGCGGTGTTTGTCGGCGGCGAGGCAGAGATCACCTGGCACCTGCTGGAGCCGGCGGCGGCGGAGAGCGGAGACGGAAAGACGAGCGCCGCACCCGCCCTCGATCGCCCGGTGCTCGATCTCGAATTCAAAGCCGACTACGTCCACGCCACCGACCGCGCCACGCACGATCCGCTGCCGCGCATCCCGCCTTTCCGCGCGAGCGCGGCGCTGAACTTCCAGCACGGACGCTACCGCGCGAGCGTGGAGGGCCAGTTCTCCGCGCGCCAAAACCGCACCTCCGAATTTGAGCTGCCGACCGACAGCTACATCCTGCTGAACGCGAGCATCGGCTACCGGCTCACGCTTGGCAGCGCCGAGGCGGACCTTTACGTCAAAGGCGTGAACCTCACCAACGCCGAGGCGCGCCTGCCCACCTCGTTCCTCAAAGACCGCGCCCCGCTCGGCGGCCGCGGCGTGGTTTGCGGGTTGAAATTCACCTTCTGACACCTCGCCCCGCCGGCCAGGGTGATGGCAAAGTAGTCGAGGGCTTCAGCCCCAAAGCTCCCGGCCCGATAGAGCTGAAATCCAAGCTGCTTTGCGCCGCTCCGCCGTCTTCGCTCTGCCCGAAGGAGGCGGGTCGCTGCGAGCTCCGGGTGGAGCACCCGACCCGGGTGCCCTTGGCGGCGACCCGCCGCAAAGACGGTGGGCGCACGGCTGTCAATGCACCCGGCCATCCCGAAGCCACCCGCGCACCCGCGTCTTCGGCGGGTCGCCGAAGACCGCACTCGGGTCGAGTGCTCCACCCGGAATTTGCGGC
>CAIQUL010000244.1 GCA_903874975.1 uncultured Chthoniobacter sp. | reverse complement strand
GCACTCCGGGTGGAGCACTCGACCCGAGTGCCCTTGGCGGCGACCAGCCGCCCAGCCGGTGGGCGCGCGGCTGTCCATGCACGCGGGAATCCCGAAGCGACGCGCCTTCCGGCGTCCTCGGCGGGTCGCCGAAGACCGCACTCGGGTCGAGTGCTCCACCCGGCAACGGCATCACGAACGGACGCGCAGACAAAGTCGCTCGGGCTTCAGCCCGGTTGGGCGCGGGGCGACTTTGGACTGAAGTCCAAGCTACTTTGGAGCGCTCCGCGCGTCCGGTTCATCCAGATCGCTTTCACTCTCCGGCCGGTAAGTCCCGGTGCCCACGAGGCGCTCAAAAATGGGCGAGGCCATGAGCGTGGTGACGACCGCCATGATGACGAGCGTGGCGAAAAGCCCCTCCGAGATGATCCCGCGCTGCAGGCCGATATTGATGATGATCAGCTCCATCAGGCCGCGCGCGTTCATCAGCACGCCGATGCCGAGCGCTTCGCGGTTCGAGATGCCGGTGGTGCGCGCCGCCAGCCAGCAGGCCACGCCTTTGCCGAGGATCGCGGCGATGAGCACCGCGCCGCACATCAGCCAGAGGAAGCCGGTATTGAGCAGGGCGATTTTCGTGTTCAGCCCCGAGTAGGTGAAGAAAAGCGGGAGCAGCAGCGCCACGGTGAGCGGCTGGATGCGCCCGATGAGATCGCGCGCCATCGCCCCGCGCGGCATGGCGGCGCCCATCACGAACGCTCCGAAGACCGCATGCAGCCCGATGAGGTCCGTGAACCACGCGCCCAGTGCCATCATCGCCAGACCGATGACCAGCCCGGCCTCGGACAGAGCGCCGTCTTTCACCAGCCAGCCGTGCAGCCGCGCGAGCAGCGGTTTCACGAGGCAAAGTGTGACGATCACGAAGCCCGCGCCGCCGCCGATGTTCAGCCAGGCGTGGCTCCAGTTGTCGTCGAAACTGGCGAGCACCACCGCGAGGAGGCACCACGCCGTGGCGTCGTCGAGCGCGCCCGCCCCGAGCGCCACGGTGCCCATCGGGGTGCCGGAGAGTTGTTTGAAATGGATGATCCGCGCGAGCATCGGGAACGCGGTGATGCACATGGACGCGCCGAGGAAAAGCATGGCCTCGACGAGCGAGGTTTTTTTCGGAAACAGCTCCGTGTGATGAAAGAAAATCCACGCCAGCCCCGCGCCGAGGACGAACGGCGCGATCATCCCCGCGGCGGAAACGGCGAGGGAGCTTTTGAGGCGCTTGGCCACGATGTCCACGCGGAATTCCAGGCCCACGACGAACATGTAGAGCGCCAGCCCGAGCTGCGACGCGGGGAAGAGATAGCTCTGCGTGTCGCGCGCGGTTTGCGTCCGGTCCCACGGGAAAAGCCACGCCTGGGCCTCCGGCGCGAGCAGCCCGAACAGCGACGGGCCGAGCAGCACGCCGGCGATCATTTCCGCCACCACCTGCGGCTGGCCAAAGCGCGCCGCCGCCGCCCCGACCAGCCGGCAGAAAAGCAGGATGACGGCGAGCTGGAGGAAAAACTGGACGGCGAGGTGGAGGTTGTTCATGCGGTGGCGCGGACGGCTGGGCGCAGATATTGCCCGAGAGCGGCTTGGTGCGGAAACGGAAATTAGGTCGGGCAGCCGGTTCCCTTGCCGTCCGTGCAAACGCCCGACGGCTGGGAAAGTGAAAATTTCCCTTGACGATTCCGGGGATGCAGACTACGCACGAACCCGGCAAGTGTGGCTCCAAAACGTGGCTGCGCCGGATGCCGAAAAAACAAACCCTAGGTAATAGTCAATCCACCATGAAAAAGTTCCTCACCCTCCTCACCCTCACCGCATTTGCCGCCGCTCCGGCGACCGTCCTCGCGGCCAAGAAAGAAGCCGCCGCTCCGGCCGCTCCTGCCGAAGCAAAACCCGCCGCGGCCAAGCCCGAGGCGAAGCCTGCGGCACCCGCAGCCAAGCCGGCAAAGGCGGTCAGCATGTCCACCAAGGTCGATGCGATCGACGCAGCAACGAAGTCGTTCTCGCACACGAACTCGGACGGCAAAATTGTAAAATTCACCGTGCTGGAAACCGCCGAAATCAAGAACGGAGATGCCGCTGCGAAATTTGAAGACATCAAGGTCGGCGACACCGTCAACGGGTCGCGGATCAAGAAAAACGAGGCCGGCACCGAATATGATGTGGTGAAAATCACCAAGATCAGTGTGGTTGCGCCCAAGGAAAAGAAAGCGGCCAAGGCTGACAAAGCGGCTGCACCTGCCGCTCCTGCTG
>CAIQUL010000243.1 GCA_903874975.1 uncultured Chthoniobacter sp. | reverse complement strand
TCGCCGCAGTGGTGCCGTCGGTCGTGAGCATCACCACCTCGCGGGCCGCGCCCGCGCAGGATCCGCTGGAGCTTTTTTTCGGCAATGGCCAGGCGCGTGGGCAGCACGCGCAGGGCTCGGGGGTCATCGTTTCCAAGGAAGGGCACATCCTCACGAATCACCACGTCATCGCCGGGATGGAGAAAATCGAGGTGCAACTGACCGATGGCCGGCGGGTGCCCGCGCAGATGATCGGCACGGACGAGGTCACCGACATCGCGGTGCTGAAAATCAACGCGCCGAACGTCGTGCCGCTGGCGCTCGGGGACAGCGACGCGGTGCGCGTGGGGCAGATGGTTTTTGCGGTGGGCAATCCGTTCGGGCTGCAGGAGACGGTCACGCAGGGGATCATCAGCGCCAAGGGCCGCCGCGCGTTTGCCGACAGCGGCGTGGAGTTTTTGCAGACCGACGCGGCCGTGAATCAGGGCAACTCCGGCGGGCCGCTGCTCAACCTGCGGGGCGAAATCATTGGCATCAACAGCGCGATTTTTTCCACCTCCCGCGAAGGCGCGTGGCTGGGCATCAGCTTCGCCATCCCGGCCAATGTCGCGCGCCGCGCGCTGGAGAGCGTGCTGAAAACCGGGCGCATCGTCCGCGGCTATCTCGGGGTGCTGATGCAGGGACTCACGCCCGAGCTCGCGCGCCAGTTCGGGTTGTCCGACGCGCGCGGCGCGGTCGTGCTCGGGGTGCTGCCGGGTTCGCCAGCGGCCGGTGCCGGGCTCCGCGAGCGCGACGTGATTCGCAGCTTCAATGGCCGGGGGATCACCGACGTTTACGTGCTTCGTGAGCTGCTCGCGGAGGCCGACTTGAACACGAAAGTGGAACTCGGGATCGTCCGCGAAGGGCGGGAGATGACCGTCGTCGCCGAGGTCGTGGAAGCGCCGCCGCCGCCGAAGTAGGCTACGAGCCGAATTTCACCGACGCGAGATGCGTCGGCGGCACCAGGCCTTTGATGAAGTCCTCGACCATCGCGGCGGTTTCGGTTTCGGAGCGGCCATTGCGCTGGAGGTTCTCCGTGACCGTGGCGGCGACCGTAAAGTAGGCCCAGCGCTGGTTGTAGCCGCGAAAGAGGCGGTCGGCTTTGTCGATGAGCCAGCGCTGGAAATGCGAGGCTGTGGTATCGGCGCAGCCGACAAACCAATAGTAGTTCAAGTTGGTGTAGGGGATCGTCCGTCCGTCCGAATTCACCATTTTGATGACCTTGAGCGCCTTGGTCTCGAGGGAGCCGCGCGCGGGGACGGCGACCGCGACCGACGGCGAGGCGGTGAGCGACCAGCCCTGCGCCACCAGACAGCGCTCCGGGCGATGGATGCTCGTATTCATGTCGTGGCCCGAGAGGACGATGGTGACCTGCAACTGATCTCCCCGCCGGTTCGTGTAGCCCTTGCGGGCAAACTCCGTGCCCGGCCCGAGAATGCCAATTTCCTCGTCCGTGATCTTGAGATCCTCGCCGGTCCAATCGCCGACGGTGACAGGCAGCTTCAGCTCGATGCCGAGCGGCTGGAAGTGATGCTTCGGCAGAAAAAACACCGCGCTCATCCCGAGCAGGACGGCGAGGAGGACGAGGCAGCGTTTAGTAGTCATACGAAATGGGGCCGCGGTTTTTTTTCCCGGGGCTGGGGCGTTCGGGCTTTACCGCTTCCGCGGCGACGGCGCGCCAGTCGGTGTTGAGCAGTTTCGCGAAACCCAGCATGGCACCCACGGCGATCGGGAAGAAAATGAAGCCCGAGTAATCGTGGTAAAGTCCGCCCGCCAGCTTCTCGTCGATGAAGCGGGCCACCACCACTACGCTGAAAACGCGCCCCACATTTCCGATCAAGGCGAAGAGCACGGAGCCGGCAAAGATCGTCCACTGCTTCCACGTCTCCCGCTGGGTGAAGTGGACGTAAAGCGCGCTCAGCGTGACCATGGCCATGAGCGAACGGATGCCGCTGCAACCCTCGGCGATGTCGAAATTGAAGCTTCCGTCCACGGCTCGCAGGGAAGTGCCGATGGTTTCGACGCGGACTCCGATGAACATGGAAAGCACTTTCACCGACTCCGAGACCAGCAACTGCAAGCTCACCGTGCCCTGCACGAGTCCGCCGACCGGCACCATGAAAAGCATGAAAAGACACGGGAAAATGAACACGCGCGCGACTTCACGGCCCCAGAGGTAGAGCGCCCAGCCGTAAACGATCACGGGGAAGGAGAGGACCGCCGTCCGCGCGTCGATCATGCGCACTCCGGCGATGAAAATCAGCACACCACCGAGCAGCCAGGCCAGGCCCCAGTCGGAGGGTTCCTTGCGGGCGCTGCGGAGGCGCTCGCGGTGATGCCAGAGGAGGTAAAAGGCGATCGGCAAAACGAACCACGAGTGCTCCTGGTTGTTCTCGGAATTCCACGCCCGGCTCGCCCACAGCGCCGTGGTTTCATCGCCGTTTCGGAAGCAGTAAAAGAAGCCGTAGAAATAGACGAGCACTCCGCCGCCGCCGGCCAGGAGCAAGGCCGCCCGCACGTTGGCCCCGCACCATTTCCCGAAACGCGCCAGCACTGCGCCAAAGGTGATTGCGGGTTCCGGCTGGACGGTGGGCGGGGCGGTCTCGGTGGACATCGCGCGGACTGTATCGGTCCTCGGGCGGGTTGCAAATGGCGCGTCGCGCGGCTGCATCTTGTCACGCTCCGGGTGCTCGCCTACCCTCCGCGGCTTTCACCACCCAGCCATGACGATTTCCCGCTTCAACGTCCTCGGTGTCTCCGTGAGCGCGATGAACCTTTCCATCGCCACGGAGGCCGTGCTGGAGGCGTTGCGGACGCGCCGGAAAGGCTACGTCTGCGTGACCGGTGTGCATGGCGTGA
>CAIQUL010000242.1 GCA_903874975.1 uncultured Chthoniobacter sp. | reverse complement strand
TCTCGTGGTGCAGGCGCCGCCGTCGTTTCTTGCGCAGTTGGCGATTGCGGAGATCGATCCGCCGCCGCATCTGCACGCGCTGCTGCGCGCCTGGGGCGTGCCCACGCTGGGGCAGTTCACCAGCCTGCCGCGCGGCGATCTCGCGGACCGGCTGGGGCCGGAGATGGACCGGCTCTGGCAGCGGGCTTCCGGTCAGACGGAGCGGCTGCTGCGGCTGGTGCGGCCGGCCGAGGAGTTCCGCGAAAGCTGCGACTTCGAGCACGCCCTCGAAACCGTGGAGCCGCTGCTTTTTCTGCTCCGCCGCTTTCTCGATCAGCTCACGCTCCGGCTCGCCACCGCGCACCGGGTCGCCGCCCGCATGGTGCTCACGCTGCCGCTCGACGACGGCACCGCGCACGAGCACGTCTTCTCCGTGCCCGCGCCCACGGGCGATGCGGAAGTGCTCCTGCGCATCCTCCACACGCATCTCGCCGACCTCCGCCTCGCGGCCCACCCGGCGGGGCTGCGCCTCCAGATCGACCCGGTGTGTCCCGACCATCAGCAGCTCCGTTTTTTTGAAAGTCCGCTGCGCGATCCGCAGCGTTTTGGCGAAACGCTCGCGCGCCTGAGCGCCCTGGTCGGGGTGGAAAATGTGGGCGTCGTGGAGCTGGCGGACTCGCACCGGCCCGATGCCTTCCGGCTGGTCGCGCCCCAGTTTCACCACCGCGCGAACCCCGCCGGGGAACCCGCTGCGGACCTCGCCGTGGGGCTGCCGCTGCGCCGTTACCGGCCGCCGCTTTCCGCCGCGGTCCGCGTGCTGCGGCAGGCGCCGGCGGAGGTCAGCTCGGCGGCGGTGAGCGGCCGCGTGGTCGCGCGGCTCGGGCCGTATCGCGCGAGCGGCGCGTGGTGGGAAAGCGAGCAGTGGAGCATGGAGGAGTGGGACGTGGAGATCGAAAGCCGGGGGCTCTTCCGCCTGCATCAGGAACCGTCCGGCTGGTTCATCGATGGCTGCTATGACACCGGCTTACGTTGAACTCCACGCCCGCAGCGCCTGCAGTTTCCTGCGCGGCGCGAGCCACCCTGAGCAGCTCGCCGCGCAGGCCGCCGCGCTGGCGCTCCCGGCCGTGGCGCTGTGCGATCGCGACGGCGTGTACGGCGCGCCGCGTTTCCACGCCGCGGCCCGCGCGGTCGGCGTGCGCCCGCTCGTCGGCGCGGAGCTGACGCTCGACGATGGCAGCGTGCTGCCCGTGCTCGCGGCCAGCCGCACGGGCTACCGCCATCTCTGCCAGCTCATCACGCGCGCGAAACTGCGCGGCACCAAAGCGCACGCGCCGGTGCGCTGGGCGGAGCTGGCGGAATTCGCGGAGGGCCTGATCGCGCTGACCGGCGACGAGGAGGGGCCGGTGCGGCGCTGTCTGGAAAAGGATGACTGCGCCGGCGCGCGCGCGGCGGCCGAGCGGCTCGGCGCGATCTTCGGGCGGGAAAATGTGGGCGTCGAAGTGCAGCGCCATTTGCGCCGCGGCGAGGAGGTCATCAATGACCGCCTTTTTGCGCTGGCCGCCGCGACCGGGCTGCGTGCCGTGGCCACCAATGGCGTGCTCCATGCCACCGCCGAGGAGCGCGCCGTGCTGGATGTCTTCACCTGCACGCGCGAGCACACCCATCTCGACGCCGCGGGCCGCCGGCTCGCGCTCAACCGCGAGCGCCACCTGAAGCCCGCCGCCCGCATGGCGCGGCTTTTTGCCGATCATCCCGAGGCGCTGGAAAACAGCGTCCGCTTCGCCGAGCGCATGGATTTCACGCTGGCCGATCTCGGTTACGAATTTCCGCGTTATCCGGTGAGCGACGGCGAGACGATGGACACCTTTCTCCGCAAAGTGACCATGGCCGGCGCGCGCGCCCGCTATTCCCATCTCGGCGGCAAAGTGCTCGCGCAGATCAACCGCGAACTCGAACTCATCGGCCGGCTCGGCTTCTCCGGCTACTTCCTCATCGTCTGGGATCTCGTCAATTTCTGCACCGAGCAGAATCTCCTCGTGCAGGGCCGCGGCTCCGCGGCGAACAGCGTGGTCTGCTACGCGCTCGGCATCACCGCGTGCGATCCCATCGCGTGCAATTTGCTTTTCGAGCGCTTCCTCAGCGAGGGCCGCACCACCTGGCCGGACATCGACCTCGACCTCCCGAGCGGTGAGCGGCGCGAGCGGGTCATTCAGGAAGTGTATCGCCGCTACGGACCGCGCGGCGCGGCGATGACCGCGAATGTCATCACTTACCGCGGCCGCTCGGCCATGCGCGAGATCGGGAAAGCACTGAACTTTCCCGGCGAAACGCTCGACCGTTTCTCCCGCCTTTTTGCCTCGGGCGATTTCCCGCACACGCTGGACCTCGCGGCGCAGATCGAGCGCGCCGGCGTGCCCGCCGCGCATCCCCGCCAGGCCGCGGCGCTCGATCTTTACCGGCGCATTTACGGACTGCCCCGCCACCTCGGCCAGCACAGCGGCGGCATGATCATCTGCCAGGGCCAGCTCGATTCCATCCTGCCGCTGGAAAACGCCGCGATGCCCGGCCGCGTGGTCGCGCAGTGGGACAAGGACGACTGCCACGACCTCGGCATCATCAAGGTGGATCTGCTCGGGCTCGGGATGATGGCGGCGCTGCAGGACGCGCTGGAACTCTGCGCCGCGCGGGACCGCCCGGTGGATCTCGCCACCATCCCGAAAGACGACGCGGCGACTTACGACCTGCTCTGCGCGGCGGACACCATCGGCACTTTCCAGGTCGAGTCGCGCGCCCAGATGGCCACGCTCCCGCGCCTCCAGCCGCGCTGTTTTTACGACGTGGTCGTGGAGGTCGCGATCATCCGCCCCGGCCCGATCCAGGGCGAGATGCTGCACCCGTATCTCGCGCGGCGGGCGGGCCGGGAGCCGGTGGATTATTTCGACGAACGCCTCCGGCCCGTGCTCGCCCGCACGCTCGGCGTCCCGCTTTTTCAGGAGCAACTGCTGAAGATCGCGATGGTCATGGCGGACTTTACCGGCAGCGAGGCCGAGGAGCTGCGGCGCGCGCTGAGCTTTCATCGTTCGCCGGAAAAAATGAACGCCGTCTGCGTGAAATTGCGCGCCGGCATGGAGCGCAACGGCGTCGCGCCCGGCGTCATCGAGCGCCTCACCAAAGCCGTGCAATCCTTCGCCGTGTATGGCTTCCCCGAGAGCCACGCGATCAGCTTCGCGCTCATCGCCTACGCGAGCTGCTGGCTGAAAGTGCATCGCGCGCCGGAGTTTTACGCGGGGCTGCTGAATAACCAGCCGATGGGCTTCTACTCGCCCGCCACGCTCGTCCTCGATGCCCGCCACCGCGGGGTCCGCATCCGCCCGGTCCACGTCGCGGAAAGCGACTGGCTCTGCACGGTCGGCGCCGATGACACGCTGCGCCTCGGCCTCTGCTACGTGCGCGGGCTGGCGCCGCTGGACGGCCAGCGCATCGTGGCCGAGCGCCAGCGCGCGCCGTTTGCCTCGCTCGCGGATTTCCAGCTCCGCACCGGCCTGGCGAAGCCGGCGCTGCGGCCGCTCGCGCAGCTCGGCGCGCTCAATGGGCTGGCTGGGCATCGGCGGGACGCGCAGTGGCAGGTCGAAGTCCGCCGCGCGCCCGACGATCTATTTGCCCAGGCCAGCGCGCCCGCTTTCCTCCCGCTCGCGCCGATGAGTCCCGCCGAGCGCACTCAGGCGGACTACCACGCCACGGGCCTGACCACCGGCCCGCACCCGATGGCGGCGATCCGCGCGCGCCTCCCCGGCGCCGCCGACCTGTGGCGGGCCGCCGAGCTGACCCAGGCGCGCACCGGCACGCTCCTGCGCATCGCGGGCCTGGTCATTTGCCGGCAGCGGCCCGGCACGGCGAAAGGCTTCGTCTTTGTCAGCCTCGAAGACGAGACCGGCGTGGCCAATGCCATCATCACGCCGCAGCTTTTCGAGCAATGCCGCCTCTTGCTCAGCGAGGAGCCGTTTCTGATCATCGAAGGCGTGGTGCAAAACATCGACCGCGTCATTCATGTCAAAGCCCGGAGCGTGGCCCCGCTGCCCGCCGCGGAGCTGAGCGCGCCAGCCTCGCACGACTTTCACTGACCTGATGCCGCGCGTCATTTTTCATGTCGATATGGATGCGTTCTTCGCCTCCGTGGAGCAGCGCGACGAGCCGGCGTATCGCGGCCAGCCCGTGATCGTGGGCGCGCCGCCGGATCAGCGCGGCGTGGTCTGCGCGGCGAGCTACGAGGCGCGGAAATTCCAAGTGCGCTCGGCCATGCCCTCCAGCACCGCGGCCCGGCTGTGCCCGCACGGGATTTTCGTCCGCCCGCGCATGGAGGCCTACCGCGCGGAGTCCGCCGCGATCATGGATATCCTCCGCACCGTCGCGCCGGTCATCGAGAAAGTCTCCGTGGACGAGGCCTACCTCGAGGTCAGCGCCGCCTTTGCCCACCACGCCGACGCCGATGCCGCGCTCGAAGCCGCCGTGCCCGTCGCCGCGGAGATCAAAAGCCGCATCGCCCGCGAGCGCCACCTCACCGCCAGCATCGGCGTGGCGGCGAATAAATTCCTCGCGAAACTCGGCAGCGATTTTCAGAAACCCGACGGCCTCACGCTCATCCGCGAACGCGACAAGGTGGCGTTTCTCCAGCCGCTTTCCGTGCGCTCGATCCACGGCGTCGGCCCCGTCACCGCCCAGGCGCTGGAGGCCCAGGGGCTGCGGACCATCGCCGACCTGCAAAACACCGCGGCCGACCTCGCCGGGATCGTCGGGTCATTTGCCGAGAGCCTGCAAAGACGGGCCTGGGGCGACGACGACCGCCCCGTGGACCCGAGCGACGAACGCAAAAGTATCAGCGCCGAAAACACCTTTCTCCACGACACCGACCACCGGCCCACCCTGCGCGCCGCCCTCCGCGAACTCGCCGCCGACGTGGCCCACACCCTCGCCGGGCACGGCATGGGTGCCCGGACCGTGCAGGTCAAAGTGCGCTACACGGATTTCACCACCCTCACCCGCCAGCTCCGCGTGGAAGAGCCGCTCACCAGCGCCGACGAAATCTACCGCCTCGCCTGCTATCTCCTCGCCCGCGACCGGCTGGTGAAAAGTCCGCTGCGGCTGGTGGGCATCGGCGTCTTCACGCTCGTCCCGCCCCGCCGCCACCAGCTCCTGCTCCCGCTTTGACCCGTGCAAAAAAGAAGCGCGACCATTGCTGGTCGCGCTGCGGAAACTGAGGAACGAAACGTAAGGTTGTGTGTAATTAGGGTGTCTTCCTAGCTCGCGGCTTCCTTTTAAGCAGCACCCATGCCAGCCCCCGGGCAGGCTCCGGCGAATCAGGGCAACCTCAACGTCGGAGGACGGAAGATCGTCTTCAAAAGCGTGGTCGGGCGCGCGGCGCATGGCGACGTGGAGAATCGCAGCAACGCCCTCCAGTTCAACACGGGCTACACGCTCCGGTTCGGCCCGATGCGCACCGGGCCGCTGGCGAGTCTCGAGTGGATCCATGGCGCGTTGGAAGGTTATCGCGAAACCGGCGGCGGCAGCGCGGCGCTGGACTTCCCCGGCCAGACCTACGATTCGCTGGTCTCCCGCCTAGCCTGGCAGGCCTCATACACGGCGAAGACGGGCTTCGGCACCATCACCCCCCAGGTGCGGGCGAGCTGGGATCATGAATACCTCAATTCCACGGATGCGGTTTCGGCGTCTTTGCTCAGTTCGCCGTGCACGACCATTACCGGGACCAGCGTGACCACGGGTGGTAAATTTTCCGCCTTCGCCGACACCGCCCAGCCGGGTCGCGACTTTCTGAATCTCGGCGCGGGGCTTTCCGCGCAGTTTGGCGATCGGGTTTCCGCAACGGTCCAGTACGAAACGCATCTCTTCCAGTCCTCGGCCTGCGCGCACCTCGCTTCCGTCCGCTTTTCCGTCGCGTTCTGACAGCGGGGAAACGGGCCGGCGGGCGAGGGATCGGGAGCAGTGGTGCGCCGCGAAACGCCACAGCCCGCAGGCACTGGTCGGTGAGGAGCCGGGTGTCGGTTACGCTGACTCCGCCGGACGCACCGCGCGCCATCCCCACCACAGCGCGAAGAGCGCGGCGCTCCAGGTGACGAGGCCGATGCCCCACCACACGCCCCAGAGGCCGAAGCCGAGGGTGAAGGCGAGGGTGTGGAAGACGAGGAGCGGCGCGGCGATCTGGCGGTAGAGGCCCATCCAGAGGCCGTAGGTGGGGCGTTTCAAACCCTGCATGGTAAAGACGGTGACGAAGAGGATGGGATAGGCCGCGAGCGTGAAGGCGGCGATCGAGAGGTAGTTCGCGCCGTGGTGGATGACGGTGTCGTCTTTCGTAAAAAGGCGCATCGCCGGCTCGCGCAGGGCCCAGAGGAGCGCGCCGCCGGCGAACATCAGACCCGCGCCGTATTTCACGTTCGTGGTCCACGCGGCGCGCACGCGGTGCGCGAGGCCGGCGCCGTGATTTTGCCCGACGAGGCTGAGGACGGCGGTGTTCAGGCCGATGGCGGGCATGAGCACGACCTGCTCGATGCGCGTGGCGATACCGGACGCGGCGACGGCCTGTTTACCGAAGTGTTTCACGAACCAGGTGATGACGAAAATGCCGAGCGCGACGGTGAGCATGTTGAGCATCGCGGGCACGGATTGCGCGAGGATGCGGCGCAGCGCGGCGGCGTCGGGGCGGAAGTAACTCCGCGGCAGCGCGCGGCAGAGTTCCGTGGAAACGACATGCCGCGCGAGCCACGCGCCGCCGGCCACCTGGATGACGACGGTGGCGAGCGCGATGCCCGCCACACCCATCGCCGGCAGGCCGAGCCAGCCCCACATGAGCACGGGATTGAGCAGGCAGTTGGCGAGGAAGCCGGCGATGAGAAAATTGCGATACACCCGGGTGTCGCCCTGCGCGCTGAGCACGGTGTTGAGGGTCATGGGGAGGAGAAAGAACACGCCGCCCGCGAGGATCACATTCATGTAGGCGAGCACCGTGCGGAGGTAGTCGCCCTCCGCTCCGAGCAGGCGAAACATCCACGGCGCCGCCAGCCAGCCCGCGACGGAAACGCCCGCGCCGACGAGGACGGTGAGCACGAGCGATTGCGCAAAGATGCGCCGCGCATCCTCGCGCTGGCCCGCGCCGAGGGCGTTGGCGATCAGCGCCGTCGCGCCCTGGCTGAGCCCGCTGCCGGACGCGATGACGACGAAGAACACCGGAAACGAGAGCGACAGCGCGGCCAGCGCATCCGTGCTCAGCAGCCCCGCGCAGTAGGTGTCCACGAAGTTGTACATCGTGTTGAAAAACATCCCGACGCTCGCCGGGATGGCGATGCGCCAGGTGAGTTGCGGGATCGGATCGGTGGTGAGGGAAAGCGCGCGGCTCACAAGGTCAGCGACCTTCGGCGATTGCGCGGAGAATGCGAACGATCTGCTCGCGGTGGATGCCCATGTGGCCGGCGGCCAGCGCGGGCCAGCCTGCGGCATCCAGCGGCCCGCACCACGGATGTGGAAAGCGGATGGAGGTTTTCAAGTCAGGAGCCGCGGCGGCGGCGGCGAGCAGGGCATCGCCCGCCGCCTCGTATTCGGCAACCGCGGCGGAGCGTCCCTCGATTGGAGGCGGTATGGCGTTGCGCCTCGCCGGTGGTTTTGCGGAACCTCCCGGCCTCACCGCGCCCGATCAAAATTTTCACGCTCTATCTTGATCCTTCTATCATTGTTGGCTGTTTCGATGACGAGTGGAAGGAGGCGACTCTGGAACTGTTCCGCCAGGCAAGTCTCGGGCTATACCATCTGACCACATCGGTCGTCGCGACCCGCGAGGTGCTCGGTGCGCCGGCCGGGGTGCGGCAGAAGTTTTCCTCGACCTTCACCCACTCCGCGTAGCTCCACGAGCTGACGGCGGAGGCTGAGTCCCTGGCCCAAGCTTACCTCGCCGCCAGCGTGGTCACGCCGAAGTATGCGGACGATGCAAGGCACGTGGCCATCGCCACGGTTCAGGGCCTCACGGTCATCGTGAGTTGGAACTTTCACCATCTGGTCAACCTGCGCCGCGAAGCTGGATTCAAAGCGGTGAACCTGTTGCAGGGTTATCCGCCAGTCCGTATCGTCTCTCCACTCGAACTGATCCATGAAAACGACGAAGACGAAAACCTTCGACGCCGTCGCCGAAGCGCGACGCTGGAGGGAAGCCGTATCGCACGAAACGGCGGGCCTGACGCGCGAACAGGTGCAGGCTTTTTTCAACAGGGACCGGGTCGTCGCAGCCCTCGGCGCGATGCGCCATGCGGGCGAGTCAACGTGCATCGTGCGGGAGGAACCGCCGGAGCAGTGAGACGACGAGCGGCCTCCGGCTGACGGCCGGTTCACGGAACTTCGTGCGGTTGGAGATGCCTGGCGTTCGGTTCGCCGCGAATATGGCATTGCGCCCGGCGGGCGGTTTCGCGGAATCTCCCGCTCCCAAATTTCCAAATCAACCAACTACTACATCTCATGAAGACTCCCATTCGCGTCGCTGTCACCGGGGCCGCCGGCCAAATCGGTTACTCCCTGCTTTTCCGTATCGCCTCCGGCTC
>CAIQUL010000241.1 GCA_903874975.1 uncultured Chthoniobacter sp. | reverse complement strand
GTGGCCTCGTGCGGCTCCCATTCGGCGGGCATGCGATAGCCGAGGGCGGCGGGCGTGCGCGCTTCCACGTCGGCGTGACTTGGGGTGCGGGTGCTCATGCTCAGTCGATGAAGCGCTTCCCGATGTCGCCATACGCATCAATGCGCCGGTCGCGAAAGAACGGCCAGTGCGTGCGCTGGGTGTCGAGCGCGTCGAGGTCGGCCTCCACGATGAGCGTCTCCTCGTCGCCCACGGACGCTTTCGCCACGATCTGGCCCGCCGGGTCGGCGACGAAACTTTGCCCCCAAAACTCAAGGCCTGCGCCGCCGTCCGGCGCCTCATGGCCCACGCGATTCGGCACCGCGACGTAGCAGCCGTTGGCGATGGCGTGGGAGCGCTGGATCGTCTCCCACGCGCTGTGCTGGCGCTCGCCATATTGCGCTTTTTCGCCGGGATGCCAGCCGATGGCCGTGGGGAAAAAGAGAATCTCCGCGCCAGCCAGCGCGGTCAGCCGCGCGGACTCGGGATACCACTGGTCCCAGCAGACGCAGACGCCGATCTTCGCAAACTTCGTCTGCCACGCGCGGAAGCCGAGGTCGCCCGGCGTGAAGTAGAATTTCTCGTAAAACAGCGGGTCGTCCGGGATGTGCATCTTCCGGTATTTGCCGAGATAGGCGCCGTCGGCGTCGATGATCGCAGCGGTGTTGTGGTAGAGGCCCGCGCTGCGTTTTTCGAAAAGCGAGGCGATGATGACGATGCCGCGCTCCTTCGCCAGCCGGGCCATCGCCGCGGTGCTCGGGCCGGGGATCTCCTCGGCGAGCTGGAAGTATTTGTGATCCTCGACCTGACAGAAATATTGCGAGGTGAAAAGCTCCTGCAGGCAGACGATCTGCGCGCCGCGGTCCGCCGCCTCGGCGGTCTTGGCGAGCGCCTTCGCGAGGTTTTCGCGCGGCTCCGGGGAGCAGCGCATCTGGACGAGACCGAGGGTGACTTTGCGGGCTGTGGAAGACATGCGAAAAAAAAGTGCCACGCCGCGCACCGGCGCGGCGTGGGTTGCGGGGAAAATGTGCGGGCGGGAAACGGAAATCAACCCGCGAAATCGCCACGCACGCCGCCGGAAACATTCGCCCCGGGGAGGGTCGCCTTCCTTTTCCGCCACCGGCTTGCACATGTCCCGCAGGCGGGCCAAGGCCTCCTCACAGCGTCACCGCCTGCAATCCAAATGCCGGCGCGGCGGCGATCATGTGTCGGTCGCTCGTGTGGATCGTCTCGCATCCTTCCTCAGCCGCGCAAGTGAGGTGGAGTCCATCGGCGGCACGGAGGAAAGTCGTGGATGGAAGTCCGCGGAATCGCCGTGTGGACGAGGCCAGCAACGCGTCGTCCACGGCACGCCACTGCCACAGGCCGCTGGCGCAATCGGCCTCGAACTGATCGCACAGCAGGTGAAACCCGCTCGCATCCACCACGCCCTCGCGCAGTTTGCGGTGAAACACGGCGATGACTTCCGCCTTGCCGATGAGCAGGCAGCCGATCTTTGCTTTCCCTTTGGCAAAGGCGATGACGCTCGGGCTGTCCGGCTCCGCGAGATAGAATTTTGCGATGTAGCAGGCGTCGAAATAGATCATCGCCCCTCGCGCATTTCGGAGATGACCTGCGTGCTGTCGGTGCCGCCAGAGAGCCGGGCCTGAAGCTCCGCGAATCCCGGCAGCAGCCTTCGCGTGAGAAACGGATTTTCCGCGTTCGCGACCGGCACCGGGACGATCTTGGCCACGGCCTGGCCATTGTCGGTGAGCACGATGGGCTCCTGCTCAGTGGCCTTGCGCACCCAAAGGTCCGTGTTCTCGTGCAACTCGTGAATCGAAATGGCGGGCATGCGAAGGAGCGTGCCACGACCTGAACGGTGCGGCAAGCACGGTGCGCTGCGTGCCGGAAGCTCATTGGCGCGGTGAAATAAGGCGTATCAAGCCGACCAAGAACAGGCTGGGCGCTGGGCGGGCGGGCTTCGGCTGCGCCGGGGTGAAATTTGTTGCGCTTTTGGTGATTGACGGGCTGGCGGAGAAGGGTTGCTGTCGCGCGCTTCGATGCGAAGCGCCATCCACAAAGTAACCAACTCAGACAACCCAAACCCCATGGAAACTCAACTGATCCTCTCCCGCAGCATCCTCACCGCCAGCGCGGCCGTGCTCTGTGCGTTTCTCGTCCCCACCGCCCACGCCGACGTCTTCGGCAGCGGGGGCGATGCGTTCACCCTCGAATTTGTGAACATCGGCAACGCGGGCAACGCGAATGATGCCGGAGCCGGCGGCGGCCTTTACTCCTCGTCCTATGGCGGGGTGCCTTACGCCTACCGGATGGGCACCTTTGAGATCGCGCAGGATGCGATCAAGAAAGCGACGGCTAGATC
>CAIQUL010000240.1 GCA_903874975.1 uncultured Chthoniobacter sp. | reverse complement strand
GCGACGATGCGCCGCGCGCTGGCCTTGTCCGCCACGCTGAGCGCGCTTTCTGCGGTGCAGATTCCCGACTGCGGGGATTCTCCGGCGAGCAGTCCAAGAAATACTTGGGAAAGCACCCACGCCTTTCCCGCGTCATCGACATGGACGATGTAGCGCAGCGCGTAGGTCTGGGCGGTGGCGGTGCCGGTGTAGCCCGCGGTTTTGCTTTGCACCCCACCGACCACGGCATCGCCCAGCCACAGCCCGGCGAGCGAGGCCTTGCGCGCCGTGACTGGCAGCAAAATGTCGTAAAGGCCCGCGCTGTCGGTGAAGCGCAGCAGCGAGGCGTGGAAGGCATTGCTGCTCCCGGTCATCGCCGCACGGTCGATCCCGAAGGTCAGCTCCACCGCCGCATTCGGCCCCACCACCTCGGTAAAGGCAGCGCTGATCGACGTCTCGGTCCAGGAAGCCGTAGTGGCAGTGAAGACGCGGCGGGTAATAGGAACGGCGGCGGTGATGCCCTCCTGGTCAGTCGGTGCACTGGAGGAGGCCACCGGCGCGATGGTCACCGTGCTGACCGTGGAGCTGCGGTTGAGCAGGCGCACCGTCACCGTCGAGCCGGTGCGGCCAAAGTCGATCCCCGAGCCATTGCTCAGGCTGATCTCCACAGGTGCGTAGAAATTTCCCACGACCTTGGAATCGAACCAGTAGGCCTGGTTGCGATCGAGCCTCTCGGCCGATGTGGAGAAGACCTGCAGCGGATTGCCGGGACCCAGATCACCGCCGACGTATTTGTAGATTTTCACATTCGAGGCGATGGCCGCCGGGAAAGTGGCGAAGTAGGAGGCCATCGTCGGGTAGGTGCCATTGAGCTTGCTCGGAAAGCCCATCAGGTTCGCGCCATTGCGCACCCACGCGGCGCTGGGTGGCAGGACGCGCTGCGGAATGGTCACGCTGTAGGTGTCTGCGGTGGTGCCGCTGCATTTCACCAGATAGGCGGTCTGCCCGATCAACTTGCTGAGCGAGTTCGCCGAACCACCGCGCACCCAAGTGCTCCACTCCGCCGTGCCGGCGGATGGGATGAGCGGCGAGGTGGTGAACTGGACCTGGGTGGGGTTTGGATTCCAACGCCAGACTTCCAGTAGCGCAGTCTGCGAGGCAAAGAGCGTTTCCAGCGATGCGTGACTGGCATCGCCGTGCAGGTAGATCGAGTTCCAGCCGCCCTTGAGCGTGTAGGTCGTGCTCTGCCACTGCGCGTGGCCGGTGGCGGCGAAGAGCAGCGAAACGAAGGTGAGGAAAATGGATTTCATCGGAAAGGTGAGGAGCGGGGACACTCCTGTCCCATTCTTCAGAAGGCGGAAGAAACGACAGGAGTGTCGTTGCTCCTTAGAGAGTGTTTTCATCGGACGGAAAGGCGGTAGAATTCCGAAGTGGTGGCACGCGGTGCGGTGAAGGCGGAGACAATCCCGACATCGCTGGCCTGATGAGCGCTGTTGCCGGCCCCAGGAGCGCCCACCGCGAAGGGCACCCGCGTCCAGGTCTTCATGTCCAGCGAGCTCTCAATGGTGTAAACCTTGCCGGTGATGCCGTAGAACTCGAAGCGCACGCTCTGCGGCAGCTTTTCCTTGATCGTCAGGACGAAGGTCTCGGTGGCGTCGCCGGCGAAGGTGCCGGTGATGTATTCCAGCCCGTTGCTCTGGCCGTCCTTGTCGAAGTCGCCGTTCTTGTCGAGCAGGCTGAGGTCCCAGTGGCCATTCTCATCCGGGTAGAGCCCGGCTTGATAGAGCTGCCAGGCCTCCCAGGTGTCCGGCAGGCCGTCCTTGTCCCGGTCCTCGCCGAGCGTGAGGTCGAGCTTCACGCGCTCACCGCCTTTGCCTGCCGTGAGGTTTCCCGAAACCTCGATCGGGTAGAACAAGGCGCCGTTCATCGACACCACCAGGCTGAACAAGCCCTGCGCGGCGATCGCCTTGTCGGTATAAAACGTGGTGCCGCTGCGGTTTTGGTCGATGCGCAGGTTCAGCTCGTAGCTCTGGTCGATCCGGCTGGAAGTAATCGGCGTGCGGCCGACCTCGACGCCGCCCTTGAGCAGGATCACCTCCGCGCCCTCGGCCGTGACGGTCTGGCCGACCTGATCGCGGACCATGCCGTAGAGCGTGTAGTAAGGAGCCGGCGGGAAGGCGCCGGCCATGCCGGCGACAAGTAGGAAACCGAGCAGGGCCAGCCAATGACGGCATCCGCGCAGGGACAGGGAAGGATTGGCGACGCGAAAAAACATCGGGGCAAAAACCCAATTGCCGCTCTCGTGACAAGTGCATTTTGACGAATCGGCCGTTTTGGGGTGAAAAAGACCGAGCAAATTATTTTCTGTAAAAGCAGCGGAGGTCAGGCGGAAGGCGAGATGGATGGATTCATGTTGAGGTAAGATTTGGAGGACTCCCAAGCGTCGGAAGTTTCCGTGAGGAGAGCGGAGACGAGGCGGGGGAGGGAGGCTTCGTTTGGGAAAATGGAGACGACGCGAGTGCGGCGTTGGAGTTCCTGGTTGACGCGTTCGAGGGCGTTGGAAGTGCGCAGGCGGCGCTGGTGTGCGGCAGGAAAGGCCAAGACGGTGAAGCCCTCGGGGAGATTGGCTTCGAGCCAGGCGGCGAGCTTTGGGGCGGAGGCGGAGTAGGCCGCACCAGAGGATTCAGGTATTGCGCCCCTTGATCTCGTCCTCCGGCAGCGCGATGCCGCCGTCGGCGGTGAGCTAAGGGCCGTCGGCCTGCAGTTTCTTGTCGCAGCTTGTGGCTAGGATTTCTGTGGCGATTACTGCCGTGAGTCCGGCGAGTAGATGGATTTTCAGTTTCCTCGGTGATGACCTGGGTGGGGGCTTGGGTTTGGGGAGTGCCTCTTTTGCCGATGGACGGTGACGCTGCCGCAGTCGCCCACGGCTCGGTAATGAAATAGGCAGGCGACGAGGATCTCACGATGAGACCGCCGCACGAGATACGCGCCGCAGCGCGCAACATCCGCGGGCTTGCTGCCCTCCGGTGGGCGTCCTAGCCTGCGCGGCTTTATGTCTTCCGCCCCGTCCTCCCTTTACTCCCGCAAGAACCCTTTTCCGGCCACCCATCCCGGCAATCGCCGACTCTCCGGCGAAGGTTCCGGCAAGGATACGCGGCATCACGAAATCGCCCTGGCCGGTTCCGGGTTAAACTACGAGGTCGGCGATTCGCTCGGCCTTTTCGTCGCGAACAATCCCGCGCTGGTCGCCGAGATCATCGCCACCATCGGCGCGACCGGCGACGAGACCGTCTCCGGCTCGGATGCCGTGTCCAAGCCGCTCCGCACGGCCCTGACCACCGACTACGTGATCACCCAGCCGTCGAAGGAATTTCTCCAAGCGCTCGTCGAGCGCGCGGGCGACGCCGCCGGCCAACTGCGCGACCTGACCGCCGATCCCGCGCAGAAAAAGGCGCTGGACGACTACCTCTGGGGCCTTGAGTTCATCGACTTCCTCCGCGCGCATCCGAGCGTGCGCTGGACGGCGGAGGAGTTTGTCAAAACGCTGCGCAAGCTGCAGCCGCGGCTCTACTCGATCGCCTCCAGCCTCAAGGCCAATCCTGAATCCGTGCATCTCACGGTGGCTACCGTGCGCTACGAAAGCCACGGCCGCCCGCGCGAAGGCGTGGCCTCCACGTTCCTCGCGGAGCGCTGGCCGGCCACGGCCACGGCGGGCGTTTTCATCCACACGGCGAAACATTTCCGCCTGCCGGAAGATCCCGCCACGCCGGTCATCATGGTCGGCCCCGGCACCGGCGTCGCGCCGTTCCGCGCGTATCTGCAGGAGCGGAAAGTCACCGGCGCGAGTGGTCGGAACTGGCTCTTCTTCGGCGAGCAAAAGCGCGCGTCCGATTTCCTCTACGAGAGCGAACTCACCGAGCTCGAGGCGGATGGCGTGCTGACCAAGCTCGACGTGGCCTTTTCCCGCGACCAGGCGGCAAAGATCTACGTGCAGGACCGCATGCGCGAGAGCGCCCGCGAGCTATGGGCGTGGCTGGAGGAGGGCGCGCACTTCTATGTGTGCGGCGATGGCGCGCGCATGGCGAAAGACGTGGATGCCGAGCTGCATCGCATCGCGGAAAGCGTCGGCGGGAAGACGCCCGAGGACGCCGCCGCCTACGTCGAGGCGATGAAGAAGGAGAAGCGCTACAAGAAGGACGTTTATTAAACGCCGCACGCCGGCCTCCCACATTTCGCTTCCGCCGCCGGGACCGCGGCACTAAGTTTTCGCACTCGGATGACCGCCGCACCTTCAGCGCCCCGCCGCTTCCGCCTTCCTTCGGGAATGGGGCTCGTGAATCTTCTCTGCGCGGGCTGGTCGGGGTTGGTGTTTCTCTTTCTCTACATCCCGATCGTCCTGCTCGTGGTGTATTCGTTCAATGCGTCGGATCTGATCTCGATCTGGGGCGGGTTCAGCACGGAGTGGTATGTGAAGCTCTGGAACAATGGTCCGCTGATCGACGCCACCAAAAACAGCCTGATTATTGCGGCGTTCACCACGGTGTTTTCCGTGATCCTCGGCACCCTCGGCGCGTGGCTGCTTTATCGGTATAAATTTCCCGCGCTCCGTCCGCTGGGCACGCTCATCTTCATCCCGATGGTCATTCCGGAGGTCATCATGGGCGTGAGTTTGCTGATCCTCTTCACGGTCGTCTCCGTGCCGCTGAACCAATGGCTGGCCACGTTCACGGAGGCGGAGTTTGCCCAGGGTTTCGCCACGATCATCATCGCGCACACCACGTTTTGTTTTCCGTTTGTGCTCGTCGCGGTGCAGGCGCGGCTCACCGGTGTGGATCCCTTTCTGGAGGAGGCCGCGATGGATCTCGGCGCGCCGCCGCTGAAGGCCTTCTGGCTCGTCATGGTGCCGTATCTTTTGCCCGCGATCGTGTCCGGCGCGCTGATGTCGTTCACGCTTTCGATGGACGAAGTCATCGTCACGTTTTTCGTCACCGGCCCGGAGTCGCAGACGCTGCCGCTGAAAATTTTCGGCCTCGCGAAAAAGGGGCTCGATCCCTCGCTCAACGCGGTGTCCACGGTGTTTGTCCTTGCCACCGCCATTCTCGTGGTCGTAGCTGACCGCGTCAGGAAGTTTAAGCATTAAGTCTGTTCACTCGATCAGGTAACATTATGAAAATCATCCGTCTCATCCTCGCCCTCACCCTCCTCGCCGCCACTGCCGTCCCGAGCTACGGACAGGCCAAGAAGAAACAGGTGCTCAACCTTTTCTGCTGGTCGGAATATGTCCCCCAGGAAGTCATCGACGGCTTTACGAAAGAAACCGGCATCAAGGTCAACACGGAGAACTACGCCTCCAACGAGGAGATGCTCTCGAAGCTCCTCGCCGGCGGGAGCAAATACGATCTCATCCAGCCGTCGGAATACACGATCGAGGCGCTCATCAAGAAGGAGAAGCTCGACGCGCTGACTCTGGAGAACATCCCGAACCTCAAGAATCTCGATCCCAAGTTCACCAAGATGCCACATGATCCGGAGGGGAAATACTCGGTGCCGTGGATGGCGGGGACGGTTGGCATCGTGGTCAATACGGCCAAGGTCAAGACGCCGATCACTGGCTACAAGGACGTGTTTGCGGGCACGCACAAGCGCCGCATCGTGGTGCTGAATGACTCGCGCGAGATCGTCTCGTGGGCGCTGGCCACGCTCGGCATTTCGGCCAACGACATGACCCCGGAGAATCTGGAGAAAGCCAAGCCGATCCTCGCGACGTGGCTCCCGCAGGTGAAAGTGTATGACTCGGATTCACCGAAGACCGCGCTGCTCAATGGCGACGTCGATCTCGGCATCGTCTGGAGCGGCGAGGCGGCGATCCTGTGGAAGAAGAACAAGAAATTCAGCTACGTGCTGCCGGCGGAAGGCGCGCATCAGTTCATCGACAGCCTCGCCATCCCGAAGGGTGCGCCGAACAAGGGGAACGCCGAGAAGTTCATCAACTACATCCTCAAGCCCGAGGTCAGCGTGCTCATCTCCGGCGAGTTCCCTTACACGAATCCCAACGCCGAAGCCGTGAAACTGCTCAAGCCCGAACAGCGCGACAACCCCGCGAGCTACCCGCCCAGCGCGCCGAAGCTGGAGACCTTCAAAGACATCGGGGCCGCGGCCAAGGATATCGACAAGCTCGTCACCGCCATCAAGGGACGGAAGTAGTCCCCGCTTCCCGCGATGCAAGCCGCGCTCGGCGCTCCCGACCCCTCCGGCACCCGGCGCCCCGGCCTCTTCGGTTGGCTGCTGATGACGCCGATGCTGCTTTGGCTCTTCGCCTTTGTCGTCGCACCCACACTCATCCTGCTCGTCTATTCCTTTTGCGAGCGCGACGACCTCGGCCAGGTCGTCTATTCCTTCACCTGGGATAACTACCGCCGCATTTTCTTCGACTCCGACACAGGCGAATTCGGCACGACTTACTTCACGGTTTTCGTCCGCTCGGTCATCTACGCCGGGCTGACCACGGTCATCTGCCTCGTCGTCGGCTATCCGGTCGCGTGGTCCATCGGCCGCGCCCCGGAGAGCCGCCGCAACCTGCTCCTCACGCTCGTGATGATTCCGTTTTGGACGAGCTTCCTCATCCGCACTTATGCGTGGATCACCATCCTCAGCACCAACGGCCTGCTCAACAGCTTCCTCCAGTACACCAAGCTGATTGAGGAGCCTTTCGACATGCTCTACACGCCCGGAGCCGTGGTCCTGGGGCTGGTTTACAGTTACTTGCCGTTTCTCATTCTGCCCGTCTATGGCTCGGTGGAAAAACTCGACAACTCGCTCGTCGAGGCCGCCTTTGACCTCGGCGCGGGGCCGGTGCGGGCGTTTCAAAAAGTCATCATCCCGCTCACCCAACCCGGCATCGTCGCCGGTGTGCTCCTCGTCTTCATCCCGGCCATCGGCATGTTTGCCATCAGCCAGCTCATGGGCGGCGGCACCGATCCCACGATCGGCGAGGTCATCCAGAATCAATTCATGCAAGCCCGCGACTGGCCCTTCGGTGCCGCGCTCGGCATGACGCTCGTCGTGATGTTTGCCGGCGCGTTCTGGTTCACCTCGCGGCGGCAGGCAGCCGTGCCGGGCTGAGCCGCGCGCCGCGGTCTGGGCCGGTTTTCCGCGCGCCGCGCCCTTCGGCATTGCCCGCGCGCGCGTTTCCCCATACGCAGTGGGGCATGGCAAACGTCGTTTTTCTTTGGCACATGCACCAGCCTTACTACGTCAATCCGCGGACGCAGACCGCGATGATGCCGTGGGTCCGGCTGCACAGCGTGAAGGGCTATCTCGACATGATCACCGTCATCGAGGACTTCCCCGGCGTGCGCGTGAATTTCAATCTCACGCCGGTGCTGATGCTCCAGATCGAGGAGCTGACCGGGGGAAAAATCCGCGACCTCTGGCTCGACTGGGCGCGCAAGCCCGCGGCGGATTTGGAGGAGCACGAGAAGTTCGCCATCCTCGAGAACTTCTTCAAAATCCACTGGGACAATCTCGTGAAGCCCTTCCCGCGCTACTGGGAGCTGCTGAACAAGCGCGGGCTCACCTTTTACCGCGACGAAGTGCAGCGCGGGCTGCGGTATTTTTCCACGCAGGAATTCCTCGATCTCCAGGTGTGGTTCAATCTCGCGTGGTGCGGCTACACCGCGGAGCGGCTCTTTCCCGAGCTGGCCGCGCTCAAGCTCAAAGGCCGCCATTTCACCGAGGCCGAGAAGCACCGCGTGCTCGACATCCATTTGGAAATCATGCGGCTCATCCCGCAGAAATATCGCGCGGCCGAGGAGCGCGGGCAGGCCGAGTTGACGACCACGCCGTTTTTCCACCCGATCCTCCCGCTGGTCTATGACTCGGCCTTGGCCGTGCGCAGCCTGCCGGGGCGGCAGTTTCCGCAGCGCTTCCACTGGCCGGAGGATGCCGCCGCGCACCTCACGCTCGCGGTCGAGCAGCACACCCGGCTCTTTGGCAAAGCGCCGCGCGGACTGTGGCCGAGCGAGGG
>CAIQUL010000239.1 GCA_903874975.1 uncultured Chthoniobacter sp. | reverse complement strand
TGGCTGGGCACCGCTCCGCGCCGCCGATGAAAATGTCTCCCGCGCGCTCGCCGGAGCGGATCTGCTGGTCGGGACGCTGAAAGACGCGGCGAAGAACAAACTCGATTTCGCGGGCAACAAGACCTTCACCGCGGACCAACTCCGCGCGCCCATCGCCGAGCAGATTCGCGAGTTGCAGGAGAATAGAATCACCCCCGTCCGCGCGGATGACACGGCGTTTTATGTCGGCGCGTTTTACCGAAAGAACGGGTTCTCGAAAGCCGCGGTGGAATACCAAATCCGCGGCGACCGGCTGCTCCTCACCATCGTGGAAGGCCCGCGCTCGCTGCTCCGCGACATCGTTTTCACCGGCCGCACCGCCCTCCTTGAGGCCACGCTTTACGACTACATGATCGGCGCCACCCGCGAGCGCCTCGCGAAGGAGCCCGACCAGTTTCCCTTCACCGCCGCGGAGATCGGCGCCGGGGCCGACCGGGTGCGCGGGCTCTATCTCTCCGAGGGGTATCTCGACGTAACGATCGACGCCTCCGCCGTGCAGCTCACGGAAAACGACACGCGCGCCGTCGTGACCGTCCGCATCGTCGAAGGCCCGCGCTGCACGTTTGGCGAACTCGGCTTCGCGGGCGACACGATCTTTCCCCGCGAGCAACTCGTAAAGGCACTCGGCGAGATCGCCACCGGGCCGTTTTCGCCCGGCCAGGCGATGGCCATGCAGCGCAACCTCCAGTCATTCTACAAGGCCCGCGGCTACTACGCCGCCGAGGTGCTCCTCAACGCCGAACCCTCCGCCGCCGTGGCCGGCCAAGTGCCCGTGACCTTCACCGTCCACCCGCACGCGCTCTTCCGCTTTGGCGACGTGACCGCGCGCAATGAAACCGAGCAGCCGCGGCTCCGCGCGGATTTTCTGGCCAGGCGCTTCGCCCATCTGCGGGGCAAAGTGTACGACCCGGAGAAGCTCGACAAAACTTTCCGCGAGATGCTGCGCACGGGGCTGTTTGAAAACCTGCGCGTCACCCCGACGCCGGTCGCCGGCGATCGGGTTCGCCTCGATTTCACCGTCTCCGAAGCCAAGGCCAAGGAACTCGGTTTCACCCTCGGCTTTGGCACCTATGAAGGCGCGCTCGCGGGTTTCCGCATCGGCGACCGCGATCTTTTCGGGCGCGGCCGGCCGCTGAGTTTCGCCGCGCAGTACACGCAGCGCGGGATCAGCGGCGAGTTTCTCTACGTCGATCCGTGGCTCTTCGATACGCGCTTTGCGCTCCGCGCCCGGCTCTACTCCCAGACGCGGCAGGAGGAGGGCTACGCAAAGAACGAGTTTGGCTTTCGCACCGACCTCAGCCGCAAACTGCTGCCGCATCTCGAACTCGGCGCGTTCGTGGACGCGCGCTCCGTGACCATCACGGAAAGCACCATCCCCGCCGCCGACCTCGGCCCGACCGACTACGTGCTGCAAAGCGTGGGCCTGACCCAGAGCACCGACTACCGCAACGACCCGATCAACCCCTCGCGCGGCTTCGTTCTCACCTCGGCCTGGGATTTCGCGCAGATCGACAGCGAGCCGGCGTTCCTCCGCGGCACCACGCGCTTTTCCTGGTACCTGCCCGTGGGCAAGTGCCTCGTCGCGCTCGGCGCGCGCGCCAGCTACATCGCGCCGCTCATCGATCAACTCCCCATTGACGTGCTCTTTTTCAACGGCGGCGGCACCAGCGTCCGCAGCTTTGCCGAGCGCGAACTCGGCCCGCGCGACCGCCAGGACAACCCGCTCGGCGGCGAATTCTCCACGGTCTTCAACGCCGAACTCATCTTCCCCATCTACGGTGCCCTCCAGGGTGCCGTCTTCGCCGACGCCGGCAGCCTGCTAAATCGCAACGTGCCCGGCTCCGGCGACCTCCGCTACGGCCTCGGCCTCGGCCTCCGCTACAAACTCCCCATCGGCCCCCTCCGCCTCGACTACGGCGTGAACCCCGACCGCCGCACCGGCGAAGACTTCGGCGCGTTTCACTTCTCCTTCGGCTTCGCGTTTTAGGTTTTGAACAGCCTCGCTCCGTCCCGGTCGAAATGTGGCTCCTCCTAGGAATTTGCTTTCGCGCCCGCCGCACCGGGGACGGTCAGAACGGGGAGAGGCATCGGGGAGTGAGGGGGTCTGCTTTTTCCCGCCCCCGCATTGCCTCCCCGCCCGCATCGGTGGCAGCGTTGCGCCCGTCCCTCAACGCGACAAGCCGTGAGAGTCGCCAGAGCCGGAGCCCGACCAGCGCGGCGCAATGCGCGCGGACGTGGAGAAACGCCAGCATCCCCAACAGCAGCACAATCCTGCGCTTCGGAAAAATGGAGAAGCTCCACAGGCTTACGCCACCGCAATTTTCTTACCTCCCTCCGGGACTCTCGGTGCCGACCGCTTGGCACCATGCCGCGTTTCGCCTCGCCATCCCGGACTCGCTTTTCATCAAGCCCATTTTCCGCTCCCGCCCCCCGGTTCCCCCTTCACGGGAACCGCGAGCGAAGATCGTCGAGCAGGCGCGGGACGTAACTGCTGTAGCGGGAGTGCGGCGATGGTCCCTTGCCGGGGAGGGCCTTCAGCGCGGCGGCGCAGGGCGCGGCTTTCGAGCCGAGGGCGTCGAGGGCGGCGAGCGCGGCGAGAGCAGTAAAGAGATCGTTCTTCGACCAGTCGGCGCGGGCGACGAGGAGGTCGAGGGCGGCGGAAAAGTCCGCCTCGGGACCGAACTGCGCGAGCGCCTGCGCCGCCGGCACGGCGACGTTCGGCGCGGGATCCTTCAGCGCCGCCTGCAAGTCGGCGCGCGCCTCGGCGACGGCCGCGGGGCCCCGCATGAACAGGCCGAGCACGGCCCAATGGCGGACCACCGAATCCGGGTCGGCGAGCGCTTTGCGCAGCGCCGGCAGCGCGGCGGGATCGAGCAACGAGGCCAGCTCCGCCGTCGCGAAGATGCGGGCGAAGGCGTATTCATCGCCGTGCCCGTAGTCGTACGGCGAGCTGCTCCGCGACCGCGCGAGACGCTCCCCCTCTGGGATGAAACCGACGTCGCGAATCTGCGCCGCGTGCTCCTGCTGAGCCTGCCGGAGCCGAGCCTTGATCGCCGCGTGGTCGGGGGAAGCCGCGAGGTTGCGCACCTCGTCGGGATCGGTCTGGAGATCGTAGAGTTCCTCCGGCGGCTTGGGTTGCCAAAAGGCGGCCTGCACGGCGTTGAGTTTCCCTTCGAGGTGCAGGCGCTGCCAGACCCGCGTCGTGGGAGTTTTCCACTGGTAGTCGAGATGCTGGCCGGAGACGAGGTGCGGCAGGTAGTTGCGGAGATAGACGTAGCGCCCATCGGTCACGCTGCGGATCAGGTCGGTGCGCTCATCCATCCGCCCGCGGAAGCCGTGCAGCACCGCGGGAGCCTCGGGCAGGGACTCTCCGAGGAAAGCGCGGCCCTGCATCCACGCGGGCGCTTTGACCCCGGCCAGGCAGAGCACCGTGGGCGCGAAATCCACGAAACTCACCAACCGCTCCGAGGTGCCGCCGGCCCGGTACTCCGGCGGACGCAGCGCTTTGAATTTCTCCGGGATGTGGACGACGAGCGGAACCTGCAAGCCCGAGTTTCCCGGCCAGCGCTTGCTCCGCGGCATCCCGGCGCCGTGGTCGGCAAAGTAGAAAACGATGGTGTCCTCGACCAAACCCGCATCTTCCAATTCCTTCAACCGCTGGCCGGCGGCGGCATCCACGGCGGTGACGCCGTCATAATAAACGGCCCAATCCCGCCGCACCTCCGGCGTGTCCGGGTGATACGCGGGCACCCGCATTTTCTCCGGGTCATGCGCCGGAGCCCCGCGCCCGTGGAGCCGGCTCTCGTGGCTTTTCGTCGAGTTGAAGACCGCAAAGAACGGGGCGCCCGCGGGCCGGTTTTTCCAGTGGGCCTTGCCGGA
Organism: uncultured Chthoniobacter sp.; assembly: GCA_903874975.1. Lineage (GTDB taxonomy): Bacteria > Verrucomicrobiota > Verrucomicrobiia > Chthoniobacterales > Chthoniobacteraceae > Chthoniobacter. The sequence continues at coordinate 6,048 of CAIQUL010000239.1, read as the reverse complement.
GGATTCGTCCCAGACCTTGCCGGGCGACGCGAGGTTGTAGTCTTCCTTGGAATTGTTCGAGCAGTAGTAACCGGCGTCCGCGAGGAACTGGGGAAACATGCGCTGCCCCGCCGGATACGCCACCAGGCTGCGCATCTGCTCCGCGCCCGCGGAGGTGGCGTGCAGGCCGGAGATCAGCGTGGTCCGCGCCGGCGCGCAGACCGGCGCATTCGACCACACCTGCCGGTAGCGCAGCCCGCGCGCGGCCAGCGCGTCCACGTGCGGCGTGGCGGCGGCGCGGTCGCCGTAGCAGCCGAGGTGCGGCCCGTGATCCTCGCTCGTGATCCAAAGGATATTCGGCCGGGCCACGGCGTCCGCGCCGGAGGTCGGACCGCAGGAAAGTGCGAAGATGACGAGGATCGTCGGGAGAAATCTCATGACCGCAGGCTGGCGCGAACGCACCCTCGAAGCGACCCCCATTTTCACCCTGCCCGCCCTCCCCTCACCAATCCGTCGGCGCGTAGTCCTTCAAGAACTTTCCCCAGATGTGCTCGCCGGTGTTTATCCCGGCGATGATGGGGTCCACGATGCGGGCGGCGCCGTCCACGATGTCGAGGGGCGGGTGGAAGCGGTGCTCCTCGACTTTGCGCGCGGCGATGGCCACGGGGTCTTCGTCGGTGACCCAGCCGGTATCCACGCTGTTCATGTGGATGCCGTCGGCGTGGTAATCGGCGGCGGCGGTGCGCGTCATCATGTTGAGCGCGGCCTTGGCCATATTGGTGTGCGGGTGGCGGGTGGTTTTGAATTTCCGGTAGAACTGGCCCTCGACGGCGGAGACGTTGACGATGTGCTTGTCGCGCCCGGGGGTGCGGAGCAGGAGCGGCTTGAGGCGGGCGTTGAGGAGGAAGGGGGCGATCGCATTGACGAGTTGAGTTTCGAGCAGTTCGACGGACGGCACCTCGGCCATCATGAGGCGCCAGGAGTTGCGCTCGCGGAGGTCCACCTGCTGGCGGTCGGCGTCGAGCCGGCCCTCGGGGAAGAGCGCCTGCTGCGCGACCATTTCGTCGGGCAGGAGCGGGACCTGCGACAGCTCGGCGGCGTGGGTCATGCCGACTTCGGTCATGCGCCGTTGCGCGATGACGGCATCGCCTTCCGGCAGCAGATGGTAGCCGCGCAAGCCCTCGTAGGCACCAAGGAGCCGACGCGCGGTCTCGGGCATTTCATCCGCGGCGGAGGTTTCGAGCGCCATCATGTGCTGATAGAAATCCGGCGGGCGGCGCACGGTCTGGCAGGCGTTGTTCACGATGAAATCCAGGCGGTCGCGGGTGGCGAGGAGGTGGCGGCAAAAGGCCTCCACGCTCGGCGTGTGCCGCAGATCGAGGCCGAAGATTTCCAGCCGACGCCCCCACTCCGCGAAGTCCGGCTCCGCCGCGTAGCGCAGCGCGGAGTCGCGGGGAAAGCGGGTGCTCACGATGAGCTGCGCCCCGGCGCGCAGGAGCTTGATGCCGGCCTGGTAGCCGATCTTCACGCGCCCACCGGTGAGCAGCGCCACGCGCCCGCGGAGGTCGGCGGTCTCGGTGCGCTTGCGGAAATTCAGCTCCGCGCACGCCGGGCAGAGCTGGTCGTAGAAATGGTGGATCGTCGAGTAGTCGCGCTTGCAGGTGTAGCAGTTCTGCGGCTCCAGCACTTCGCGAAAATCGGGATCGCCCGTGACCTCGTGCTGCTCGAAACCGGCGGGCGGGAGCACGTTGGGCGTGGTGAAAACGGGGCGCTGCCGCAGCTTGCGGATGCCGGTGGCATTGAGCTTGGCCTCGTCGCGCTGGACCTTCTCCGTCTTGCGTTGCCGGGCCACGGCCTTCACCAGCCGTCGGCGCGACTCGAGGTCCGGGGTGTGGATTTTTCCCGCCGCCTGGAGCAGCCGGGTGCGCTCCGCCGAGGGCAGCTCGGCGAGCAGTGCGCGGTCGTCCGCGACCTGCTCGATCAAATCAATCGCCGCTTTCAGGCGCTCGGCGAGCGCGGTGTCTTTCATCCGCGAACCTTCCGCAATCGCCGCGAATTCCGCCAGCGCGTTTCCGTCAGCCTCGCCATCCGCGCGGCGCTTCCGGTAAGAGCGGGGGCACATGAGCCCGTCCACGTCCGATTTTTCACCGCCGAGTTTTCACCAGCAACTGCTGCTGGCGGAGGGCTGGGCGGATTACGAGCTGCTGGACACGGGCGGCGGGATGAAGCTGGAGCGCTGGGGCGAGGCGGTGCTGGTGCGCCCCGATCCGCAGATCATCTGGCCGCGCGGGCCGGGCGGGCGCTGGGATCGCTGGGACGGCTTCTACCACCGGAGCGAGACCGGCGGCGGTCGGTGGGAGTTTCGCCGCCCGCTGCCCGATTCATGGACGATGCGCTACGGGGCGCTGACGCTCAAAATCCGGCCCACGGATTTCAAACACACGGGGCTGTTTCCGGAGCAGGCGGTGAACTGGGATTGGACGGCGCGCAAGATCGCCGACGCGCGGGCGGCGGGGCGTGAAGTGAACGTGTTGAATCTTTTCGGCTACACGGGCGCGGCCACGCTGGCGGCGGCGGCGGCGGGCGCGGCGGTCTGCCACGTGGATGCGTCGAAAGGCGTGGTGCAGTGGTGCCGGGAAAACGCCGCGCTGTCCGGACTGGGCGATGCGCCGATTCGGTTCATCACGGACGACTGCCTGAAATTCACCGCGCGCGAAGCGCGCCGCGGACGACGCTACGACGGCATCATCCTCGATCCGCCGGCCTACGGCCGCGGGTCCGCGGGCGAGGTTTGGAAGCTGGAGGACGACCTGTGGCCGCTGCTCGTGGAGTGCCGCGCGTTGCTCAGCGAGCGTCCGCTCTTTCTGCTCATCAATGGCTACGCCTCCAAGCTCTCACCGCTCGTGCTCGGCAATCTGCTCGCGCAGCTCTTCGCCGGGCGCGGGGGCCGGATCACCGTAGGCGAACTCGGCCTGCCCACCCAACGCGCCGGGCTGGTGCTGCCGTGCGGAATCTGCGGCCGGTGGGAAGCGGAGTGAGGGCGAAAAAACTCCAACCGTCATCCCGCGCGGGCGCTAGTCGCGGAACCCGTAGCGCTCCCCGAGCGCGAGGCACTCCGCGAGCGGTCCGACGCCGCCGGTGCAGGTCTCGTCGCTGAGATTCGCCGCGGCGGCGCAAACGCCGTGACGCAGCCACTCGCGGACGGGCAATCCCTCGTGCCAGCCAAAGAGCGTGCCGGCGGTAAAGGCATCGCCCGCTCCCGCCGCGCCGACGATGTAATCGGCCGGCAACCGCACACTGCCGTGCTCGTCCCACGCCCCGTCGCGCCCGAGCGCGCACCCGCCCTCGGGATAATGCACGACCACGCGCTCGCGCACGCCGGCATCGAGCAGCGCCTGCATGGCCGCGCGCAGTTCCGCGCGGTCGAGCGTCTCGCCCACGCGGATGCGCCGACCAGTCACGCGGCCCGCTTCAAACTCGTTCATCACGCACACGTCCACGTGCTGCAGCGCGGGCAGCACGATCTTTGGAAAGCGATCACTGTCCTCGCTGACCACGTCGATGGAGGTCTTCATCCCGGCGGCTTGCGCGCGGGCGAGGACCTCGGCGGCGACCGTGCCGTGCGTGGCACTGGGCGCGTCGAGACCGTCGAGCAGGAGGAGATAGCCGAGGTGAAAAATCCGTGCGTTCGTTTTGGTGAAATCGAAGTGCGCGGCCTGGAGCAGCGCGTTTGCCCCGCGGGCGTGGAAAAAGGTGCGGCGGCCCGTGCCCTGAACCGTCATCACATCGGTGAAAGAAGTGGGCGCGGCGGTGGTGCGTTGCATCGCGTCGGCGTTGATCCTGTACATCGAGCAATCGGCGATGATCTTGTGCCCGTCGGAGTCATCGCCCACCAGCCCCACGCCGGCCAACTGGATCGGCGCGCCCATTTTTGCCAGGTCCACGAGCACGTTGTACGGCGAACCGCCGGAGCCGTCCGAACCACCGACGATATTGGCCAGCGAATCCTGGGTGGGCCACGTGTCGATGATCTTCACGTGGTCAATGATCCAGTTACCGCCGGCGAGAATTCCTGTTCGTTGGGACATAATTTTGCGCGGCAGAGCGTCTATAAAGCACGCTGGGCCACAAGCGCTTTGTGCGCCCGCGGCGATCCTCCGCTGTTCCCGAAAGCGACCGGCGATTTTCCTGACCACACTTGACCGCCGCGCTAGACTGCCCGCTCGCATGTCCACACCTTCCAAACGCATCGTCGTCAAATTCGGCTCCGGCATCCTCGCCAACGCGCGCGGGACCACCCTGGAGGAGCGGCAGTTTGTGCGGCTCGCGCGGGAGGTTGCCGGGTTGGTGAAGGCCGGGCACGAGTGCGTGATCGTCTCCAGCGGCGCGGTCGCGGCGGGGCTCGGGGTGCTGGGGCTGAAGGAGCGTCCCGAAGATCTCGCCGCGCGGCAGGCGTGCGCGGCCATCGGTCAATCGAAGCTCATGCAAAACTACACGACCCAGTTTGCCACCCACGGGCTGAACGTCGCGCAACTGCTGCTCACCTACAGCGACCTCGACAGCCGCACCGCTTACCAGAACGTCCGCAACACGCTGGCCCGGCTTTTCGAGCGCCGGACGGTCGTGCCGATCATCAATGAGAACGACACCGTGGCCGTCGAGGAGCTGAAATTTGGCGACAATGACAAGCTCTCCGCCGAGGTCGCGGTGCTCGTGGAGGCGGACCTGCTGATCATGCTCACGAGCGTGGACGGTCTCCTCGATGAGCGCGGGGAGATCGTCCGCGTGGTCGAGGACATCGACGGCGTGGCGCGGCTGGCGCGGCAGGAAAAGGGGAAGTTTTCCGTCGGCGGGATGATCTCGAAACTCCAGGCGGTGAAGCTCGCGGTCGAGGCCGGCATTTCCACCCACATCGCCAGCGGGCGCAAAGCCGGGCGCATCCCCGGGATCGTCGCGGGCAAGCCGTTCGGCACGCGGTTCGTTGCCAAAGGCGAGACGCTGTAGAAAGGTGCGCGCATGTCGGACTTAAAAACGCAGATCGAAGATTTCGGACGCCGTGCCCGCGCCGCCGCACGCGTGCTCGCGCGGACGAGCCGCGCGCAAAAAGATCGCGGCCTGCTCGCGATGGCGGACGAGATCGTCGCCGCCGCGCCGGAGATTCTCCCGGCGAATCTGCAGGACGTGGAAAAGGGCCGCGCCAACGGCCTCTCCGGCGCGATGCTCGACCGCCTCACGCTCACCGACGCGCGCCTCGCCGCGATGGCCGACGGCATCCGCGAAGTCGCCGCGCTGCCCGATCCCGTCGGCGAGATCATCCGCGACTGGACGCGCCCCAACGGGCTGCGCATCCAGAAAGTCCGCGTGCCCATCGGCGTCGTCGGCATCATCTACGAATCCCGCCCCAATGTGACCAGCGACGCCGCCGTGCTCTGCACGAAAACGGGCAACGCCACCATCCTCCGCGGCGGCAGTGAATCCATCCACTCGAACGTCGCCATCGCCGCCGCCCTCAGCCGCGGCGCCGCCCGCGCCGGCCTGCCCGCCGACAGCGTCCTGCTCATCCCCACGACGGACCGCGAGGCCGTGCGGCACCTTTGCGAAATGGACCGCTACCTCGACGTCATCGTCCCGCGCGGCGGCAAGGGCCTCATCGAGACCGTCGTCCAGCACGCCCGCATGCCGGTCATCAAGCACTACGAAGGCATCTGCATCATCTACGTGGATCGCGAGGCCGACCTCGTCATGGCCGAGAGCATCGTCCTGAACGCCAAATGCCAGCGCCCCGGCGTCTGCAACGCCATCGAGACCGTCCTCGTCCACCGCGACGTCGCGGAGAAATTCTTCGCCACCGCCGGCCCCGCACTTTTGGAAAAAAACGTGCAACTCCGCTGCGACGAGCGCGCGCTCGCGGTGCTCCACGCACTCGCCGTTCGTCATTCGTCCTCCGTCATTCCGGCCCAACCCACCGACTTCCGCACCGAGTGCCTCGACTACATCCTCGCCGTGAAAATCGTGGACTCCCTCGCCGAAGCCATCGCGCACATCGAGGAGCACGGCTCCCACCACAGC
>CAIQUL010000238.1 GCA_903874975.1 uncultured Chthoniobacter sp. | reverse complement strand
CCAGACTCCGGTCAAACCCGCCGTCCCGAAGATCCCGGCCGGCGGCAACGCGATTGATGCGTTCCTCGCCCAAGGCTTCGCCGCCAAAGGACTCAAGCCCAACGGCGAAGCCCCCAAGGCCACCCTGCTCCGTCGCGCCGCCCTCGACCTGACCGGCCTGCCTCCGTCCGACACCGACCTGCAGGCTTACCTAGCCGACTCCTCGCCTGAAGCCTGGTCCAAGGCCCTCGATCGCCTCATGGCCTCGCCCCACTACGGCGAGAACATGGCGATGCAGTGGCTCGACTTTGCCCGCTATGCCGACTCGAACGGCTTCCAGAGCGACACGCAGCGCACGATGTGGCCCTACCGCGATTGGGTAATCAAAGCCTTCAACAACAACCAGCCGTTCGACGCTTTCACGGTCGAGCAGCTCGCCGGTGACCTGATTCCTAACGCCACCCGCGACCAGATCGTCGCCACGGCTTTCCACCGCAACCATCGCCTCAATGGCGAGGGAGGCCGCATCGTGGAGGAATGGTTCGCGGAAAATGTGATCGATCGCATCGAGACCACCGGCTCCACCTGGATGGGTCTGACGATGAACTGCTGCCGCTGCCACGACCACAAATACGACCCAATCTCGCAGAAGGAATTCTACCAATTCTTCGCCTACTTTAATTCGAACAACGAATCCGGCGTGCTCGGCGAATTCGGCGGTTCTGGCACCACCCGCCGCGGTGGCAACACCGCCCCTCTGCTTTCCCTCCCGACCGAAGAACAACAAAAGCAGATCGACGCCACCTCAGCCGCCCTGGCCGCCGCGGAAGCCGCGCTCAAAGCCATCCCATCCGCCCAGCCCGAACTCTTCTCGAAGTGGCTCGACCGTCAGCGCGCAGCCTTTTCGAAAGAAGGCGTGGCCTGGCAGGCGTTGACCGGTGAGAAAGTGACAGCCAAGGAAAATGCTGAATTCAAACGCCTCGAAGACGGCTCGTGGCTCGTCTCGGGCGGTACCGCCGCCAAAGAAACCTACGTGGTCGAAGCCACACCTTCGCCGGGTCTCCTGACCGCAGTTCGCCTCGAAGCCCTGCCCGATGACTCCCATCCGGGCAAAAGCCTCGGCCGTGCCTTCAATGGCAACTTCGTGCTCAGCGCCTTCGAGGTCCGCCTGAAAACCTCAGACGGTAAGACCACCAATCTCCCGTTGGTCAAAGCGGAAACGGACTACGATCAAGCTGGCTGGAGCATCGCCAAGCTCGCTCCGGCGCCGATGGTAAAAGGAAAGGCAAAGAAAGCAGACAACACTAATCCAGGCTGGGCCATCGGCGGCAACCTCCCGGAGAACCGCGTCGCTCGTAAGGCAATCTTCACCATCGCGCCGACCACTATCCCCGCCGGCGCCAAGCTCATCGTGGTAATGCGCCACGAGTTGCACTCCAACCATAGCATCGGACGCTTCCGACTGAATATCTCCGGCCAGGATCCGAAGTTACTGTCACTGAAGACCGATCCTGCGGCTGAAGCCGCTCGCCGACTCATGGCGAAGCCCGTCGACCAGCTCACCAAGGCGGATAGCAAGTCGCTCGAGAAACTCTTCGCCGACAGCCCTGAACACCCCCGCTTTGCCGCGACCGCCAAGGTCGCCGCCGCGAAGACGGCCTTCGAAGTCGCCCAAGGTGAACCCGTGAATGTGATGGTGATGAATGAACTGCCCAAGCCGCGCGACGCGTTCGTGCTGCTGCGCGGGGAATACGACAAGATTGGCCCGAAAGTCGAACGCGCCCTCTTCCGCGCCCTCCCGCCGATGCCCGCCGGCGAACCCAATAATCGCTTAGGCTTCGCCCGTTGGCTCGTCAGCGGCACGCACCCGCTCACCGGACGCAT
>CAIQUL010000237.1 GCA_903874975.1 uncultured Chthoniobacter sp. | reverse complement strand
GGTGATCTTGTGCTTCGTCAGCGTGCTCACGAAAAACGCCGCGTCCTCGCTCGTCGCGGCTTCGAGTTGCTGCTTGAGCGCGGCCTGGATTTTCTCCGTCTCGGACCAAGGCACGATTTTGTAAATCGGCCCGCTGTTGTCCGGTCGCGTGCCCCACCACATCGTCGGGTCGGTGTAGGGCGCTTCGTCAAAGTTCACCCGGCATAGCGCGTAGTAGATGCCGCGCAGAAGTTCGCCTTTGGCCTTTGGTAAACGGTCGAGCAGACCCTGCACGACGGCGGGCTCGTGCAGTGCGCCGAGCACGCGCAGCGCACCGGGATGCATCTTCGTCTCCGCTGAATCCAGCGCCCGCAGGGCCACGTCCGCCGCTTTCAGCGAAACGAGCATCTGCACCGCGACGTGCGCCACGGTGAAGTCGCGGTCGGCGGTCAGCGGCAGGATGCGGTCGGTGGTCTCCACCTTGCCCAGCCGCCCGAGGCCAGTCACCGCTTGGAGCCGCACGCGCGGGCTCGGGTCGGCGAGGGCGGTGAGGAAAGGCGCGGCCGGAATTTCCGCGGCGAGTCGCGGGTCGTCGGCGAGTGCCTTGAGCGCGTGTTCGCGCAGGTCGTCCTGCTTGGCCATTTCCGCGAGGAAAGGCGTGGCCTGCGCGCTGGCGAGTTGCTTGAGCGTGGTCAGCGCCGCCACGCGCGCGGCGAGATTCGCGCCCGTCCGAGCGATCTGCTGAAGACCCTCCACCGCGCCCGGCGGCGTGCCGCGCGCCAGCAGTTCGCGCTGCGCGGCGAGCCGCATCACCGCGCTTGTGGAGCCGATGCATGTCACGAGTTGCGCTGGCGTCATTTGCTTCAAATCCGGAAATGCTTCCGCCTTCTTCCCCTTCGGCGTGAGCCGGATGATGTAGCCCACCTTCGGCCCCGCGTAGGTGAACGACGCCCCGTCCCAACTCGACGCGTAGAGCCGCCCGGAGCCGTCCACGTCCAGATCCGTCCCGCGCGTCATCTTCATGAACTGCTTGAACTCCTTCGGCTCCACCTTCCACGTCGCGCCCGCTGGCGTCAGCGGATGGAGCTCGATCTTGCTCGCGCCCCACTCCACCGAATAGAACCCGCGGCCCCACGGCTCCGGCACCGCCGGTTCATCGAGAAAAATGGAACCCATCGGCGAGCCGCCGCCGAGGTCTGCCATCGTCGGGATCATCTCGTCGGTGAAGTTTTTGTAGAGCGAGGGATAACCCATCTGCGCGCCCACCGGGTTGTGGCTCAGCCGGATATTCCACCCGCCGCCGTCGTCCGTATTGTCGCGCGTGAACAGGTCCAGCGTCGGGCTGACCGCCACCGACAGGATGTTGCGCGCCCCACGCACCAGCAGCTCCATGCCCGAGCCATCGGGCCGCACCCGCACGATGCCCCCGCCCCGCAGCGCCAGCGTGCGCCCGTCCTTTCCCGTCGCCTGCACCGCCCCGTAGTCGCCCACGGCGATGTAAATCCAGCCATCAATGCCCATCCGGCAGCCATTGGTCGTGTGATCCGCGCCGCGGAAATCCAGCCCGAAGCCCAGCCCCGTGATCAAGTCCTCCTGCTTCTCCGCCACCCCGTCGCCATCGGTATCCGTGTAGGCCGTGAGGTTCGGCGGGTGCATGCAGAAAAGCGTGCGCGTGCTCGCGTCCCAGATCACCCCGCGCGGACTGTCCATCTTCGCGAAAGTCGTGAACACATCCGCCTGCCCGTCGCCGTCCGTGTCCTTGCACCTCACGACCTTTCCGCGATCCGGCTTGCGATCCAGCGACCCATTTTCATCGCACGCCACAAACAGCGTCCCATCCGGCGCCGCGCTGATGAACACCGGATACGAGACATGGGGCGGCGACGCGAAAACCGTGGCCTCAAACTCCGGCGGGAACGTCACCCTCTGCAAAATCTCCGCCGCCGGAGTCAATGGTGCGGCAGGCGGATTCGCCGGCGCGGGATCGGCGGCGAAAAGCGGCGCGCAGAGCGCGGTGCAAGCGAGAGCGAGGAGGATTGGGGAGCGGTTCATAAATGCGCGGGAAAGACCCAGGCGGGCGATCCATCTTAGCCGGGGAGGGTTGGGACAGGGCGAATCGCGGGCTGGGCAGGCAGATTGCGTGCGGCGTGGAAAATCCGGGGAGCGCGCGCGACCCCTGGCGTGCCGTCGGCGGCACCCTCGCCGCCGACCGTGAACCCGTCTGCGCCGCAGTACCGCGTCAGGCACGGGGGCGGCGCTCCCGAAGCGCACGCCACGACGGTTTTCGGCGAGGGCGCCGGAAACGGCACGCGAGGCGCGTGCGCTCCCCATTTTCCCACCGGCGTGCCGCGCTCAATATTCGTCCGGCGGGGGACCTTCGGCCTCCTCGGTCAGCGCCTTGGTCAGCGATTCCTGATACATCATGAAGCGCTTCGTCACGAAGAGCGCGTCGCGCTGCTCACGTCCGTCCACGAAAGTCTCGATGAATTCCTCGATGGTCAGCTCCTCGTATTCATCGTCCTCCGAGTCCCAGAGCCGGTCGGCAAAGGCGACCTTGTGCGTGGCTTCGAAGCAGCAGAGGGCGAGTTCGAAATCGAGGTCATCAAACTCGTCGCCAAAGATCTCGGCGATGCGCGTGGTCGAGTCCACCTGGATCAGGTCGTCGCTGATGAAGTGGAGAATGTTGATGAAAGAAGTGACGTAATAATTCATGGGCTGGCGTCGGGACGGACGGTAGGGCATCGGAGCGGGAGGGTTGTTAGAAGCGGACGGCGCTTCGCGCAAGGAAAGACGCTGGTGGGGGAAAGCACGAAATCCAAATATCGAAATCCGAAACAAATCTGAAAAGTGTGAAGGGTGGAAAGGAACGCGGCGCGTCATCCTCCCCTTGGCCACTTTTTCCATTCCTTCGAGCTTGTTTCGGATTTCGAGATTCGGATCCCGAATTTTCCGCCTCACACGGCGCGCCGCGCCCAGCGTAGCTTGGCGCTGGAAGAGCGCGGGTTCGCGCGCTGCTCCTCCGCGCCGGGCCGCAGGACTTCGTCGGCGATTTCGGCATAGGTGCCGTCACGCTCTCCGGCTTTGAAGGCGTGCTTCACCCGGCGGTCTTCGCCGGAGTGAAAGGTGAGAATCGCCACCCGTCCGCCCGGTTTCAGACACTGCGGGAGGTGGCGGAGGAAAGTATCGAGCGCGCCGAACTCGTCGTTCACCGCGATGCGCAACGCCTGAAAAACGCGGCGCACGGACAGCTCGGCGTCGGCGCTGGCGGCGGGGTGGGGGAGGGCGGCGAGAGTGCGGTGGATGAGCGTGGCCAGCGTGGTCGTGGTGCGCGGTGCGGAGCCGACGAGCGCGCGGGCGAGCGGCGCGGCGTGCGGTTCGTCGGCGTTTTCGATGAGCAGCTTTTCGAGCTTCGCCGCGGAGATTCCCGCGAGCAGCGCTGCGGCAGACTGGCCGCGCTCGGGATTCATGCGGAGATCGAGCGGGCCGTCCGCCTTGAAGGTGAATCCGCGCGCCGGGTTATCGATCTGCATCGAGGAAACCCCGAGATCGGCGAGGATCACATCCGCCCCGCCGGGCGCTTCGGCGGCGAGCAATTGCGCGAGGCCGGCGAAGTTCATCCGCCGCACCAGTAGCGACTCCGCGGGAAAGCCCGCCGCCCGCAGCCGCGCCTCCGTTCTCGGCAGTTCCAGCGGATCGGCATCCAAGCCGATCAGCCGCCCGCCCGGCTGGACCGCGGCGAGGATTTCCCGCGCGTGCCCGCCGTAGCCGAGCGTGCCGTCCACGGCGGTCTGGCCTGGTCGCGGCGCGAGCACCGCCATGATTTCCCGCACCATGATCGGCCGATGCGTCCCCGCCGGCGTCTTTCCGCCAGCGAGCACCTTCGCCACATCGGCTGCGTAGCGTTCCGGCGCGTGTTCCTTGTATTTCTCGGAAAACTGCCGCGGATTTTTCCCCGCATAGCGCGGACGGCGCGGCGGTTTTTCGGGTAGTGGGTCGGTCACGGGAGTGCGGATTGGGGCATGGGTGTATCCGGGATTAAACGCCGCTCCGGGCCAAAGGCGAAGCGCATGTTGCCTCCGCGGACCGGTTGTTTGTTTGCCGGAGGCATGGGTGCGAAAATTGCGGTTGCACGGCAGCGAATGAGTCGGGCGTTTCTACACCCCAAACGCATCGGTGTCAGCTCTGTGCCACCCCCACCGGCGTGGATTTCGACCCGAAACCACCCCACCCATGTCTCCGCTGCCATGAAAATTTCGCCTGCTGCCTGCGCCGCCATCGTGCTCGCGTGGCGGGCCATGACCGCGCCCGTCGGGGCGGTCGTGGACTTGGATGGCGGTGGGGTGGGGGATGTGTGGCGGCTGAAATTCGCCGCGGCGGGGCTCGCGGGAAATGCGGGCGCGGATGGCGATGGGAAGTCGAACGCGGACGAGGCTCGGGCGGGGACCGATCCGAAGTCGCCGCTGGAGACGCTGCGGGTGCACAGCGTGCTCAGAAACGGCGGGACTATCGAAATCCGCTGGGGCACAGTGGCCGGCAAACGCCACAAGGTGCAGAGCGCCGCGGAGCCGGGAGCGGCGGCGAACTGGACGGATGCGACGGGTTTCCTGGACGGCTCGGGCGCGGAAATGATGCAGGCGCTGCCGCTGCCGGGAGGCCGGACTTTTTACCGCGTGGCGGTCTACGAGAAGGACAGCGACAGCGATGGCGTGGACGACTGGGAGGAACTGCAACTCGGGCTCGATCCGAACGAAGATCATCTGCATGGGGCGGGGGATTTGGCGTATGTCACGGCGGGGCTGACCGCGACGAATGTGGTGACGGTGCTCGGGCCGTCGGTGGCGCTCGCGGAGTCGGCGGCGGTGCCAGGGCTGGTGACGGTGGCGCGCGCGGGCTACGTGGCGCTGTCGGGTTCGGTGGTGGTGCCGTTTGGCGCAAAGAACGCGACGATCGCGGTGACGCAGAATGCCATTGCGCTGGTCGGCATGCGGGCTAGAACTTAAAGCTCTACCAAATCAATAGACTTTCAGCCGCGCCATCCATGAAACCGCTTTTCCTCCACGTTCTCGCCTGCGCATTGGCGGTCGTGCCGTGGCCGGGATTCGCCCAGCAGACGGTGCTGCGGGTCGGGCATTTTCCGAATATCACGCATGCTCAGGGGCTCATCGCGTCGGAGTTGAGCCGCCAGAAAAAGGGGTGGTTCGAGGCGCGACTGGGAGGCGACGTAAAAATCGAGTGGTTCGCCTATAATGCGGGGCCATCGGCCATGGAGGCGCTGGCGGCGAACTCGATCGACCTGACCTACGTGGGGCCGAACCCGGCGCTGAATCTTTACGCGCGGTCGCAGGGCGAGGAGGTGCGGATCATCGCGGGCGCGGCCAAAGGCGGCGCGGCGCTGGTCGTGCAGGGGGACGGCCGGCTGGCCAAGCCGGAGGATTTCCGCGGGAAGTCGATCGCCACGCCGCAACTCGGGAACACGCAGGACGTGGCCTGCCGTGCGTGGCTCAAAAAGCAGGGCTACCGCATCACGCAACTCGGCGGTGATGTGCGGGTGCTGCCGACGGCGAACCCGGATCAACTCGCACTTTTCACCGCCGGAAAACTCGACGGCGTGTGGACGGTGGAACCGTGGGTTTCGCGGCTGGAGCTGGAGGCGAAAGGGAAGGTGCTTCTCGAACAGAAGGACACCATCACCACCGTGCTCGTCTCCAGCGCGAAGCTGCTCGAAACGAAGCGGGATCTCGTGGGAAAATTCACCGCGGCGCACGCTGAACTGACGGAGTGGATGGGCAAAAATCCCGACGAGGCCAGGAAGCTGGCCAACGCCAGTTTCAAGCACCACACAAAGCGCGAGATGCCCGCCGAGTTGCTCGACAGAGCGTGGGGGCGGCTCGTCTTCTCGCCGGAAATCAAGCGCGCGGAATTGGACGCGGCGGTTGCCGAGGCGCAAAGCGTGGGCTTTCTCAAAGGCACGCCCGATCTCGGCCGGCTGGTGCAGATCCCACAGGAAGCCGGCGGGAAAAAATGAGGCTTGTCCCGCACTGGGCGGAGGGCAAAGGCTGTCACGCCCCATGAAGATCACCCGATGACTGCCCCGCTCGAAGAGTTGCAACTGGTCAAGCCCGTGAAGCTGTCCATCGACGGCGTGTCGAAGACGTTTCGCGAAGGCGTCGTCGTGACGCACGCGCTCGACAACGTGAGCCTGAGCGTGGACGAGGGGGAGTTTGTCTGCCTCGTCGGGCCGAGCGGCTGTGGCAAATCCACGCTGCTCTCGATGATCGCGGGCCTCGAGTTTCCCGACCAGGGATTCATCATGTCCGACGGCAAGATGGTCCGCGAGCCGGGGCGCGACCGCATGGTGATGTTCCAGGAATCGGCGCTCTTTCCGTGGCTCGACGTGCTGGGCAACGTGATGTTCGGCCTCAAGCTCAAGCCCAACCTCACGAACAAGGAGCGCCGCGAGGTGGCGCTGTTTTACATCCAGCTCGTGGGCCTCTCGAGATATGCGCGCTCCAATATCCACGAACTTTCCGGCGGCATGCGGCAGCGCGTGGCGCTGGCCCGTTCGCTCGCCCCGAATCCACGCGTGCTGCTCATGGACGAGCCGTTCGCCGCGCTCGACGCGATGACCCGCGAGCAGCTTTACGGCGACCTCCAGGAGATCTGGGAGAAGCGGAAAAAGACCATCGTTTTCGTCACGCACAACGTCCGCGAGGCGGCGTGCCTCGGCGATCGCGTCGCGCTTTTCTCACCGCATCCGGGCCGCATCCGCGAGCAATTCAAGATCGACCTCCCGCGCCCGCGCGACATCAACAGCCCGAGCCTCGCCGCCTACGCCACGGAGATTACCAAGGCGCTCAAGGCTCATCTCACCGGCGCGGTGGCCGAATAAGCGATGAAACGCTTTTTTCACGCGGTCCTATTTTTCACGGCGCTGCTCGCACTCTGGCATTTCGGCCGCGATTTCATGGTGGGCACCAAGCGCTGGTCGCCGGTGCTCGTGCCCGATCCTTTGAGCGTGTGGGTTTATCTCCGCGAGGCGGCAGCCGACGGCACGCTCTTCGAGGCGCTTTGGGTCACCGTAAAACGGCTGCTCCTCGGCTACTTCATCGGTGTGGCGCTCGGCGTGCCGCTCGGCCTGGTCACGGCGCGCTTCAAGTGGGCGGGCGACACCATCGGCGTCCTCGGGCTCGGTCTGCAGACGCTGCCCAGCGTCTGCTGGGTGCCGCTGGCGCTGCTCTGGTTCGGGCAGACGGAGTCGGCCATGCAGTTCGTCGTCATTATGGGCACGCTCTGGTCCGTGCAGATTTCCACCGACAACGGCGTGCGCAACGTGCCGCCGATCTACCAGCGAGCCGCGAAAACCATGGGCTCACGCGGCCTGCACACGTGGATTCACGTGAACCTCCCGGCGTCGCTCCCCTTCATCGTCAGCGGCGTGAAGCAGGGCTGGGCCTTCGCCTGGCGCTCGCTGATGGCGGCGGAGATTTACGTCACCGTCCTGACCGGCTTCGGGCTCGGCTTTCTGCTCCACAACGGCCGCGAACTCGGCGCGATGGAGCAGGTCGTTGGCGTCATGTTCATCATCGTGCTTATCGGCCTCCTCGCGGACAAAATCCTCTTCTCCCCGTGGGAGCGCTTTATCCACCGGCGCTGGGGTACCTCCAAGGCGTAGGCCGCTGCGGAAAAATCCTGGAAAAAATCAGTTGCCGGATCCTGGGTCGCACCCTACGTTCGGCGCTCCTTTCGAGGAGTCTTAGCTCAATTGGTTAGAGCGCCGCCCTGTCACGGCGGAGGTTGCGGGTTCGAGTCCCGTAGACTCCGCCATTTTTTCCTTCTGAAAAAGTGGCCGGGGTAGCGAGTAGGAGGCAGAGCCAAAGCGGTGCGGGGACAGGGGCGATGTCATGCGGGTGATTTGTTCGCCCCACACGCCGGCCACGCTCGATGCCGCCATCGTAAAATCAGCACCGACTCCGCGCAGCGACGGGCTCTTCGTTCTTTCGGCGTCGAAACCGGCAACCTCGACGCCGGCTTTATCACCCTCATTCCACGCCTGCTCGTTCCCGGCGGACAACTCGGCGGCAATTACGCCGCGAAGTTTTAGCCGTGACCCTTTCCTTTCGCCTTTTACGTGTGTGCCTCCGGTGACCCGCTTTTTGCGGCAGCCGGGAGTCAGCCGCTCCGGGGGCTGATTAGGCGAGGGACTGGGCCGCGTCCACGACGGCCTGCGCGGTGATGCCGAGGACTTCCATGACTTTTCCGCCGGGTGCGCTGAGGCCGAAGCGGTCGATGCCGATGACTTTGCCGTCGAGGCCGACGTATTTCCACCAGAGGCCGGTGACGCCGGCTTCGATGGCGACGCGGGCGCGGCAGGCGGGCGGGAGGACGTCGTCGCGGTAGCTCTGCGGCTGGGCGTCGAAGCGATGGAAGCTGGGGACGCTAACCACGCGGACGCCGGTGCCGAGGGTCTTGGCGGCGGCGACGGCGTGCTGCAGTTCGCTGCCGGCGGCGAGGAGGATGGTTTTGAGCGGGCCGGTTTCCTTGACCGCGATGTAACCGCCTTTGAGCACGCCCTGGCGGCGGGTGGCGACGGGGATTTCGCTGAGGTTCGGGACGACCTGGCGGGTGAGGGAGAGAAGCGTGGGGCCGGTGGTGCGCTGGAGCGCGGCGGCGAAGGCGCCGGCGGTTTCCTCAGGATCGGCGGGGCGGATGACGTCGAGATTCGGGATGACGCGGAGGCCGCTGACGGTCTCGACGGGTTGGTGCGTGGGGCCGTCCTCGCCGACGCCGACGGAGTCGTGGGTGAAAATGTAGAGGGTGCCGAGGCCGGAGAGCGCCGCGAGGCGGATGGAGGCGCGGCAGTAGTCGGCGAAGACCAGGAAGGTCGCGCCGCTGGCGCGGAAGAGGCCGTCGTAGGCGACGCCGTTCATGATGGCGCACATGCCGTGTTCGCGGATGCCGAAGCGGATGTTGCGGCCACCGTAGTTGGCGGCGTTGAAGTCTTTGCTGGCGTTGATGTAGTTGAGCGTGGAGCCGTAAAGGTCGGCGCTGCCGCCGATGAGGTTTGGCATGGCGTCGGCGACGGGCTGGAGGATGTCGCTGCCGGCTTTGCGGGTGGCGATTTTCGCGTCGGCGGGAAACTCGGGGATGCGCGCGAGGAGGTCGGCGGGGACGGAGCCTTGGAGCGCGGCGTCGAGGTCCGCGGCGAGCGCGGGATTGGCGTCCTGCCAGGCGGCGAAGGTGGTTTTCCACGCGTCATACTGGGCGGCGAGTTTTTGTCCGTGCTCGAGGAAATAGGCGCGCGTCTCGGCGCTGACGAAGAAGTGCTCGGCAGCGGGCAGCCCGAGGCCGGCGCGCGCGGCTTCGATGAATTTCGCGCCGCCTTCGCCGTGGGCTTTGGCCGTGCCGGCGACTTCGGGGATGCCTTTGCCGATGAGCGTGCGCGCGATGATGATCTGCGGCTTGCCGGTGGCGGTTTTCGCTCTCTCGAAGGCGGCGAGGAATGCCGCGAGGTCGTGGCCGTCAACGGTCTGCACGCCCCACTCGACGGAACCGAAACGCTTGGCCGCGTTTTCGCTCTGCGACTCGCTGGCCATGGCGTCGAGCGTCACGTCGTTGGAGTCGTAAATGAGGATGAGGTTATCGAGTTTGAAGTGACCGGCGAAGGCGATGGCCTCCATGGCCACGCCCTCCTGCATGCAGCCGTCGCCCGCGAGCGCGACGATGTGGTTGTCGAAGATGGAGTGCGCGGCGGTGTTGTATTTCGCGGCAGCCATTTTCTGGGAAACGGCGTAGCCGACGGCATTCGCCACGCCCTGGCCGAGCGGACCGGTGGTGGCCTCGACGCCGGCGGTTTCGTGAAACTCCGGATGGCCCGGCGTGTGCGAGCCGAGGACGCGGAACTTTTTCACCTGCTCGTGATCGACCGAGGCGTAACCGCTGAGGTGCAGCCAAGAATAGAGAAACATGGAGCCGTGTCCCGCGCTGAGGATGAAGCGGTCGCGGTTCAGCCACTTCGGGTCGGCGGGGTGGTGGGAAAGTGCGTGGCCGTAAAGCGCGGCACCGATTTCGGCGCAGCCGAGCGGGAGGCCGAGGTGGCCGGAGTTGCAGGCGTGGACGGCGTCGAGAGCAAGGCCGCGGGCTTCAGCGGCAGCGAGGGAAAGGGCGGGGAGATTCATAGTCGTTTTTTAGAGCGCGGGAGGCTAGGGAGTCGCGACGGCAAGTCAAGGTCAGGGGTTGCGAGATTTACGAAAACACGAAATCGGGCGTGCTCTTTGCGTGTCCTTTCGTGGACTTTCATTTCTTCATCCGTGGAAACCACTGCCGCCATTCTACTCCGCAAAACGAAGTTCTCCGAGACGAGCCTGATCGTGACGTGGTTCACGGAGGCGCACGGCAAGATCAAGACGGTGGCGAAGGGAGCGCGGCAGCCGAAGAGCAAATTCGCCGGCGGGCTCGACCTGTTTTTCGACTGCGAGATTCAGTTTGCGCGCAGCCGCAAAAGTGAACTGCACATCCTGCGTGAGGTCGCGCTGCGCGAGCCGCATGCCGGCATGCGGCTCGACTACGGACGCGTGGCGCTCGGCGCGTATTTCGTGGAACTCATCGAGCTGGTCACCGAGCTGGAGCACCCCGCGCCGGAGCTTTACGACCTGCTCCAGCGCGCGCTCGGTTTTCTCCACGCGCAGCCTGCGGCACTGCGGGCGCTGCTGCATTTTGAAAGTGAACTGGTCCGGCTGCTCGGCATCCAGGGGCAGGCCAACGTGACTCCGGCGGTGGCGATCGGGCGGGCGTATCAGCGGCTGCCGCGGGCGCGTCCCGGTCTGCTGAGAGCGCTCAAGGGGCCGGGCTGACAACGCGCCGGGTTACGGTTTACCCGGAGGCGTGGTCGCCCGCTTTTTCCACTGGTCCGAGCGCGTGTCGATATAGGTCTGCACGTTGCGCCGGTAGCTCGCGAGTTCGCCCGTCTTGAGATCCTTTTCCTCGATCACTTTCACGTGCTTTGCCTCCACGATGAAACTCGTACCGGCGAGCTGCAGCATGACTTTGGTTTGCTGCTCCTTAAACATGATCACCGGAAACGTGTCGCCCTTGTCCATCATCCACTGGGCGCCGTCCGCGAGATCGACGGGCAGCGTCTCCAGCAGCATGCCGTAGAGGGCGAAACGCTTCTTTTGCGCCGTGCGTGCAGGGGCACTCACGCAGGCGAGGATGGCGAGGAAAACGAGGAGGAATTTCAAACGGCCGGGAATGTCGGCGGTCGGTTGGGAAAAATCAACGTGGAGACCATTGGCGACCCCGGAAAATTTGCTTTGCTTTCAAAAAAAGCCTCCTATGGTTCGACTCGAAAAACACCTTAGCACAGCCTCGGAGTTGGGGAGATTGTCAGTTGAGTAATTTCAGTGACGACTTGAAACCGATGACCGGGAACCGTCACCGAAAGCGCGCTGGGGCAACTCCAAACAAGACCAAATGGGTAATAAACTCTATGTCGGGAACCTGTCGTTCAACGCGACCGAAACCGATCTCCAAGACTACTTCGCGCAGGCTGGCGCGGTCACCGAAGTCATGCTCGTGCAGGACAAATTGACCGGTAAATCCCGCGGCTTCGCATTCGTCACCATGGCGAGCGATGCGGACGCGGCGAACGCCATCACCAAGTTTCATGGCCAGACCATGGATGGTCGCGCCCTGACCGTGAATGAAGCCCGTCCGCGGGAAGATCGTCCGCCCGGTGGTGGCGGCGGATATGGCGGCGGCGGTGGGGGACGTGGCGGTGGAGGTGGTGGTTACGGCGGCGGCGGGGGCGGTGGTGGCCGCGGCGGCTATAGCGGCGGCGGTGGGGGCCGTGGCGGCGGCGGTGGCGGCGGTGGCGGTGGCGACCGCGGTGGTCGCTACTGAGCGACCCACGCCTGAACGCGGCAACTGTAGAGATTCTTCAACGCGGCCCGGATTCATTTCCGGGCCGCGTTTGTTTTTGCTCGTGCGCGATCCGCGGGGTGGACCGGCGAAAAATCCCGAGCCAGGCTTTTTGCGGCGGCAGGGTGGCGGCGGGAGTGCTGGGAGCGGCCATGATCCGCGGCGTCGGCGGAGGCGGAGCCGTCTCTGGCGTGGTGCCATAGACCCGCAACGGCGTGCCCAGTTCCGCGATGTTGTAGAAGAGCGCCGCTTTCTCCGGCGAAAGGCGCACGCAGCCGTGCGATGCCGGATAGCCGGGGAGGTGCCCGGCATGCATCCCGGTCGCGCCATCGAAGCGCAGGAAATGGTGCATCGGAGCCGCGATGAATTTGCCGCCCAGCGGCACCGGCATGCTGCGGTCCGCGCCTGCGACCACCGTCCGCCCGGCGGCGTCCACGCTTTTTCCATAGAGTGTCGAGACGTGGTCTTCGTCTTTCTGCGTGACGCGGAAATTGCCCGTCCGCGTCCGGTGGCCCGCTCGTCCACTGGAAATCGGCGCCACATAGATGCGCGCTCCCTCGTGAAAGAGATACGCCTTCTGCGCGGTGAGATCGATCTCGATGGCGAGGTCGGCCCCGCTCGCCCGGAGGACGTGGGCGAGGCCGAGAGCCAGGATGAAGAAGGTGCGCCGCATACCGCGCCAAACTGCACGTCACATGCCGCGCGCCGTGACAAACTTCCGCGCCCGCGCTAACAACCGCCCTGTGCCCGCGAACCCGCCCGACGGCGTAACCGTCATCGACCATCCGCTCGTCCAGGTGAAGCTCACGCAGCTTCGCGACGAGAACACCGGCTCGCGCGACTTCCGCGCGCGGCTGAACGAACTCGCCACCCTCATCGTCTTTGAGGCCACGCGCGACCTCGCCACCCGGCCCGCGCCCATTCGCACGCCGCTCGCGCCGTTCGAGGGATACGCCCTCGCGCGGCCCGTCATCGTGGCGCCCATCCTGCGTGCCGGCCTCGGCCTCGTGGAAGGCATGCTCCGGCTGCTCCCGCAGGTGAGCGTCGCGCACATCGGCATGTTTCGAAACGAGCAGACCCATCGCCCCGAGAGCTACTACTTCAAAGCCCCCGCGCACCTCGCCGAGGCCGACGTGCTCCTCGTCGATCCCATGCTCGCCACCGGCTGGAGTGCCACCGGTGCCGTCGCGCAGTTGAAAGCGGCGGGCGCCAGGTCCGTGCGGTTCGTCTGCATCGTGAGCTGCCCCGCCGGCCTCGCCCAACTCCGCGGGGCGCACCCCGACGTCCACATTTTCACCGCCGCCATCGACCCCACACTCGACGCCCGCGCCTACATCGTCCCCGGCCTCGGCGACGCCGGCGACCGCTACTTTGGCACGGAGTAGCGAACGCCCGACCCGCCGCCCGCGACGCGCGCCAAACTGCTTGCGTTCGCCGGAGCCGGGGCCGTAAATCGCGCGCTTTTGAAACTCATCGACCGCTACGTTGGCTGGCAGGTTTTACTCACATCCACGATCGCGGTGGCGGTGCTGAGCATGGTGCTGGTGCTCGGAAAGGTTTTTAAGGAACTGCTCGAATTGCTCGTCAGGAGCGACACGCCGCCCGAGCAGATCCTCACCTTTCTCGCCTACATCCTGCCGTTCTCGCTGACCTTCACGATTCCGTGGGGCTTTCTCACGGCGGTCCTGCTGGTCTTCGGAAAAATGTCGGGCGAAAACGAACTCATCGCGTTGCGGGCGACCGGCGTGAGCATCTCGCGGATCACCTTCCCGGTCCTGGTTTTGGCGGTGGCGAGTGTGGCGATTTGCCTTTGGATCAATGTGGACGTGGCTCCGCGCGCGCAGGCGAAAATGAAGGAGGCCCTTTACACCATGGCCACCAGCAACCCGATGGCGATGTTTGGCAGCGATAAGGTCATCGAGGCGTTTCCGGGCAAAAAAATCTTTGTGGAGCGCCATGTGGGAGCCGAACTCTCCAATCTGCTCATCTATGAAACGGATGACGACTTCCTGCCGGTGAAGGTCGTTTTCGCCAAGCGGGGAAAACTGGAAACGGATCGGGAGAGAAAACAAATCCTGCTCCACCTTTTCGACGCCCGCTACGAGCAGCGCGATGCCGATGAGCCGGAGAATCTGCTGAAGATCAGGACCGCCACCGCGCGGGAGAACACCTTGGAAATTTCGTTGGAGGAACTTTCAGAGAAGAAGCGCGGGAAGGGGATTGGCAGCATGACGGCGGGCGAACTGCTGGCGCGGATCAACGCCGACCAGGCCGACGCGAAGATGAACGAAAAGGACCGGCGCGAGGCGCTGTCGGCGGGCCGGACCGAACTCAGCCGGCGTTACGCGTATGCGCTGGCGTCGTTCGCCTTTGCCTTGATCGGCGTGCCCCTGGCAATCACCGCGCAAAGGAAGGAAACCTCGGTCGGATTCCTCCTCAGCGTCGTGGTCGGCGTGACCTATTTTTTCGTGAGCATGTCCGTCTATGCGCTGCGCACGAATGCGCGCATCTACCCGGAATATTTGATCTGGCTGCCCAACGTGCTTTGCCTCGCGCTCGGCGGGTTGCTCTTTTTTCGGATGAGCCGGAGGTAACGCCGGAAAATTGCGCCTGTTGGGAAATCTCTTCTTTTGAGCGGCACGCCTTGCGGTTTACGAGCGCATCGGAGGCCGAACCTCAGAATTAGCTGGCCATGAACATCCGGAATGACTCCATCACCGCCCCAGTTCGGATCGCGACGTTGCGGGAACTGGACCCCTGGCCGGCAAGTATCTGGCCGGCGATGCGCCCCAGACTTTCTGGGAAGACAGCCATTCCTACCTGCGGTTTGACTCGATCGAGGAGGCGCTCAAGACCCTCGGCGATCCGTATTTCCAGCGGTGCTTTCCGGACGGCGTGCGGCTGGACAACGAGTTGAGCGAGATTTTTGAATTTCGCGCCTACGCGTCGGATATGACCCTGGCGTGGGAGGTCGTGGAGCGTCTCACTGGCGTGGACCACCCGATGGTCGAGCGGCGGGAAAAAAGGCGTTGGGTGGCGTCATTCGGCGACGGCCCGTCCGCGCGGGTCCGGTCGGCTATTCCCGCGCGCCGAGGATGCGGCGGGTTTCGTTGAGCGTGACGCCTTGGAAGCGCATTTTCAGCGACTCCGGGCTGGGGGAGTTGGCGAGCGCTTCCGCCTGGGTGATGTGTCCGGCGCTGGCGAGTGCGTGCAGTGCCATGTTGAAAGTCTGCATGCCTTCGCCGCCGCCGAGTTCGATCGCGGAGGGGAGCTTATCCAGCGCTCCGGTGTGGATGATTTTCGTCACGGAGGCGTTGTTCGTGAGAATCTCCAGCGCGGGCCGCTGCTCCGCCGCCTGAGTGCGCACGAGGCGCTGGCAGACCACCGCCCGAAGCGCGGTCGCGAACTGCTGCCGCGCCTGCTCCCGTTCGTTCGCGGGGAAGAACTCCAGGATGCGCTGCACCGATTTTGCGGCGTCCACGGTGTGCAGCGTGGAAATCACCAGGTGGCCGATATTCGCCGCGCTCATCGCGGCGACCACGCTGGCGGCGTCCCGCATTTCGCCGATCACGAGGATGTCGGGATCCTGACGCAGCACATTTTTTAAGCCGGATTCGAAACTCGCCGTGTCGAGTCCCACCTCGCGCTGCTCGATGACGGATTGTTTGTCCTCGAAAAGAAACTCGATCGGGTCTTCCAGCGTGATGATGTGTTTCCGCGCCGTCGAATTGATGTGGTCGATCATCGCCGCGAGCGTCGTCGATTTTCCTGAGCCGGTCGCCCCCGTGATCAGCACGATCCCACTCTCCGACTCCGCGATGCGGTGCAGAGTTTCCGGCAGATGGAGTTGCGCGAAAGTGCGGACCGCCGTCTTCACCAGCCGCAGCGCCAGCACGTAGCCGCCGCGCTGCTGAAAGACGTTCACGCGAAAGCGCCCCCCGCCCGGCGGCGTGTAGGCGAAATCGACCTCGTGCTCCGCGTCGAGCCGCGCCCGCAAATGCGCCGGAACGATCTGCCCGAGCACCGTCTGCATCCACTCCGCAGCCGGCGGCGGCGCGTCCACCGGCACGAGTTCACCCGCGATGCGGAAGATCACCGGCGCGCCGATTTTCAGATGCACATCCGACGCGCCCGCCTCGATCGCGCCCTGGAGGATTCGCTCGAAGATTTCCATGACGGCTTAACGCGCGGCCGCAAGCAGTTGATCGAGCTGACCGCAACAAATCTGCGACCACGACTCCAGCGCCTCGCGTCGCGCCGCAAGGCCCGCCCGGTCGAGAAACTGCAGCTCGGTGATCATCGCCTCGCCCTTTTGTACGTCGTCCGTTTCGAGGTGGAAAATGTGGACGACGCCGAGATGCACGCGACCCACTTCATTCGAGTCGTCATTGAGCAGCGCCACCGCGTGGTTCGTGTAGCGCGAGCCGAGTTTCAGCTCCTCGCCGACTTCGCGCTGCACCGCCGCGTCGTAGGCCGCGCGGTCGAGCGCGAAGAGTCCCTCGTCGTGATCGTTCATGTGCCCGCCGATGCCGATGGAGCCCTTCGCGACCAAGCGCTGTTCGCCTGCCTTTTTCCCCCGCACGTAATGCAACACCCGGCCATCATGGACGAGAAGCACGTAGGGGATGATCTGCTTGAGCGTTTGGTCCGTTTCGGCGGCTGGCCGTGCGGTGAAGAAATTGTTCTCCCGCGCGAGCAGCGCGGGCAGATAGCGGTCGATGGCAAAATTCAGCCCCTGAAACGCGCCGAGTTCATCGAACAGCGCCCGGCGCACGACCAGAATCATTTCGTCTTTCATCGGGCCGATGCTCGGTGAGGCGCGCCCATTTGGCAACAGGCGCGACAGACTCCGGGTTGTGCCCTGACCCCGAACGGAGCACCTTTTCGGCCTTGCGCGGGGAGTCCAGCGGGCCTATTTCGCACGGGACGAAAGGACGGGTCCACGAGGCCGCTGACCGCAATTTTTCCGTCCCCATAGCTCAACTGGATAGAGCACGCGTTTCCTAAACGTGTTATCCCCGTTCAAGTCGGGGTGGGGATATTCGGTTCGCCCCGCGGCGGCGGGTTACCGCTGGCGGGGCGCGGCAAACTTCGCGCGGACCAGTTTG
>CAIQUL010000236.1 GCA_903874975.1 uncultured Chthoniobacter sp. | reverse complement strand
GACGACCTCTGCCTCATCCGCACCATGCACACCGAGGCGATCAACCACGATCCGGCGATCACCTTTTTCTGCTCCGGCAACCAGGTGCCCGGGCGACCCTCGATGGGCGCGTGGGCCTCGTACGGCCTCGGCACGCTCAATGACAACCTGCCGGCGTTCATCGTGCTCGTGTCAAAGAATGCGTCGCGCGACCAGCCGCTTTACTCGCGGCTGTGGGGCGCGGGCTTTCTGCCCAGCGAACATCAGGGCGTGCAGTTCCGCGCGGGCCAGGAGCCGGTGCTTTACCTCTCCAATCCCGAAGGCGTCTCGCCGCACGTGCGCCGCGACATGCTCGACGCGCTCGGCCAGCTCAACGGCTACCAGGCCGAGCAGCAGCTCGACCCGGAAATCGACGCCCGCGTGGCGCAGGCCGAGATGGCCTTCCGCATGCAGACCAGCGTGCCTGAGGCGACCGATCTCTCCGGCGAAACCGAGGAAACTTTCCAGCTCTACGGCCCCGACAGCAAAAAGCCCGGCACCTACGCCGCGAACTGCCTGCTCGCGCGGCGGCTCATCGAGCGCGACGTCCGTTTCATCCAGCTTTTCCATCAAGGCTGGGACCAGCATGGCGATGTCGTGGGCGGGATCTCGCGCCAGTGCAAACAGACCGACCAGGCTTCCGCCGCGCTCATCACCGACCTGAAACGTCGCGGCTTGCTCGACGACACGCTCGTCGTGTGGGGTGGCGAATTCGGACGCACCGCCTACAGCCAGGGGAAAATCACCGCGAACAATTACGGGCGCGATCATCACCCCCGCTGCTTCAGCCTGTGGCTCGCCGGCGGCGGCGTGAAAGGCGGCACCGTCATCGGCGCGACCGACGACTACGGCTACAACATCGTCGAGGGCGGCGTCCACGTGCATGACCTCCACGCCACGATGCTGCACCTCCTTGGGGTCCAGCACGAAAAGCTCATCTACAAATTCCAGGGCCGCTACTTCCGCCTCACCGACGTGCATGGGAAAGTGGTGCAGCCGGCCCTCGCGTGAGCGGGGAGCGGTTCTGCTCCTTGGAAAATCGCGCGGCAGCAGCGCGCGAAGGTCGCGTTCATTCGCGGGAAATAAGGCCGGCTTTTTCCAGCGGATGCAGGCCGTGCTGCTGGAGCGCGGGAGCCTCGGCGGTGGGAAACATTTTGCCGGGGTTGGCGATGCCGAGAGGGTCAAAGGCGGCGCGGATGCGGCTCATGCAGTCGATCTCATCGGGCGTGAACATGGTGGGGAGGTAGTCGCGCTTTTCCACGCCGATGCCGTGCTCGCCGGTGATCGAGCCGCCCATCTCGACGCACATTTTCAAGATGCGCCCGGCGAGCGCTTCGGCGCGGACGAGCGCGCCGGATTCGCGGCCATCGAAGAGGATGAGCGGGTGCAGATTTCCGTCGCCCGCGTGGAAAACATTCGCGCAGCGGAGGCCGGATTCGCGGGCCATTTCGCCGATGCGCCGGAGGGCTTCGCCGAGGCGGCGGCGCGGGACCACGCCGTCCTGCACGAGGAAGTCCGGCGAGAGGCGGCCGACGGCGCTGAAGGCGCTCTTGCGGCCTTTCCAAATGGCGGCGCGCTCCTCGGCGTCGCGCGCGGGGCGGGCCTCGATGGGCTGGCTGGCGGCGATGATGGCGTCGAGCCGCGCGCGGTCGGCGGCGACGACTTCGCGCGGGCCTTCGAGTTCGACGATGAGCACGGCGGCGGCACCGGCGGGATATTCGGCGTGGACGGCGGCGACGGCGGCTTCGAGCGCGAGCGCGTCCATGATTTCGATCGCGCCCGGCAGCAGCCCGCTGGCGATGACGGCGGAGACAGCATCGCCCGCCTGCTCGAGCGTGCGGTAACCGGCGAGGACGGTGTGGAAACACTCCGCGCGCGGCAGGAGTTGGACGGTGATTTCGAGGGCGATACCGAAAAGCCCCTCATGGCCGTTGAAGAGTCCGCACCAGTCGGGGCCGATGTTTTCACGGCTCGCGCCGCCCCACTCCACGACCTCGCCGGTGGCGAGCACGGCTTTGATCCCGAGGACGTGGTTCGAGGTCATGCCGTATTTCAGGCAGTGCGCGCCGCCGGAGTTGAAGGCGACGTTGCCGCCGATGGTGCAGATGGATTGGCTGGAGGGGTCGGGCGCAAAGTGCAAGCCGTGCGGCGCGGCGGCGAGGGTCACGTCGAGATTGATCACGCCGGGCTCGACGACGGCGATGCGCTGCGCGGGGTCGAGGCGGAGGATGCGGTTGAGGCGGTTGAGCGCGATGACGATGCCATCCGCGACGGGAAGCGAGCCGCCGGAGAGGCTGGTGCCGCTGCCGCGCGCGACGAAGGGCAGGCGCTCCGCGTGGCAGAAGCGGACGAGGGCGATGACTTCGTCTGGCGTCTCGGGAAAAGCGACGGCCAGCGGGCGCGTGCGAAACGCCGTGAGCCCGTCGCTTTCATACGCCGCGAGGCTCTCCGGCTGCACGAGTACGCGCCCGGCGGGGAGGACGGCGGTGAGACGCTGAAGGGTGGGGGACATGGCAGTGTTCAGTAATCAGAAGCGGCGCACGAACGGGATACTGAACACTCGCCCCGATCCTCGCCCCCGCGCTACCGCAAAACTTCCCGCAGCGCCGCGAGCACCAGGTCCACATTTCGCACCGTGGCGCCGTGCCCCATGAGGCCGATGCGCCACGCTTTCCCGGCCATGACGCCGAGGCCGCCGCCGATCTCGATGCCGTATTCTTCGAGGAGGCGGCGGCGTGTGCCGGCGTCGTCCGCCCCGGCGGGGATGTGGATGCAGTTCAGCGAGTGCAGGGAGCGCTTGGGCACGTAGCCGATGCCCATCGCCTCAAGGCCCGCGCGCAGCCGGAGGTGCATCTCGGCATGGCGGGCGATGCGGTTTTCCAAGCCCTCCTCGAGCACGATGCCGAGCGCCTCGTGCAGCGCGTAAGTCATATTGATCGGCGCGGTGTGGTGATACACGCGCCCGCCGCCACCGCCGCCCGTGTAGTATTTGCGCAGCATGGAGACGTCGAGATACCAGGACTGCACTTTCGTTTTGCGCGCGTCCATCCGCGTCAGCGCGCGCTCGCCGAAGCTCACCGGCGAAAGGCCGGGCGGGCAGCTCAGGCATTTCTGCGTGCCGCTGTAAATCGCGTCGATACCCCAGTCGTCCACGCGCAACTCGTGGCCACCGAGGCTGGTCACGGCGTCCACGGCGAAGAGCGCGCCGTGCGCATGCACCGCGTCGGCGAACCCCTCCAGCGGCTGATGCGCGCCGGTGCTGGTCTCGGCGTGGACGATGCCCACGAGCTTCACGTGCGGATGCGCGGCGAGCGCGGCGGTGAGCTGCTCCAGCGTGATGACGTCGCCCCACGCGGCCTCGACCGCATGGACGGTCGCGCCGCAGCGTTCCATCACGTCTTTCATGCGCGAGCCGAAGACGCCGTTCACGCCGACGATGACCTCGTCGCCCGGCTCGATGAGATTGGTGGCGACACATTCCATCCCCGCCATGCCGGTGCCGCTCACGGGAAAAGTCAGCGCGTTCTTCGTCTGGAAAACTTCGCGCAAGCGCGCGCACGTCTCATCCATGATCGCGAGGTACTGCGGGTCGAGATGCCCGAGCGTGGGCGCGGCGAGGGCGCGCAGCACGCGCTGCGGGACGGGGCTGGGGCCGGGGCCAAGGAGGATGCGTTCGGCGGGAAAGGCGGTGGAGATGGGGTGGGGCATGATGGTCGTGGAAAAAGTGAGCGCCGACGATGGGCGAGCGCCCGCCGCGCGGCAATGCCGGAGTGCAGTCCGGCGCCGCGGCCTTGCGGACGACGGAGGACGCGCCATCCGTCGCGGAAGTTCGTTCGGGCGGGACGCCCGAACCGGCGGGCGGGACGCCCACCCTACCCAAGGCCCGCCGATCAGCCGGTCACGCGCCGGGTATTCTGGCCCCGAATTCAATCACGCCCGCGCGGGGTTCAGACGGGGAGTTCCCATTGGTCGGGAGGAGGGCGTTTCGGCGGCGGATCGGGGAGGTCAGCGGGGGCCGCGGGCGGCGGGAGGGTGCGCGCGGGGAGGAG
This sequence comes from uncultured Chthoniobacter sp., assembly GCA_903874975.1. GTDB lineage: Bacteria > Verrucomicrobiota > Verrucomicrobiia > Chthoniobacterales > Chthoniobacteraceae > Chthoniobacter. Next base: position 13,221 of record CAIQUL010000236.1, on the reverse strand, counting down.
GGAAAAAAGCGGCACGCGGTCGTTGCCGAGGCGGGCGGTCTGGTCGTCGGTCGCGGCTTGCGTGACCACTTTCAGGAGGCGGTAGTCCTTTCCCGCCGGACGCGGGAGCAGCAGCCCCTCCATGGCGGAATGGGCAGGCACGTCCTCCCAGTGTTGCGCGCCGGTGGCCGCGTCCTTTTCGCCAAAGCGCGTGATTTCCGGGACGAGCACCGGCTCAGCACCCTGGCGTTTGATCCAGTATTGGCGGCTCTCGCTGCGGGCCGGTCCGCCGAAGGCGGCGGCAGCGAACGGCATCTCAAACTCACCGCCCGGACCGCGCAGGAGCACCACGGCGCGCTGCCCCGGACGGACCTCACGCCCTTGTTGAATGAAGCGGTTGCACATGGCCGGGTGCGGAAATCGGGTGCGTTTGGCGGGTCAGAAAAGTTCGCCCTGCGCGTGGGCGGCGGGGGCGGGCGCTGGGGCCGTCGCCTCGGCGCGGACTTCGGCGAGGAGGGATTTGAATTCGCACTTTGCCAGCTCGATGGCGAGTTCGGCAGGGCGCGGGCGGACGGTCAGTTCGTGCAGCGGGGCGGGGAGCGGGAGATCGAGATCGAGGCGCACCATTTCGCGATTCTCCTCGATCTGCGCGCGGGAGGTTTTGAGTTTTTCGCGGATGCGCTCGTTCTTCACGGCGTCGAGATCGGCGAGGAGGGCGTCGAGCGAGCCGTGGGCGGCGAGGAGGGAGGCGGCACCTTTCGGGCCGAGGCCAGGGACGCCGGGGATGTTGTCGGCGCTGTCGCCGACGAGGGCGAGGACATCGGCGATCTGTGGCGGGGTGACGGCCCACTTTTTCCACACGGCCTCGGCACCGAGCAGGGCAAAGGAGTCGGTGGGCGCGACGAGATCGGTCTTGTTCGTGGAATAGATTTTTACGCGGTCGTCCACGAGTTGGAAGAGGTCCTTGTCGTTGGTCGCGAGGACGACTTCATCGCCGCGGGCGCGGGCGGCGACGGCGTAGGAGGCCATGAGGTCGTCGGCCTCGGTGTCGGGCAGCGAGAGGCTGGCGGGGCCGAGGAAAGGGACGAGATTTTGGATGAAAGTGAGCTGCGGGCGCATCGTGTCGGGCATCTCGTCGCGCTGCTGTTTGTAGGCGGGCTGGAGGGCGACGCGGCGTTGCGGCAGGCCGCGATCCCAGACGACCGCGGCGAGGTCGGGGGCGAGGTCTTTGAGCATGCGGCGGACGGTTTTCACGAAGCCGAAGATGGCATTGACGGGTGTGCCATCCGAGGTGGTGAGGTCGCGGATGGCAAAGAAAGAGCGATAGACGTAGTAGTGGCCGTCGATGAGGAGGAGTTTCACGCATGACGAATGACGGATCGGGAGGGGGGAACGAAGCCTGAAATCTGGGAGAAGAGGGAAGGGCGAATGACGGAATGACGAATGACGAATGACGAGCGTCTCTGTAAATGGGGGAAGTTCATGGGCAGCGGAGGCGATATTCGGCTGCGCACTCGGAGGTGCTTTCCATTACACCCACCCTCCGGCCTTTCGTGCGTTGAGTGTCTTTCGTGGATTTCGCCGCGGTAACTGGGTTAGGTCACCGCCTGCCATGTCCACATCCACGTTCTCCCGCCGTCATTTTCTCGCTCTCGGGGCAGTCGCCACCGCCACGCTCGTCGCGCCGGCGGGGGCGCAGCAACCGGGGCCGGTGGTGCTGCCCGGATCGAGTCGCCGCATTTTGCTCTCGTGCAAGCTGGGCATGATCGCCACGAAGGCGGGCGGCAAGAAGCTGACCATCGTGGAGCGCCTGAAGATGGCGCAGGAGGCCGGTTTCGATGGCGTGGACTTTGACGAGGCGGGCCGGTTCACCGTCGAGCAGGCGCGCGAGGCGGTGCGGGAGTCGGGAGTTTTCTGCCACAATGCGATCAATCACACCCACTGGGACGTGCGGCTGACGGACCCGAAGCCGGAGAAGCGGGACCAGGCGCGGGCGAATCTGGAGCACTGCCTGCGGGTGGCGCACGCGATCGGCGGGAGCGGGATTTTGATCGTGGTGGGCAAAGGCGAGGACGGCCCGGCGGAGGAGGTGGAGGGGCGGTGCCGGGAGGAGATCAAAAAGAGCCTCCCGCTGGCGGCGTCGCTCGGGCAGCCGATCCTCATCGAGAACGTGTGGAACCGGATGATGTATGACCACGACAAGCCGCCGGAGCAGAGCGCCGAGCGGTTCGTGAAGTTCATCGACAGCTTCCAGAGCCCGTGGGTGGGGCTGTATTACGACATCGGCAACGACTGGAAATACGGCCAGCCGGCGGAGTGGATTCACACGCTGGGGCGCCGCTCGGTGAAGCTGGACATCAAGGGCTTCAGCCGCGCGAAGGACAAGTTCGTGGACATCACCAGCCCGGAGGACGATGTGCCGTGGGAGAAAGTGCGCGCGGCGCTGGGCGCGGTCGGCTTCACGGGCTGGGCCACGGCGGAGGTGGGCGGCGGCGATGTGCGACGGCTCACCACGGTGCGCGAGCAGATGCAAAAGGCGCTCGGGGTCTGAATGGGAGGGAGCGCGAATGGCGCGGAATAAAAGGCTGGGGGGCGGCGGACCGTCCGGACCTCTTTCTCCTGCTCATGCTCCATTGCAGAGGTGAAAGCGCCGGGAGCAGGAGTAAGACAAAGCGTAGGAAAACCAGCGCTTCTCACCAGGCGGCCAGGCTTTTTTCCACCGGCCTCTACGGCGCAGCCGTGGTGGGTTTCGGGAGGTGTCCGGTGCAGTATTCGTGACCGTCGCGCGCCACCCGGAATTCCAGTTCGGGTCCGGTGATCTCGGTTTGTCCGCAGACTTGGCAGCGGTGGAGGGTGTCGTCGTCCGCGACCGCGGTCGCCTGCTCAAAACGCTGCCGCCGGGCGGCGACGGTTTTCCGGTGACGCAGGTCGTGCCAGATCTCGCGGCCGAAAAAGAGGAAGTAGCTGCCGAGGACGGCGAGCAGGGCGGCGCGGAAGGAATTGCTCTGGAAGGTGAACTGGAAGGCAAGGATGGCGGCGTCGAACCACGCCATCCATTTCACTTTCACGGGGAGGATGAAGTAGAGGTGAATTTGCAGGTCCGGATGGAAACGGGCGAAGGCGAAGAAGAGCACCTGCACAAACATGTATTGGGCGTAGCCCGCGCCAAAAAGAAAGGCGGCGATGGTGATGCCGAGCATGGTCACGAGGCAGAAAAGATTCAGCCGGAAGGCCCCCCACGCCTCCTCCAGGCCGTTGCCCATCCACATCATGAAGAGGACGAAGAACGCGGCGTTGAGCCACTCGGGAAACGGCAGGCTGGAAAAGATCTGCGGCACCAGCACGTAGGTCACGAGCCGCCAGACCTGACCTTCCATGACGAGCGCGGGATTGAGCTCGAGGAGGCTGAAAAAGCCGGGATTCGCGAGGGAGAGAATGTAGCTCAGCGCGCAGAGCAGCGCGATGCCGTGGAGCAGGCGGGTGATGGCGAGATGACCGAAGCGGGCTTCGGCGCGGTCGATCCACTTCATGGAGTTTTTCAAAATGAGCGGGGACAGTGGAGGCGTCCGCGGGAATTGCCAGCGGGGAATTGGGGCACCCTTGGCGCCAGGGGGCGCGCTTGCGGCTTGATCATCTTCCGCTCGAAGAAAGCGCCACGTTTTCAGTCCCCGTAGCCGTGCGGATTCGCCACGTGCCAGGCCCAAGCGCTTTCGATGATCTTTTCGATGCTCTGATACTGCGGCGTCCAGCCGAGTTCGCGGTGGATTTTGTCGCTGGCGGCGATCAGGCGCGCGGGGTCGCCGGGGCGGCGGGGTTGTTCGACGACGGCGATCTTCTGGCCGGTGACCTTTTCGCAGGTGGCGATGATTTCGCGGACGCTGGTGCCGCCGCCGGTGCCGAGGTTGTAGAAGGCGCTTTTTTCCGCGCCGAGCGCGAGCATGTGCGCCTGGGCGAGGTCAAGGATGTGGATGTAGTCCCGGATGCAGGTGCCGTCGGGTGTCTCGTAGTCGGTGCCGAAAATCTGGACGTGGTCCTTTTGCCCGAGGGCGACTTTGAGGACGTTCGGGATGAGGTGGGTCTCGATGCGGTGGTCTTCGCCGAAGCGCGGGCTGGCGCCGGCGGCGTTGAAGTAGCGGAGGGCGACGAAGCGCAGGCCGTGGATCTCGTCGTACCAGCGGAGGATTTTCTCGAAGATGAGTTTCGATTCGCCGTAGGGATTGATGGGGCGCTGGGGGAGGGTTTCGTCGATGGGGACGCGGTCGGGCGGGCCGAAGGTGGCGCAGGTCGAGGAGAAGACGAATTTTTTCACGCCGCAGGCGACCATGGCGTCGAGGAGGTGGATGCCGCCGGTGACGTTGTTGCGGAAGTATTTCGACGGGTTTTCCATGGACTCGCCGACGAGGGCGTTGGCGGCGAAGTGCAGGACGGCGTCGGGGCGCGCGGCCGCCATGGCGTCGGCGATGTCGCCGTCCTTTTGGAGGTCGCCGACGATGAGCTGCGCCCGCGGATCGACCGCGCGGCGGTGTCCTTCGGAGAGGTTGTCGAAAATGGTGACGGTGTGGCCGGCGTCGAGGAGTTGTTCGACGCAGATGCTGCCGATGTAGCCGGCTCCGCCGGTGACGAGGAGGTGCATAGGGAATTTAGGATTTACGATTGAGGATTTGGAGGAGCCGCCGTGTTTTGACGAATCCTAAATCCCTAACGGCCTGGCGAAATACCGATGGAGACCCATTGCTCCGTCTCCCTCTGCTTCTCTGGAAAGTGGAAGGAGAAGGTCGGCGCTCCTCGTTTTTTTCAACAAGGCACCCCCAAGCCTCCATTTCCTCCCGCCTCAGTTCGCGGTGATGCGGTGGAAATGGTCGGGGTAGCCGCGAGACTGCTCGGTGAGGGCGGCGACCATCTTGCGGGTATGCCAGTGGCGGCGGCGGGGACCGAGCACTTCGAGGCTGCGGCGCGGGCTGCCCCACTGGAGGATTTCGATCTCCACGTGGCGCATGCCCCACTGGCGCATGAGACTGCGGCTGGGGTAAAAGAGGTCGATGGTGCGACTTCCGACGAGCGCACTGCCGTAGTCTTCGATGACATGGACGCGCCCGGTGCAGAGCATGCGAAAGCGGGTGCCGACCGGCAGCCAGGACCAGTCGCTGGCGGCGCTGCTGTTGGTCATGTTGTAGCGGAGGCGTCCGCCGACGGCGTTGGCCCAGCCGCCGGGTTCGGTCTGGGTGTAGGCGGTGGTGCGGACTTTCAACCGGGTGCCCGGCGGGAGCGGGCGGGTGGCGGTGACGGCGGCGGAGGATTTGGCCTCCCGGGGTTTGGCCTCGTGGGAAACGGCGCAGCCGACGAGGAGCAGGGCGAAGAGAGGACAAAGGATCAGACGCATGATGGTAGGGACGCGAAAGCGCGTGGGATGGATGGAGTTTTTCATCGGGGGAAAAAACGGGGGCCGCGCTTCATAAGCGGCGAGCAGGATGGGGACAACCCCTTTTTGGCGCGCTTTCGGGCGGTCTTTCCGGCCCCCGCGAGATTCCCTTTGCCCCTGCTCTCCCGGCGCGATAACTAACCCGCATATGGCCGAAGACGACGAGCCGGAAAAAATCTGGGACGAATACGAATGGGAGCGCTTTCTGCAGCAGCAGGAGCGCAAGACCGAGAGATACATGGAGCTTCTCGAGCGTTACATCGACGATCCGGACCGCGACCAGATCATCGCCCGCGAGATGGGCTGGCATCACCTGCTCGGCAAAGAGGGTGCGGCGTGGGAGGAAAAGGTGGAGTCACTCTTCGAGGAGGTTTTTGAGGAGGATCGGGATCCCGAGGCGGATCCGCTGGGTTGCCTCGAGCAGGCCGAAGGCGTTGAATCCCACCCGCTTTATGAGGCGTCGTTCGCCCTCACGGTCTGGATCAACCAGCTTTTCGCGGACCTCGGGGATGTGCAGGGCAAACCGGCTTGCATGATCCTTTCCCACCACGCCTCCGTGGCCAGCGCCAAGCTCGCAGCCGCACTGAGCGATGAGGACGTGGACGAAATCGGGATGACCATCGCGTTTCTCAAGCGCGGCCTGAAGTCGATCATCACCGCTCTGGACACGACCGCGCAGGTGCGCGCCGAGACCCAGATGAGCCCGGAGCAGTCCGCGGGGCTCAATGAGCGGCTGTTCCACATTCGCGACGGCATCATCACGCTGATGGGCCAATACCGCACCGAGCTGCGGCGGCGCATCGACAGCCAGTGACGGAGCTTTTTGCGCAGCGAGAGCTTTTCGCCTCCCGCGGTGAATGAAATCATGACCGAGCCGTCAAAAAACCTGCCGATGCAGGCTACCACCGCCGCCAGCGAACCCGATGATCTCGAATTGGTCGCCCGCTCGCAGGCCGGCGACACCGCGGCCTTCAACGAGCTGGTCACCCGCTACCGCAGCCGCGCTTTTTCCATGATTTACCAAATGACCCGCAACGAACAGGACGCCTGGGACCTCGCCCAGGACGGCTTCGTGAAGGCGTGGAAAGCCATCGCGCGCTTCCGCGGGCAGTCGTCGTTTTACACCTGGCTCTACCGCATCCTGATGAACGTGACGATCGACTCGATGCGCCGGAAACACATCCAGAGCGGCACCGAGTTTGACGATCAAATCGGGCTGCGCCAGATCGAGCCCGGTGCCGCCACCGCCCCGCGCGCGGACCTGCAGCCGGCGGAAAAAATCTCCGACCAGGAAATCCGCGCGCGCATCGACCAAGCCATCGCCAAGCTCTCGCCCGAGCACCGCGCCGCCATCGTCATGCGGGAAATCGATGGCCTCGAATACGCGGAGATCGCCGCCGCCATGGAGTGCTCGCTCGGCACCGTCATGTCCCGCCTCTTTTACGCCCGCAAAAAACTCCAAGCCCTGCTCAAAGACGTCTATGAAAACATTTGAAGAGCGCTTCACCGCCTGGGTCGATGGCCAGCTCACCGGCTCCGCGCTGGCCGAGTTTGAAAAGGAACTCGCCGCCCATCCCGAAGCCGCCGCCGAGCGGGCGGAGGCGCGGAAACTCGGCGACCTCCTCCGTGCGCAACCCGCCCCGCCGATGGGCAACGAGGACTTTTTCCACCACCAGCTCATGCAGCGCCTCGCCGCCGAAACGCCCCGCGCCGCCGCACCGGCGCGGGCGCGCGGCTGGTTCTGGTCGCTGCCGCGCCTCGTGCTCGCCGGAGCCGCCTGCCTCGCCCTCGCAGGGGGGCTTTTCACCGCGCTCATCCCCGCTGGCCGACCGCTAGGCGCCCCCTCCGACTACTATGCGGAGGTCCTCGACCTGCGGCCCGGCGACCCGAGCATCTCGGCCAGCACGCTTTCCAATCCCGAGGACAACGTCACCGTGGTGTGGCTCGACGGGCTCGACTACATCCCGGCCAGCTACGCGCTGAAGTAAATTCCCGATGCGCCTGCCCGCCGCCCTCCTCCTCCTCGCCCTCGCCGTCCGCACCCTCGCGGCGGAAAGCGACCCGGCACCTGCCGGGAAGAGCGCCTCCGCGGCGACCCCACCCCGCGCCGTTGCGCGCACGGACAAAATCTGGAGCGCCGTCCTCCTCGCCACCAAGCCGCCGAACCCGCAAGCGGACCCCGCCGCGCTGGCGGAATTCGTCCCGCGACTCAAGCGCATCTTTGGCTACACCCAGTACGAGATCATCGGTGCGACCACGGAAACCATCGACGAAAAATCCGAAAGCTGGCTCGTCCCGAGCCGGAATTTCTGGCTCCAAGTGAAGTCCCGCCCCATCGCCTCCAAGGACGCGCGCGGGGCCTATCACCTGACCCTCCAGTTCTACCAGGACAACCGCCCCATCCTCGCCACCGAAGCCCAGCTCGCTCCGGGTAGCCCCCTCTTCATCCGCGGCCCCCAGCACGGTGCCGGGCAGGTCATCATCGTGCTGCAGGTGCAGCGGTGACGGCGTCGGCGGCTTAACTCCTCAAGCCGGAAAGCGGAACGGCGGATTGCCCGGACTGCGAAGCCCCGGGAGCAACTCTCGTCCTCACCTTTCAGGAGGCGGTTGAGCAACCTCTCGCTGCTGAGTTCTTCCTCTTCCTCTTAATCTTCCTCCGCCGGATGGCGCGTCCGTGCGAGAGGGAGTCCCGCCGCCGGTATCCCGCTCAGATCAGTTCCGCGATCTGCACGGCGTTGAGCGCGGCACCTTTGAGGAGCTGGTCGCCGGCGACCCAAAAGACGAGGCCGTTTTCCAGGGCGCAGTCGAGGCGGAGGCGGCCGACCTGGCAGTTGTCGTGCTCGGCGACGTAGAGCGGGAGTGGGTAGGCGCAGTTGGCGGGGTCGTCCACGACATCGAGGCCGGGCGCTTTGGCGAGGGCTTCGCGGGCTTCGCTGAGCGAAACGGGGCGCTCGAACTCGGCGTGGACGGCCACGCTGTGCGCGCGATACACGGGCACCCGGACGCAGGTCACGGACGCCTTGAAGGTCGGGTGGTGCATGATGCGGCGGCCTTCGTTTTGCATCTTCATCTCCTCCTTCGTGTAGCCGCTATCGAGGAAGCTATCGACGTGCGGCAGGACGTTGAACGCGATCTGGTGCGGATAGACTTTCTTTTCCACCGGCTGCCCGGCGGCGATGGCCTGGACCTGCGATTGCAGCTCCGCGATGGCCTGCGCGCCGGTGCCGCTGACGGCCTGATAGCTCGACGCAAAGATGCGCTTCACGCGGAATTCCTGATGCAGCGGATACAGCGCCAAAAGCGTGATCGCCGTCGTGCAGTTCGGGTTCGCGATGATGCCTTTGTGCTTCTTCACGTCGTTGCCATTGATCTCCGGCACGACCAGCGGCACGTCGGCTTCCATGCGAAAAGCGCTCGAGTTATCCACCACGACCGCGCCCGCCTTTACCGCGATGGCCGCATACTTCCGCGAGATGTCGCCGCCCGCGCTGAAGAGCGCCACGTCCACGCCGGCAAAGGAATCGTCGCGCAGTTCCTTGATCGTCACCGGCTCGCCCCGAAACGGCAGCGTCTTGCCCGCGGACTTGGCCGACGCGAGCAGCGTGAGCTGCCCGACGGGGAAGTTTCGCCGCTCGAGCGTTTTGATCATTTCCACTCCCACAGCTCCGGTGGCTCCGACGATCGCGACGTGTAAATTCTTGCTCATAAAAATGGACGCGCACTGTATAAGCCCGTCTTCCCAATGCAAATCCGCATCCACGTCCCTTCGCAGACGCTCGACTTGATCGAAAACGGCGCTCTTTTCCGCCGCTACGTCGTCTCCACTTCGCGCTTCGGGCTCGGCACGGAACCCGGCAGCAACAAGACGCCGACCGGCCGTTTCCGCATCGCGGAAAAGCACGGCGACGGCGCGGTGCCGGGCGAGATTTTCGTCAGCCGCGTGGCGACCGGGCGCAGCGGCGGGGAAAACGACGAGCACGATCACGTGCAGACGCGCATCCTCTGGCTGGCCGGCCTCGATTCGGCCAACGCCAACACCTTCGACCGCTATATCTACATCCACGGCACCAATGCCGAATCCCGCCTTGGCACGCCGGCGAGCTACGGCTGTGTGCGGATGGGAAACGAGGACGTCATCGACCTTTACGACCGCGTGCCCGTAGGCGCGGAGGTGGAGATCGAAGCGTGAGCCGCGGTGCGTTGACGCTGCCCCCTTGCCGGATAACCTCCCCGCCATGACCGCCGTTTCCACCAGCCACGCCCTGCTGACCGTCGAGGAGTTTCTCGCCGCCGAACCCAGCTACGAAGTGAAGCACGAATACCTCGGCGGGATGGTCTATCGAGTGCCCGAGGTGCGAACACCGCACGTCGTCATTTCCACCAATCTGTGCGGCGCGCTCGGCACGCGCCTGCGCGGACGCCAGTGCCAGGCCTTCGGCTCCGACATGAAAGCGCGCCTCGCCGTTTCGGGCACCACGTATTTCTACTACCCGGATGCCATGATCTTCTGCGGCACCCACGGCCTCGGACCGTCGTGGTGCGAGCGCCCGTCGGTGATTTTTGAGATTCTCTCCGACAGCACCCGCTCCATCGACGAACGCGAAAAGCGCATGGCCTACCTCACCCTCCCGAGCCTCGACGCCTACGTCCGCATCGAGCAGGACCGCCGCGAAGTCGTCATCGAGCGCCGCACCAACGCAGGCTGGCAGCGCGAAGTCCTCGCCGCCGACGCGGTGGTGAGCCTGCCCACGGTCGCGGTCGAGTTTCCCGTCGCGGAACTCTATGAGCGCATCCCGCTCGCGTAACCGATGAAGCTCGACGCGCACCAACATTTCTGGAGCTACGACGCCGCGCAGTATCCGTGGATTCCGCCGGGCTCGGCGCTGCATCGCGACTGGCTGCCGGACGACCTCGCCCCGCTGCTGGCGGCGGCGGGGCTGGAGGGCTGCATTGCCGTGCAGGCGCGGCAGTCGGTGGAGGAAAGCCGGTGGCTGCTCGGGCTGGCGGAGCGGCATCCGATCATCAAAGGCGTGGTCGGCTGGGTGGACCTCCGCTCCGCGCAAGTGGGCGACGTGCTCGGGGAGCTGGCGCGGCATCCGCGGTTCGTGGGCGTGCGGCATGTGGTGCAGGATGAACCGGACGACGACTTCATGCTCGGCGCGGATTTCCTGCGCGGCATCGGCGAGCTGCGCGCGCACCGCCTCGCCTACGACATCCTGATTTTCCCGCGTCAACTTCCGGCGGCGATTGCGCTGGCGCGGCGCTTTCCCGAGCAGCCGTTCGTCCTCGATCACATCGCCAAGCCGGCGATCAAATCGGGCACGCTGTCGCCGTGGCGGGAGCAAATCCGCGAGCTGGCGCAAGCGCCGAACGTGCTCTGCAAAATCTCCGGCATGGTCACTGAGGCCGACGCGCAGGCTTGGCAGACGGCGGACTTCCGTCCGTATCTGGAGGTGGTGTGCGAGGCGTTCGGCGAAGACCGGCTGATGTTTGGCAGCGACTGGCCGGTGTGCCTTCTCGCCGCGGAATACGCGCAGGTTTGCGCGCTGGTCCACGACTGCCTCGCGCCGCTTTCGGCGGCGGCGCAGGCGAAGATTTTCGGCGGAAACGCAGCGCGGTTTTACCTCGGGCGGTAGGAAGGATGCGGCAGGCGCAGACGCCTGCGCTCCAGCGCGCGGCCCCGCACGGGAACGAAGAAACCGTTGCGCCGCACGCGACGCAACCGCTAGGATTCCCGCCATGCTCCAAGCCACTGCGGCTCCGTCTCCCTTGACGAATCCCGCGTTTTCCCAGACCTATTTTGCCGCCTACCGCTGGATGCTGCTGGCGCGGTTGCTGGAGGAAAAAATCGCCAGTCTGTATCGCGGCGGAAAAATCACCGGCGGCGTCTTCCTCGGCCGCGGGCAGGAGGCGCTGAGCGTGGCCGTGGGGCTGGCCCTGCGGGCGGGCGATGTTTTCGCGCCGCTCATCCGCGATCAGGCGGGGCGGCTGGCTTTTGGCGAATCGCTGCTCGACTGCACGCGCACCTACATGGGTTCGCGCCTCGGGCCGATGCGCGGGCGCGATGGCAACGTCCACCGCGGCCGCCCGCGCGAGGGGATGTTCGCGATGATCAGTCACCTCGGCGCGATGATTCCCGCAGTCGCAGGCGCGCTGCTCGCGCGGCGCTTCCGCGGGATCACCGGCACGGTCGGCGCGACGTGCCTCGGCGATGGCGCGACTTCGACGGGGGCGTTTCACGAGGGGCTGAACATGGCCGCGGTGGAAAAGCTGCCGCTCGTCCTGGTCGTGGCGAACAACCAATACGCCTACTCCACGCCGAACGCGCGCCAGTTTGCCTGCGCCGATCTGGTGGACAAAGCGGCGGGCTACGGCGTGACCGGGCACCGTCTCGACGCCACGGATTTGGAAACCTGCCTGCGCGTTTTGCACAAGGCGGTCGCCGATGCGCGCGACGGCGGCGGACCGCAACTCGTGGTCGCCTCGCTGCTCCGGCTCGCCGGCCACGGCGAGCACGATGACTCGCACTACATCGACGAGCGCCTGCGCGAGTCCCGGCTCGGACTCGATTGCCTGAAAGTCGCCGAGCAGCGCCTGCTAGCGGAAGGCTGGGCCGATGCCGCCGCGCTGCGCGGGGTGGAAATCAACGCCCAGCGCCAGATCGACGAAGCCGTGGCCACGACCCTGCGCGAAGCGGCCCCCGATCCGAACGAGGAAGACTGGTGCGCGCTCGCCACGCGCCACCTCAGCGAAGCCTCGCACGCGGAATGATCACCTACCTCGAAGCTATTCGTGAGGCCCAGGCCCGCGCGCTCGCCGACGACCCGCGCGTTTACATCTACGGCCAGGATGTCGGTTCGTTCGGCGGCGCGTTCAAGGCCACGAAAAATCTCGCGCAGGAATTTCCCGGTCGCGTGCTCGACGCGCCGATCAGCGAGGACGCCATGGTCGGCAGCGCCATCGGCGCGGCCATCGAGGGGATGCGCCCGATCATCGAGATGCAGTTCGCGGATTTCTCGACCGTCGGTTTCAACCAGATCGTGAACCATGCCGCCACGCTGCACTGGCGGACGAACGTTCCCTGTCCCATCACCATCCGCCTCCCGAGCGGCGGCACGGCGGGCGCGGGACCGTTTCATTCGCAAAGCATGGAGGCGCTCTACGCGCACTACCCGGGGCTCATCGTCATGACGCCCGCCACCGTCGAGGACGCCTACTCCATGCTGCTCGACGCCGTGGCCATCGACGACCCGGTGATCTTCTGCGAGCACAAGTATCTCTACTATCATTTGAAAGCCGAGGCGCTCCCGACCGAGGCCATGCCCACCGGCAAAGCGCGCATCGCCCGCGCCGGCCGCGACGCCACGATCGTGACTTACAGCGCGATGCTCCACGAGTCGCTCGCCTGCGCGGAGGAACTCGCGCTCGAAGGCTGGGAGATCGAAGTCATCGACCTGCGCACGATCAAGCCGCTCGACACCGACACCGTGCTCGCCAGCGTCGCGCGCACCGGGCGGCTGCTCGCCGTGGGCGAAGCGTTCCCGTGGGGCGGCGTCACCGCGGAGGTCGTCGCCCGCGTCGCCACCGAAGGCTTCGGTCTGCTCGACGCCCCGCCGATGCGCCTGAACGCCAAAGACACGCCCGTCCCTTACCACCCGAACCTCTGGGGCACGCACCGCCCGACCGCGAAAACCATCAGCGCACGGATGCGCGATCTGCTCCGTCTTTTAGGTAAGGATGAGGGTTGAAGGATGAAGGATGATGGCGGAATAGCCGATTTGAAGCTGCGCACGAGGAAATACGCGGTGCGGATCATCCGGCTT
>CAIQUL010000235.1 GCA_903874975.1 uncultured Chthoniobacter sp. | reverse complement strand
TGGAGGGGAGTCTGGTGCCCAGGATGACGGCGGCCTTTTTTAAAATGTCATTCTCCTGGCGCAGGAGGGCGTTTTCGCGGCGCGCGCTCCTGCGCTGCCGAGCTGCGCGCCCTGCGAATTGTGCCTCCAGTTGTAGAGCAGGTTGCTGCTGATGCAGAGTTCTTCGGCGACTTGGGCGACGGGCTTGCCAGTGCTCAGGAGATCGACGGCCTGTGCTTTGAACTCGGGGGTGTATCGCTTGCGGGCTGCTAGGTTCATGGATTTTCGATTCTGTAGGTTCTTGGTCCAGAAATCTAGAGCACCTCAGATAGACAAAAATCTGGAATCCTGATCCGCCGCTTTCAGCCATTGAGCAGTTGCAGATCCTGCTTCCCGCTGCCGAATTGTCCGGCATCGATGTTGAACTTGTGCAATAGCTCGAGGTAGAGGTTGCAGAGAGGAGTCGGCTTTTCGAGAACCGTCTGGGTTTGGTGGCGATAGCCGCCGCCGGCGACAAGGGTGGGCAAATTGTTGCAGGTGTGGTTGGAGGCATCGCCAAAGTTGCTACCGATGACGACGGTGGTGTTGTCCAGCAGGGTGCCGTTGCCTTCGTCGATCTGATCGAGGTCGTAGAGGAATTGGTTCAGATGGGTCATGATGTCGCGTTCCACGCGGCTCAATTGCTCGAGAACCTTTGGCTGGCCGCCGTGATGGGAAAGCGTGTGCCAGCCACCAGTCGCACCGGGCACTTTGATGGTGCCGTAGATCCAATCCATGGAAAAAGTGATCACTCGGGTGGAATCCGTCCGGAGGGCGAGCTTTGCCAATTCCAAAAGGTTTTTCACCTTGGTGGAGAACTCGAATTCCTTATCCTCGCTGAGGGTGTTCGTAACCCTCGGCTTGTTGGCATTCAGCCAGAATTCCTCATGTTTGATTTTTGCTTCCAATTCCTGAATGACATTCCCGTATGAATCCAACTGGGCATGATTGGCCTTGCCAGCTTTGAGCGCCTTGATGTCCCGGTGGAGGCAGGCAATGACTTCCATATCGTTGGCAATTTGCTTCTTTTTGGCCGCCAAATCCTCTTCCCCAAAGAGCATGTTAAATATCTTGGCTTCATCATACATGGGCGGGATGGCGGTCCCGCGGGAATTCCACGAGCAGCCCCAGCCGCGATCATAGATACTCATGGCAAGGGAAGAGAATCGCGTATCACCGCCCATCTTTTGTGCCAATATCTGATCCAGTGAGATGCTGTTGACGAAAGCCGCCGACTCCGGTTGCGGTGCTCCAGTCAGGAACGACTTTTCGGAATCATGGTTACTGGTTTTCATGCCGGGGTGATAAAGGTTCTGGAAGACCGTCGCCTTGTTCTGCACTTTCAGATCTTGGAGATAGCTACTGGTGGACAAGTCACCCCGTGTTTTTGGGAAAAAATAGGGCTCATAAAATCCGAGTGAGTTGCAGATGAAAATGATCCGTTTGGGCGGGTTTTTCGGTCTTTCTGCGGCGTGTAGACCCAATGAATGAATCGCCAGCGGCAGCGCCGCACCGGCTTTAAGGAAGTCTCTTCGTGTGAACATGCTGTGATTTATGTTTTTAGATTTATTATGCGGCAGGCAGTTTACGGCTTCTTACCACTCAAGGAATAGATCAGCACATTGATCAGAAGTTCGCGCAGACGGCAGTCTTCGGCTTTGGATGGAATCATGGAATACAGGTCGAGTCGTTGTTGCAGGTCTGGCTTCTTGCCGGTGGAATACTCGAAATATTTCTTGGCCAGATTATAGGCGAGGCCTCGGTGGTCGGCCAAAAGATACTTCTTGAGGCCATTGATGTCGCTGAACTCCGTGCCGTTGATTTTCGCGGATGGATCCACTTCACCAGCGGGTTTGGAAAAGCCGGTGGGCAAATACGTGAAGGTGCTCGCGTGCGGCGTTTCCGTGGCGTAGCGCGTGCGCCACTGCCCGACGGCATCAAAGCTTTCGAGTGCGAATCCGTAGGGATCAATGCTCTTGTGGCAGGCAAAGCATGAGGCGTTTTTTTTGTGCGTCTCGATCTGTTCCTTGAGCGTTTTCGCGGCCGCGTGATCCGCTTCGATCGTCCCAGCATTGGGCGGCGGTGGCGAGAGCGGCACGCCGACGATGTTCTTGGAAACCCAAGCTCCACGGAGGATGGGAGATGTTTGAAAGCCATCGGCGGTGACTTTCAGAACACTCGCCATAGTCAGCAGGCCACCTCTCGGTGAACCCGCCGGGAGCGCGACCTTTCGCATCTGCTCGCCGATGATACCTTCGACACCATAATGCCGGGCCAAGCGTTGATTGAGAAAGGTGAAGTCAGAGTGGATCAGATGGCTGATCGGTAAATTCGCTTCAACCAGGTGGGCGAAATAGATCTCCGTCTCGATCGGCAAGTAGTGTGCGAGTAACACATCGTATAGCGGATATAGTTTGAGAGAAGGTGAGATTTTATCGAGGGAGCGAAGATTCAGCCATTGTCCGCAGAAAGAGTGGATCATTCGCTTGCTCTTGGGATCCGCCAGCATGCGTTCGATTTCCTGCCGCAGGAGCCGACCTATCAGTTTATCGGCTGCGGCCAGTTCAGCCAAGTGGGAATCTGGAACAGATAACCATAATGTCCGGGATAGTG
Source organism: uncultured Chthoniobacter sp. (assembly GCA_903874975.1). Lineage (GTDB taxonomy): Bacteria > Verrucomicrobiota > Verrucomicrobiia > Chthoniobacterales > Chthoniobacteraceae > Chthoniobacter. The sequence continues at coordinate 2,486 of CAIQUL010000235.1, read as the reverse complement.
TGGCCGCGCGTGTCTGCGATTGGTTGGAATCGGCGTTGGGTGTCAAATAAAAGCGAGGTGAGCTGATCACCGCCTTCATGCCGATTTTGGCTGCGGAAACGAAATCACTTTTGGCACGGAACTGATCAAGACTCACCTGCACATAGGGGGCGATTTCAGCATCGCTCAAGGTGCTTACGAATGCCCGTTCCGCGAAGCGTTTGATCACCTGGCGCAGTTCGGCCTCGCCGCCGGTAACGGTGATCGCATCCGTCTTTGAAGACGATGATCGGGCAGCAACCGTTACAGGCAGGCCGGGGAAATTAGTTGAATACGATTTCGGCGGCCATGTTTCGTAAACAGGGCCGCGCACGGTGAGCTGCTTGATGTAGGCTCCTTGGTTGCCTTTGGCTTGGCGCCACGTGTGCGGGGAATAACAGTGGACTGACACGTTTTCGCCAGGATTGAGAAACACTCTGAGTTGATGAGGCTGCAACGTCTTGTTACCAAGGGAAATGACATCCAGAAGCCGTTGTGGCTGTGGCCGGTCATCTGCGATGAAATGCTTTCCAGCAAAAACCATGATGCTGATATCTTCGGCAAAAGCGCCCATTTTGGCAGCGTCGAATGTCAGATCATACCATCCTTTTACTTTCGGCTCGAAATTGTCGTAAAAAAATGAGTAGAAGACTCCGTTGTTTGCCCGGGTCCACGAGAACAGTACACCTTCCTCGTGTTTGCGGGCATAGATGCGGTAAGTTTCGTGACTTTCCTTGATGGCGCTCGTCTTCCAGACTGCTTCCGGCTCGACTTGCTCCACCGGGAAAGCAAAATCGAGCATCTCATCGGCCACAGTGAATGCGGCGGAGAGTTGCTCACTGGTCAATTGAATGCGCCGATCCGTATCAAAGTCATAGGTGCCTCGATCCTCGGGAATCTCCGCGACCAAATCAATATCAGACCCTAACAGATCGTTGACGGAAGTGACGAACTCATGGCGACTGATCCGACGGAAATCACGAGCGGGATGTGCCGGTTGCCGTGAGGCCAGCCATGCGAGCATCTTCTCCCGCTCGGCAGCAGTTGGCTGCTTTTTGTTAGACGGCGGCATCTTTCCGGTGATCAAATTTTCAAAGACCCAATTGCCATCAAAATCCGTCTTATCGAGAACAGCGCTTAAGTCTAAATCGCCCTTTTTCTCATCTTCGTCGTGGCAATTAAAGCAATAGTGCTCGAAGAGTTCCTGAGGATCGGTGGGCGGTGCCGCGCTGCAAGTCGAACTGAGGAGACAAACAACAGCCATCGTGCCACAAACTGCGGTGCCGAAAATGCTTCGAATGCCTTCAGATTGATGAGGAATAGAAATGGAGTTGCTAGGAATTTGCTTTTTGAGTTCTTCGACTTCTCCGCCATTCACCAGCCCAGGGACTGCTGATTTCTTCATACGTGAAGTCCCTTTGTTGTTTTCATTTTCATTGCTACTTTTTTCCCCGTGCGCACTTCAATCTCACCTCTAGAATGTGGCACTACGTCCCCGTTTTCTTCACACGTTGATTCATTTCCTTGGACCATCAGGCGCAGAGCCAGTCCGCCGGGTCCGGATCGATGCACCGCCATTCTTGGTGAATTTTTCCACCGCACCCACATTCTCCTCAACAACCCAGTAGTTGCTGCTAGGAATTTGAATGCTAGGAATTTGCTTTTTCACCTAGGGCTGAGAATACACTGGAGAACCGGTCTGGGAAGGGGAAAAGGGGGTTGGCTGCGGCAATGGACCACCACGATACGCTGCGGGTGCGGCCGCCATCGAACGCAGTGCTTGGGGCTGGATCCACCATCCGCTATGTTGGAGGAGAACTGGGTTCACGCCCCAGCGGTGGTGTCAACGGGCGCCAACGACAAAGGCGGATCCGAAGATTCGCCCTTGTGTTGGTTGGGAATTGGAAATTGAAGGACTAGCGCTTGCGTCGCAACAGCATCATGCCCCCTGCGAACATCGACAGGAGCATCGACGTTGGTTCCGGGACCGCTGAGTCTTTAACGTAGAGCGCATTAACCGTAGGATAAGTATTGACGCCGCCGCTTTCAATCGTCAATGAACTGATCCCGACGTCATTGGTGAAGCCTACGAACGTAACAGTCGTGTTACCGGCGCCACCGACTGTGACAATGGCCGTGCCATCACCCAACGTTACCTTTATCGTTGTAGTTACAGCATTGAAACCAGAATCGGTCGTCAAAAACAAACCTCCGACGGCCGTAGGAAGTGTTCCAGTAAAGGTGAAAGTTAAAGGCACTGGATTATTTGTGCTCATGTAAACTTCGCCTGCGGTGCCGCTTACGTATAAACCACCATTAGCGCTGGCCGAAATCTGAGTGCCCAGCATGGAGACGTCTAGCATGGAGACGTCTAGTGTAGTGTCCAACAAATACCTGGACAGTGCAGGGCGTAGTCAGCTACCTACTGAGCATGCGCGCGATCGAATTGAACACGACAGAAGAGGAAG
>CAIQUL010000234.1 GCA_903874975.1 uncultured Chthoniobacter sp. | reverse complement strand
CGACGAGTTCCCGCTGGGAAACTTTCACCTCAATCTGCAGCGGCGGATGCGCTAGCGCCGCGGTGGCGGGACGAGCACGGACTGCATGCCGGCGGCGTCGGCGGCGGCGATGCCGGTGGAGGTGTCTTCAAAGACGAGGCAGCGCGCGGGCGCGACCTGGAGGCGGAAGGCGGCTTCGAGAAAAGGGTCGGGCGAGGGTTTGCCTCGCTGGTAATCTTCCGCGCAGACGATGGCATCGAAGAGATCGGCGATGCCGAGCGCACGGAGGGTGCTGAGGACGATGCGGCGATGCCCACCCGAGGCGACGGCGAGCGGTTTCACGCCGTGAAATTTCCGCGCGAGCGCGACCACGGGTTCAATGGCGGCGATGTGGTGGCTCATGGAAAGGAAGAGCGCTTCCTTGTGCTCGACGGTTTCGGCGACGGGCATGGTGAAGCCGTGGCGCTCGTTGAGAATTTCCACGATGCGGGTGGTGGGGACGCCGCCGAGTTCGTAAAACATGGCCTCGGAAAATTCCTCCGCGTGGGCACCGAGCGCGGTCTGCCAGGCGCGAAAATGGGTGGGCATGGTGTCGGCGAGCGTGCCGTCGCAGTCGAAGATGTAGGCGTCGAAGTCGCCGGGCGGGAGGAGGAGGTCGGGATTGGCTGGTGATTCGTCGGACACGGCGGCGGAAACTGTGCGGTTTTTACGCGGGTGCCAAGCAGGAAGCGGGGAGGAGGGGAAATGCCGAATGTGGAATGTGGAATGACGAAAAACGGATGAAGATTGGGCGGGTGCGTGCAGGAAATTTCGTCATTCGTCATTCGCCCCGCCCCTGCGTCCGGGCACGAAAAAGCCGGAGCCTGCGAGAGGCTCCGGCTTGGGGATTCTCGAGCGATGGAATCGCCCCGGGTTGTTACTTGGAGGAATCGGTCTTCTCGCCAGCCTTCTTCCAGCCAGCGATGCCGCCGGAGAAGTGCTTCACGTTGGTGTAGCCGAGTTCCTTGGCCTTGTTGGCCGCGGAGGCATACGCGCCGCATCTTTCGTTGCCGCAGTAGGCCACGACGAGCGTGCCCTTGTCGGCCGGGAGCTTGGCCGCGAGGTCGGCTCGGGCTGTGGAAAAGTCCACCGCATCGGGGATGTGGCCGGCCTTGTAGCTGTCGGCGCCGTTCACGTCGATGAGGGCGACTTTTTTGTCCGCAATAGCCTGCTTCAAGTCGGCCAGCGAGATGTCCGGGAATTTATCCCCGGCCAGAGCGGCGAGTGAAGTGAGGGCCAATGCACAGATGAATGAGCTGAGTTTTTTCATAGGATTCTGACCGTAGGTTTCGCGTTTGACTCGTCAAGTGGACGCATCTTTTTCTTTTGCCCGCCCCCAGACCCGCTGGTAGCTAGACGCGCCTTTCGCCCCCACCAAAAAATCCATCTATGGCCGACATCAAATTCTCCTGTCCGGACTGCGCGCAGAAACTCTCCGTGGATGCCGCCGCCGCCGGCGTTGAAATCCAGTGTCCGAGTTGCCGCCGCCCGCTGACGATCCCGACGGAAAGCCAGCCCGCCCCGCAGATTCCAGCGGCACCGCCCGCGGCGAGTGGTGTGTTGGAGGAACTGACCCGGAAGCTGGCCGCCGCGCTCGACGACGCGACGCGGTTGCGGGCGGAAGCCGAAAGCGCCAGGGCCGAGCTAAAGCGGCTCCGGGTGGAGGTCGCCTCAGCGGATCCGGAGCTGCGGAGGCTCAAAGAGGATGAAGCGAATTTGCGACAGGATTTGGAAAAGGCGCGCGCGGGGCTGCGCGCGACGGAGCCGGAATTGCAGCGGATCAAGGAGGAAGGCGCGCGCTTTCAGACCGAGCTGGCAAAGGCGAATGTGGAGCTGGCGCGGGAACGCCAGGAGCGGGCCGGGGTCGCGGACGCCACGAGCGATCAACTCGGCGCGGCCGAGCAGGAGCTGGCGGACCTCCGGCGGCAGCTCGCCACGGTTTCCGCCGAGCGGGAGGGCTTCCGCATGGATCTGGGCCACGCCGAGCGCGAGGTGAAAATGGGGCGCGCGGAAATTGCCGAGGCGCAGACCATCGTGACCGCCGAGCGCGCTGAGGCCGCGAAGCTGGCGGCGGCCGTGGCGTCGGCGGACCAGGCTCGGGAGCAGATGCAGCAGCAGTTGACCGCTTCCAGCGAAACGGCGGTCGAATTGGGCGCGCTGCAAAGCGAACTGGCCGCGCTGCAGGCCAGGCTGGAGGCGGTGACGAAGACTTCGGAAACCGCCAAGGCCGAGGCCGGGCAGGCGGCGCAGAATCTCGCCGAACTGCGGAAGACGCAGCAGGACCTCGCCGAGGAACGCGATGAAGCCCGCAAGCGGCTCGCCGCTCAGGAAGAAGCCTTGCGCGCTGCCGTGCAGGCCGCCGGGACGGCCAAAAGCGAACTCGCGGAGGTGCAGAGGCGCGCGACCGAAGCGGCTGCGGATGGCGAACGGACGGGGCCTGCCGAGGCCGCGACGAAGGAGTTGCAGGCGCACGTGGACACCCTGCTCAGCGATTTGCAACGGCGCCAGCGCGAGGCCGGTGAAGCCGTCGCCGCCGTGGCCGCTGCCAAGGCCGCGGGCGCGGCTTTGCAGGGGCAACTGGCGGAAAAAAACGGCGCGCTGGAAGCCGCGCAAGCGGCCCTCGCGAAGGCCCATCAAGCGGTGCAGGATCAGGAAAAAGCGGTTCGCGCGCGGACCGCCGAGCTGGAGAAAGCGCTGGCAGCCTCGGAGGAAAAGAACCGGGCCGTCACCGCCGACCGCGTTCAGCTTGCCGCCGACATGACCAAGCTCCACGCCGAACTCAAGGCCGTGACTGCGCAACTCCAGCAGGTCCACAGCGAGCGCGAAGCGCTGCAGGCCTCGCCCGATGCCGCCACCGTTCTGCTCGAAAAAGAGCGCGCCCGGGTGCAGGCCATCGAGGCCGAGCGCGACGGTTTCAAAGCCGAACTCGAGGCCGTCACTGCCGGCCTCGCCCGGGTGAAGCAGCACGCCGAGACGCTGCAAAAGCGGCGCGATGAAATGCGCGATGAAATCGGCCGCCTGAAGGTGGCGCTCGGGCAGGCTCCGGAAGCCGTGCGCTGATTTTCCGCCGGGCGGAAAACGGTCCCGCTCACCCGATGAAAACCCCGCCGCTTTCGATCTTCCTTTTCCTCCTCGCGTCGTTCTTCGGCGCGCTCGGGCAGTTTCTCTACAAGTCCGGCGCAGAGCGCGCGACCGGCGGCGCGCTCAGCTACCTGCTCAATGCGCGCCTGCTCGGCGGCGTGGCCTGCTACGTGGCGGTGATGGTTCTCTTCGTCGCCGCTTTCAAGCGCGGCGGCGCGCTGACCACGCTCTATCCGGTCTATGCCACCACGTTCATCTTCGCCGCGTTCATCGCGCTGTGGGCCTACGGCACGCCGATCAAACCGGCGAATGTCGGCGGGATGGCGCTGCTCATCGCCGGCATGTATTTCCTCGGACGCTGACCCATGCCGACCGAACCCACCGGACGCCGCCCGCTGAAAACGCGCGAGTGGCCCTTTTTCAAAAACCTCGCCGCGGGGCTGGCGCGTGCCGGGGTGACGCCGAACGGCATTTCCGCGGCGAGCATCGTCTTCGGATGCGGTGCTGGCGCGGCGTTCGCGGCCACGGCGCATTGCGACGGCTGGGCGCTGCGCGCGTGCTGGTTCGCGGCGGCGCTCGGCATCCAACTCCGCCTGATCGCGAACCTCCTCGACGGCATGGTCGCGGTGGAGGGACGCAAAGGCGGACCGACCGGCGAGTTGTGGAATGAAGTGCCCGATCGCGTCTCGGACGCGGCGATCTTCATCGGCGCGGGCTATGCGTCGGGCAGCTCTCCGGTGCTCGGTTTCGCCGCGGCGCTGGTTGCGATTTTCGTCGCCTACGTCCGCGCGCTCGGCGCGAGCGCCGGCGCGGGCCAGTGCTTCCTCGGCCCGCAGGCCAAGCCGCACCGCATGGCGCTGATGACCGTCGTCTGCGTCTTCAGCGCGATCTACCCGACTTACGCCACCGTCATCGGCGAGCGTCCGCTGCCCGTCGTGGTGGTCGCCCTTTGGATCGTCATCCTCGGCGGCCTCATCACTGCGTGGCGGCGTCTGGCTTTCATCGCCGCGTTTCTGCGAAAAAAATCCCACCCATGATCTTCGGCCTGCATCCCGTCAGCTTCTGGATCGCCGCCAGCGTGGCCGGCGTGTTCGCGATCACCCCGCTGCTTTTTCTCCTGCTCGACAAAGCCGGTAAGCTCACGCCCGCGCTGCGCGCCGATGTGTGGACGCGCTACAAATCCTGGCTCGTGCTCGCGCCGCTCATGGTCGTCCCGCTGCTCGTCGGGAAGCTGACCGCGATCCTCGCTGTAGGGCTGCTCGGGGCCCTGTGCTACCGGGAGTTTGCGCGCGCCACGGGACTCTTCCGCCAGCACCTCGTCAGCGCCATCGTCGCGCTCGGCGGGTTGCTCATCACTTTCGCCATTGCCGACCATTGGTATGGCCTTTTTGTTGCGCTCGGCTCGCTCACGACCTCGGCCATCGTCATCTTCTCGCTCTTTGCCGATCAGCCCAAAGGCTACATTCAGCGGGTTGCGCTCGGCATCCTCGCGTTTGTCCTCTTCGGGCTCTGCCTCGGACACTTTTCCTACTTTGCCAATGACCGCCTCGGCGCCCCGATCCAGCTCGCGATCCTCGTCTGCATCTCGCTGAACGACATCTTCGCCTACTGCACCGGCAAAGCCTTTGGCCGTCGCAAACTTTCGCCCAATACCAGCCCGAACAAGACCATCGGCGGCGCGCTCGGGGCCCTCGTTCTCACCTCCGCGCTCTTCGCCACGCTGGCGCATT